>NZ_JAAAFU010000026.1:167180-248232 GCF_019352905.1 Pseudomonas sp. Xaverov 83 | reverse complement strand
TGGGGCAAGAGCGTTTTGCTTACTTTTGCGCTTTTCAAAAGTGAGCCGCTGTAAGAGCGGAACCAATAGCAGCCCTGACCGAAATAACGGATATGTACCCACCACAAACGAGCAAAAAAAAGCCCCGCGACCGAATGACGGCACGGGGCTAAAAATTGGCTGGATGCGACCAACCAAAGGAGCTCTTTAAATCAAATCACTTGGCACTGGCAATGGTGGTACTCGGCTGCCACCCACCCCCCAACGCCTTGTAAATCGCGACAATCCCCCGATACAGATCCACCTCGGCCTGAGCCTGCGAATCCTCGGCGGCCAAACGCTCACGCTGTGCGTCCAGCAACACCAGGAAATCCACCGTCCCTTCGCGGTAGCGAATCTCCGCCAGATCCGCAGCAGCCCGGCTCGACTCACTCTGACGAATCAGCGAAACCAACCGCTGCTGGCGTTTACCGTAATCACTGAAGGCGTTCTCCGACTCTTCCAGCGCCAGCAACACCTGCTGCTCATAGCTCGCCAGAGCACCGTCCGCCTCGGCATCCGCACCACGCAACCGCGCCCGCACACTGCCCAGGTCAAACGCCGCCCAAGTAATGCTTGGACCCAGCGACCACGCATTCGCCGCCGCCGAACCAATCTGCGAACCACGCCCAGCGGTAAACCCGAGGAACCCACTGAGGCTCACCCGCGGAAACAGATCAGCCTTGGCCACCCCAATCCGCGCCGTGGCCGCTGCCAACTTACGCTCGGCACTGAGAATGTCCGGACGACGTTGCAACAATTGCCCCGGATCACCAATCGGCAAGGCCTTGGCAATCGCCGGCAAATCTTTCGGGCTCAAGTCCACGGTCAACTTGTCCGGACGCTGGCCGAGGAGGGTAGCGATACGATTACGCTCGCGCACTTCCTCAGCCTGCAGCTGCGGCACACTGGCTTCTACAGCCGCCAGCCGCGCATCGGCCCGCACCACATCGAGCTGATCGCCCACACCGGCATCCCGCAGGCTGACCGTGATGCCGCGCGAATCTTCCTGGTTCTTCAGGTTAGCCACCGCGATTTTCTCGCGCAGTTGCGCGCCCCGCAGTTGACCGTAAGCGTCCACCAGCTCGGCAATCATGGTGACTTGCAGTTGATACAGGTCGGCCTCGGCAACCTGTTGGTCAGCGTCGCTGGCTTCGAGGTTGCGGCGGATCCGCCCGAACAAGTCCACTTCCCAGGCCATGTCCAGGCCCAGGTCATAACGCTCGCTGTTGACACGTTTAGTGGTCTGGCCCGGAATCTGGCCTTTGCCCACGTCGCTGCTGGCGCGGCTGGTGATCACCGGCATCACGTCATTGGCGGCGTCGTCACGAATCGCCCGGGCTGCCCGCAGGCGGGCAAATGCCACCCGCAGGTCACGGTTACCGTTCAGGGATTGAGTCACCAACTGGTTAAGGGTCGGGTCCTCGAACTGCTGCCACCAGATGCCTTCGAACTTCGCGTGGTCGTACTGTTTGGCGTCGGCGGCGGCCGTTACGTTGGCCGCCTCCAGAGGCTGGGTTTTATAGTCCGGGCCCACGGCACAGGCGCTCAGCGCCAGTACCAGCAAGCTCGGTAAAAATACTTTCACGCTCATTGCTGTGTCTCCAGCTTCAAGGCCTTGGCCGCTTTGCGCGCTTCACCGCGTTCAACAAACCGGCGGATCAGTACATAGAACACTGGCGTCAGCAGCAGACCGAAGAAGGTCACGCCGATCATCCCGGAGAACACCGCCACACCCATGGCGTGACGCATCTCGGCACCGGCACCGCTGGACATCACCAGAGGCACCACACCCATGATGAAGGCGAACGAGGTCATCAGGATCGGCCGCAGACGCAGACGGCAGGCTTCCAGTACCGCAGCGAGCGGGTCGAGGCCTTCCTGCTGTTTATCCTTGGCGAACTCGACGATCAGAATCGCGTTCTTACAGGCCAGGCCCACCAGTACGATCAGGCCGATCTGGGTGAAGATGTTGTTGTCGCCGCCGGAGATAATCACCCCGGTGATGGCTGACAGCAGGGTCATCGGTACGATCAGGATCACCGCCAGTGGCAGGCTCCAGCTTTCGTATTGGGCGGCCAGTACCAGGAACGCCAGCAGTACGCAGAGCGGGAACACGAACAACGCGGTATTGCCCGAGAGGATTTGCTGATAGGTCAGGTCGGTCCACTCGTAGGTCATGCCGTTGGGCAGTTCGTCTTTCAACAGTTTCTCGATCGCCGCCTGGGCCTGGCCGGAGCTGTAGCCCGGTGCGGCGTTACCGTTGATCTCGGCCGTGATGAAGCCGTTGTAGTGCATCACGCGGTCAGGGCCCGAGGTGTCGCTGACCTTGATGAAGGTCGCCAGGGGAATCATCTCGCCTTTGTTGTTGCGCACTTTCAGCTGGCCGATCTGGTCTTCATCCTGGCGGAACTGTTGCTCAGCCTGCACGTTGACCTGATAGGTGCGCCCGAAGCGGTTGAAGTCGTTGGCATACAACGAACCCAGGTAGATCTGCAGGGTGTCGAAGATGTCGCTGATCGCCACGCCATGGGTCTTGGCCTTTTCGCGGTCGATGGCAGCATCGACCTGGGGCACGTTGACCGTGTAGCTGGTGAACAGGCCGAACAACTCAGGCACGCCACGGCTCTTGGTAATGATGTTCTGCACTTCTTTGTACAGCTCGTCGTAACCCAGGTTGCCACGGTCTTCGACCTGCAGGCGGAACCCGCCAATCGTACCCAGGCCCTGTACCGGCGGCGGAGGGAAGATCGCCATGTAGGCTTCCTGGATGCTGCTGTACTTGCCGTTCAGTGCACCGGCAATCGCACCGGCAGACAGGCTCGGGTCTTTACGCTCATCGAACGGCTTCAAGGTCACGAACACGATGCCGTTGTTCGGGCTGTTGGTAAAACCGTTGATCGACAAGCCGGGGAAGGCGATCGCGCTTTCCACGCCCGGCTGTTTCATCGCAATGTCCGACATGCGCTTGATCACGTCTTCGGTGCGGTCCAGGCTCGCGGCGTCCGGCAATTGCGCGAAGGCCACCAGGTATTGCTTGTCCTGGGCCGGTACGAAACCGGTAGGCGTGTGGGCAAAGCCCATCCAGGTCAGGACCATCAGGCCGGCGTACAGGAACAGCGCGATGCCACTGCCGCGGATCACCCGTCGTACGGTGCCGACATAACCATGGCTGGCCTTGTCGAAGAAGCGGTTGAACGGTTTGAACAACCAGCCGCCCAGCATCTTGTCGAGGAACCTGGAGAAGCCGTCTTTCGGCGCGTTGTGGCCTTTGAGCAAGACCGCTGCCAGGGCGGGCGACAGGGTCAGCGAGTTGAACGCCGAAATCACCGTCGAGATCGCAATGGTCAAGGCGAACTGCTTATAGAACTGCCCGGTCAAGCCGCTGATAAAGGCCGCTGGAATGAACACCGCACACAGTACCAACGCGGTCGCGATGATCGGGCCGGTCACTTCGCTCATGGCCTTTTCGGTGGCCGGGAACGGTTCCAGTCCAAGCTCTATGTTCCGCTCGACGTTCTCCACCACCACGATGGCGTCGTCCACCACGATACCAATCGCCAACACCAGTCCGAACAGCGACAGCGCATTGAGCGAGAAGCCAAACAGGTGCATCACCGCAAACGTACCGATCAACGAAACCGGCACTGCCACCAGTGGAATGATCGACGCGCGCCAGGTCTGCAGGAACAGGATCACCACCAGCACGACCAGGATCAGTGCTTCAAACAAGGTGTGAACCACGGCCTCGATGGAACCCCGCACAAAGACGGTAGGGTCGTAGGCGATGCGGTAATCCATGCCCTCCGGGAAGCTCTGTTTCAGCTCCGCCATCTTGGCGCGTACTTCATTGGAGATGTCGATGGCGTTGGAGCCCGGGCGCTGGAAGATCGGGATCGCCACGGCCGGCTGGTTGTCGATCAACGAGCGCAGGGCGTACTGGCTGGAACCCAGCTCAACCCGCGCGATGTCTTTCAGGCGCGTGATTTCGCCGTTAGCCCCGGCGCGGATGACGATGTTCTCGAACTCTTCCTCAGTGACCAGTCGGCCCTGGGTGTTGACCGACAACTGGAAGCTGGTGTCATTCGGCGCAGGTTGCGCGCCCAAGGCACCGGCCGCCACCTGGCGGTTCTGCTCGCGAATGGCGGTTACCACATCGGTGGCGGTCAGGTTGCGCGAAGCGGTTTTGTTCGGGTCAAGCCAGACGCGCAAGGAGTAGTCGCCCATGCCGAACAGCTGCACATCACCCACGCCGCCCAGCCGTGCCAGCTCATCCTTGATATTCAGGATCGCGTAGTTGGACAGGTACAGCATGTTGTAGCGCTGGTCGGGGGAGGTGATGTGCACCACCATGGTCAGGTCGGGAGAGGCCTTGTCCACGGTAATACCGATGCGTGTCACTTCCTCGGGCAGTTTTGGCTGAGTCCGGGTTACCCGGTTCTGCACCTGCACCTGCGCGTTGTCCAGGTCGGTGCCCAGGGCGAAGGTGATGGTCAGGGTCAGCTTGCCGTCGGCGGTCGATTGCGAGGACATGTACAGCATATTCTCGACGCCGGTGATGGCTTGCTCCAGAGGCGCGGCCACGGTTTCACCGATGACCTTGGGGTTGGCGCCCGGGAAGTTGGCACGGACCACAACGGTCGGCGGCACCACTTCCGGGTATTCACTGATTGGTAGCTGGAACAGTGAAATCGCGCCGGCGATCAGGATCAGCAGCGACAGCACCGCTGCGAAGATCGGCCGCGAAATGAAGAACTTGGAAAAATTCATCTTGAGTCGTATCCCTTAACCGCGTGGAGTCGCGACACTGGCGAGCTTGGGCGCGGCTTTATCCGGCGCCACTTGCTCCAGGTTGCTGGCTTCAAGCGCTTGTCGTTGTTGTGCCAAGGCGGCGAGGGTTTCCTTGCTGGCCATCGGGATGGTTTCCGGAGCAACCGGCGATCCCGGGCGAACGCGCTGCAAGCCCTTGACGATGATCGTGTCGTCCTTGGTCAGGCCGCTGCGCACGATGCGCAAACCTTCGATCTTCGGCCCCAGCTCCACGGCGCGATAGGCCGGCTTGTCGCCGTCCATCACCAGTACGAACTTCTTGCCCAGGTCGGTGCCCACGGCTTCGTCGCTGATCAGCACGGCGGAGTAGGTGCCGCTGCCCACCAGCTTCAAGCGGGCATACAGGCCAGGGGTGTATTCGCCCTTGCTGTTATCAAACACAGCGCGACCACGAATGGTGCCGGTGGCCGGGTTGACCTGGTTGTCGACGAAGTTCATCTGGCCCAGGTGCGGGTTGCCGTCTTCATTGGACAAGCCCAGGTACACCGGGGTAGTGGCGCCACGGCGACCCTGGCGCGCGAGTTCGGTGTACTTGAGGTACACACGCTCATCGGCGTCGAAGTAGGCGTAGACCTTGTCGGTGGACACCACGCTGGTCAGCGCGGTGACATCGGCGGTGACCAGGTTGCCGGCGGTGATCTCGGCACGGCTGACACGGCCGCTGATGGGCGAGCTGACGCGGGTGAAGCTCAGGTTCAGCTTGGCCAGGTCCAACTGCGCCTGGATCCCGGCGACGGCGGCGCGGGCTTCCTGGGCAGCGGTGGTGCGCGAGTCGGCCAGTTCGGCGGAGATCGCATTGCTCTGGCGCAGGCGTTCGCCGCGTTGGGCTTCGTTATCGCTGCGGGTGGCCGCGGCCTTGGTTTGTGCGAGTTGTGCTTCGAGGCGGCGCACCTCAGCCTGGAATGGGCGAGGGTCGATCTGGAACAGCAGGTCGCCTTTCTTGACCAGCGCGCCCTCGGTGAAGGCGACCTGATCAATCTGGCCCGACACGCGCGGACGGATCTCCACGGTTTCCGGCGCTTCGAGGCGGCCGGTGAATTCGTCCCATTCGTTGACCGGTTGTTCCAGCACCTTGGCCACGCTGACGTGGCTTGGTGGCATGGCGGCTGCCTGTTGGGGCGCTTTGCCGCAGGCGCTCATCACCATCACGGCCAAAATGGCCAAGGGATAGCGCAAATGTTTGAGTGACTGTTCCATGAGGTGCATCCGCCAATGTATTTAAGATGGGCGGATCATGCTCGGCAGGGTGCTATCTCACGAATCGAATGAAACAAAGGTAACTATCATTCGGAATGATATAAGCGTAAAGCGAGCCCTCTAGCATGCAGGTTTCGTTAGGGAGCTATCAATGCGATTGATGACAAAGGACTGTTGCGCAAGATGCAAGGAACAGCATGTCCCATAAACTGTCTGGCGTGCTTGCTATTCAAAGGTGCAGAGCGCCGGGTTGGTTGCCGTGCATTCGTTGCCTGCCCATGCGCTGCCGACCGGCTTGGCATCCACCGGGTTTTTCAGGGTCATGCTCACGTGCTCATGGTTCTGGTCCAGGTAGTGGCATGTCACGGACGACTGACCCTGGCTGCTTTGGATCACCGCCTTTTCAAACTGGACCTGGTGCAGCTCCTTCTGCTCTGTCAGAGGGTTTTGCCCGGTCCATTGCTGGCCGCCCGGGCCGGACGCGGTGTAAGCGACCACTTCCCCGGTCGGCGTCTTTTTGAACGCGTCTTTAAGGGCATCGGTGGGCGGGCAGGCGGCAGTGCCGGCGTAGGCGTTGCCCGCCAACGCCATCAGGGTCATCACGAGGGCTGAGGTTTTCTTGAGCTGCCTGTTCATCACGCGTGCTCCTGGCCTGGAGAAACAGTGATGTGAAGACTAGCCCAAACAGGCAACGCCGGTCGGTGCTAAATCCACACGTCGTTGATCGCCGTGCGCTCACCCCCTTCGGCGCCGGTGTTCAACACACCGCAGGGCTCGATCAACAGCAGCTTCACCTCACCCAAGGCGTGCGGCTTGTGCTCGACGCCCTTGGGCACCACATACATTTCCCCTTGCTCGATGGTCACGGCGCCGTCGCGGAAGTCGATGCGCAGGGTGCCTTCCAGGACAATAAAGGTTTCATCGGTGTCGGCATGGTCGTGCCAGATAAAGTCACCTTCAATCTTTACCACCTTGAACTGGTAGTCGTTCATCTGCGCGACGACCTTGGGCGCCCATTGCTCGCTGAACAGGGCGTACTTCTGGGCGAAGTTGATCGAAGCGTAATTCGTCGAAGCTTGGCTAGCAGGCATTGTAGGTTCCAGGGTTTCAGGACATTGGAGCCTTAAGTTAGGCCCAACGGCCGGCCGGATATTGAATGATCGTGCAGCGCGCGATGGTCCTGGGGGGCGTGCAACTGTTGGCTGTGCAACAGCGGTCGGACAGTTGTGGTTTGCTCGAGACAGCACAACATCGCCCGTTGTTTTTATCGCATTGATTTTATTGAAAATAATTTATGGCATGGGCTCTGCAATACACAGGTGAACCCTTTCACCCGTCGCTCAGCGGAGCCCTGTATGCCTTGCACTTTTTTCTCGCGTTCCCGTTTCATCTGGCTTGGCGCAGCGCTGTTGCTGGGCCACGCCGCCCTGTCCCAGGCCGCCGAGGGCGACGACGCGGTACCGTCCCTGGCCGGCAAGCGCATTGCCGTGAGCATGACCGGCACCAGTCACTATTTCGATATAAAGGCGTTCCAGGCCCAGGTCGACGAGATCAAGCGCCTCGGCGGTACGCCCATCACCCTCGACGCCGGGCGCAATGACAAGAACCTGGTAACCCAACTGCAAACCGTGGTCACCCAGAAACCCGATGCGGTGATCCAGACCCTCGGCACCCTCAGCGTGATCGACCCTTGGCTCAAGCGCATCAGCAAGGCCGGCATCCCGCTGTTCACCATCGATGCGCCTTCGCAGTACAGCCTCAACAACACCACCTCGGATAACGTCGCCACCGGCAAGGTCCTGGCCGACCAACTGATCAAGGATGCCGGCGGCAAGGGCAAGATCCTGGTGTTCAATGGCTTCTACGGCGTGCCGGTGTGCGCGATTCGCTATGACCAGTTGAAGCTGGCACTCAAGGATCATCCGCAACTGGAAATCATCGAGCCGGAGCTGCGGGATGTGATCCCCAACACCGTGCAGGATGCGTATTCCCAAGTGTCCGCACTGCTCAACAAGTACCCGGCCGGGAGTGTCTCGGCGATCTGGGCGGCGTGGGACATTCCGCAACTGGGGGCGAGCAAGGCGTTGATCGATGCCAAGCGCACCGAGATCAAGACCTACGGTGTGGACGGCACGCCGGAAGTGCTGGAGCTGCTGGGCCAGGCCAATTCACCGGTGGGCGCGGTGGTCGCCCAGCAACCGGCGCTGATCGGCAAGACCGCGGTGCAGAACGTGGCCCGTTACCTGGCCGGGCAGCGTGACCTGCCCAAGGAAACTCACGTCGCGACGTTGCTGACCACGGCGGCCAACCTGGCGCAGGTCCAGCAACTGCGGGGTGATTGATGGCCGCGTTGCACTTGCAGCACCTGCACAAACGTTTTGGCGCCACCGTGGCGCTGGATGATGCGAGCCTGAAAGTCGAACGCGGCACCATTCACGGTCTGGTGGGCGAGAACGGGGCCGGCAAATCGACCTTGATCAAGGTCCTGGCGGGGATCCACAAGGCGGACTCGGGGCAGGTGAGCATTGACGGCCAGGCGTATGCCGCGCTGTCGCCGCGCCAGGTGGACGCGCTGGGCGTGCAGTTCATCCATCAGGAGCGGTTGTTGCCGGCGAGTTTTACTGTGGGCGAAGCGCTGTTCTTCGGGCATGAATTACGTCGTGGTCCGTTTGTGGATCGGCGCCGGCAGCAGCGCGAGGCCGATCGTCTGCTGGCGGAATATTTTGAACTGCAACTGCCGGTCGGCGCGCTGGTGGGCGAGCTGAACAGCGCCGAGCGCCAGGTGCTGCAAATCACCCGGGCGCTGATTCGCCAGCCGAAGATCCTGGTGTTCGACGAGCCCAGCGTGGCGTTGGTCAAGCGTGAGGTCGACCAACTGCTGCGGATCGTCAAGCGCCTGCGGGACCAGGGGTTGTCGATCCTCTATATCTCCCATTACCTGCAGGAAATCGACAGCCTCTGCGATGAGGTGACGGTGTTGCGCAATGGTCGTGATGTGGCGGTGGTAGAGCCACGGCATACCTCCAGCGCGCAGATTGCGCGGATGATGGTCAACCGTGAGGTGCAGGACATGTATCCCAAGGCTCAGGTCGAACTGGGTGAACCGTTGCTGCAGGTGCGCTCCCTGAGCCTGGCCCGGCGCTACCGAGAAATCGACCTGGAGCTGCGCCGAGGCGAAATCGTCGGCCTGACCGGGCTGGTCGGGTCGGGTGCCAAGGACTTGCTCAAGACCCTGTTTGGCGTGGTGCATGCCGACAGCGGCAGCATCCACCTGGAAGGCCGTTTGTTGCGCCTGCGTTCACCCGGTGACGCCATCGCCCAAGGGATTGCCCTGGTGCCGGAAGAGCGCCGCAGCCAAGGGATTTCACCGCTGCTCTCGGTGCTGGAAAACCTGACCCTGGCCGGGCTTGGGCGTTTCAGCCGCTGGGGTTTGCTCAACCAGCGCCAGGAGCAGGCCGAAAGCCTGCGGCTGATCGACGAACTGGCGATCAAGGCGCCGGGGCCGCAGGCCGCCGTCAGCCAACTCAGCGGCGGTAACCAGCAGAAAGTCGCCCTGGGCAAATGGCTGAGCCGCCGTTCGGCGGTGTACCTGTTGGACGAGCCGTGCGTGGGCGTGGATGTCGGCGCCAAAGTCGAGATTTATCGCTTGATCGGGCGTTTGGTGGAAGAGGGCGCTGTGGTGCTGGTGCTGTCTTCGGACTTGCCCGAGCTGCTGGGAATCTGCGACCGCATCCTGGTGTTACACCGTGGTGAAATCGCCGGCGAATTCCAGGCCGGCGAAGCGGACAGTGATCAACTGCTGGCGTGTGCCACAGGTGCGGTTCACGCCACGGCACCCTTGCCAGCGACTCGAAAGGTGGCCCATGTCCCTGCTTGAAACCGCTGCTCCTGGTTTCTCCCAGCGTTTATGGGTGCTGTTGTTGCGACGTGGCTCGGCAGGTGTGTTCCTCGCGATTCTGTTAGGTTTTGCCGTTGCTGCACCCAACTTCCTGTCGATGGGCAATATCGCCAATGTGTTCAGCCAGTCGGCCATCCTGGGGGTGCTTGCCTTCGGCCTGACCTGCGTGATCATCGGCGGCGGCTCCAACGTGGTATCCGGTGGGCTTGACCTGTCGCTGGCGGCCAACCTGGGGTTGTGCGCCGCCGTGTTCAGCCGACTCAACAACGCCAGCTTCGACCTCTGGACCAGCCTGCTGCTGACCTTGGCATGTGGCTTGGCGGTGGGCCTGCTCAATGGCCTGGCCGTGGTGGTACTGCGTTTGCCACCGTTGCTCGCGACCCTGGCAAGCATGAATGTACTGGCCGGCCTGGAACTGGTCCTGACCGAAAATACCGTGGTCTCGACTGACTCACCGCTGCTCGACCTGCTCAGCGGTGGGACCTGGCTGGGCGTGCCTGCGCTCGCCTGGGTGTTGCTGGTGACAGGCTTCGTGCTGACATTGCTGATCCAGCACACCGCCTACGGACTGCGTCTGCATGCCGTCGGAGAGTACCCGCACGCCGCCGAGGCCGCCGGTATTCGAGTGCCGGCGTATGTGCTTTCCAGCTATCTGCTGTCGGGGTTGTGTGCGGCCGTGGCAGCCTTGTGTTCAGCGGCGTTTTTCAGCGGCAGCACCACCGGTTCCGGTGACATGCTGTTGTCGGTTGTGGCGATTGCCTTTCTCGGGGTGGTGTTCTCCCGGCGACTGGTGGCGAGCATTCCTGGCACCTTGCTGGCGACCCTGTTGATTGGCTTTCTGATCAACGGGTTTCAGTTGCTCAACCTGTCGAGTTTCTGGGTCAACGGTGTGCAGGGCGTGCTGATTCTGCTGGTGGTTGCGGCGTCCAGTGCATTGAACCGGGGAGAGCAATCATGAGTCGGGTTTCAACGCTACAAGCTCATGGCGGTGGGTGGCGTTCACTGCTGCCCCTGACGTTGCCGTTGGTGTTCGTGGCCATCGTCGTGGTGTTCGCCTGGCAGGCCCCCGGGTTCCTCAGTGGCGGTAATCTCAAAAGCCTGGTGCTGAACAACTTCGTGCTGCTGGCGATTGTCGCCATCGGCATGACCTACGCGGTGGCGGCCGGTGGCATCGACCTGTCGGTGGGCACCGCGCTGGACTTTGCCAGCTTCAGCTTTGTGGTGTTACTTAACGCCGGGCACGGGCTGGGTGTAGCGATTGCCGGTGCGCTGGCTGCCGGGCTGCTGGTAGGGCTGTTCAATGCCGGCTTGATCGCGGGACTGCGGATCAGCCCGTTCCTGGCCACCCTGGGCACCTTGTTTATCGGCACCAGTGCCCAGCAGTTGCTCTCGGACGGCGGCCAGCCGATCTACATCGCCCAGGGTTTCAAGCCGGAGTTGGCAAGTGTCAGCCCGTTGGGTGTGCCGTTGCCGTTGCTGGTCGTGCTGGTATTGGCAGTGGTCTACGGCCTGCTGCTGGCCCGTGGGCGCCTGGGGCGCGAACTGCTGGCCCAGGGCACCCAGCCGCTGCTGGCGTTTTACTCGGGGTTATTGGTGCGCCGCATCGTCACCACCACGGTGCTGGCGGCGGCGCTGGCGTGCGGGGTAGCGGGGATTCTGCTGAGTTCGACGGTGAGCGCTTATGTGCCGCTGTCGGGCAATGCATTCTTGCTGAATGCGATTGGCGCGGTGTTTATCGGCACCACGTTGAATCGCCAGGGCCGGGCGAATATTCCGGGTACGCTGCTGGGTGTGCTGTTTATCAACGTCATCGCCAATGGCTTGCTGTTGATCGGCTGGAATTTCTACTGGCAGCAGGTGGCCACCGGCGTGTTGATTTTTGTGGTGCTGGCCTTCAGCTTTATCAGCCGCAGGATCGCCCAGAATACCTGAGGCACGGCGCCCCAGGGTTCAATCCGGCCGTTACTTTTCCCAGTCCGCCTTGGGAATCAACAGACCATGGTTGCCGTTATAGGCGGCGCGCTCTGGCTGTTTCCAGCCTTCCAGCAGCGCGTCGTCGAGGCGGTAGATCTCAACGCCCAATGGGCGGCAGACCTTCAGCGGATCTTCCGCATCCGGGCCCCACATCGGCAGCGACAGGTCGCCACCGGGGCAGGTGGAGAGGGCACACAGCAGGTCGATTTCGGCAAAGAACTCCAGGTAGTCGCCCTGCTTGGCCGGGCAGGCTTTCATGAAGTACATGTCGTCGTGATTGAGGCCGGTGCACTGGAAAATGTTCAGCACGTCGTGCACGTCGAACTCGGTCAGGCCATGGGGCAGCACGGCGCGGGTCAGGTTGGAGTGGCAGTGGTGGTGGAAATCTTCGCCGGTGAGCATCTTGTTCACGTAAGGGTCGCAGCGCGTGCCGAGCAAATCGTGCAGGCGCCCGCCGTGTTCGTCGATGCCGTAGTCGGCCAGGCTGTCATCGGTGATGGTGACCATCGGCCGCAAAAACGGCAGGTTCGACCACAGGCGGTCATAGGTAGTGACGTGAGCGCCTTGCAGTTGGCGGGTACGCGCCGCCCACATGCGTTCGCGGGGGTCGTTGGCACTCCACACGTTGAAATCGCCGACCTGCGGGCCCACCGGGGTGGTCACGCGGAATACATGGCCGGCCGGTACTTTCCAGGCGCGGCCGGTGCGGATCGGCACTTCAAATTGTTCGATCAGGGTGCGCCCATCCCGAGACTCGCGCACGCGGTCATAGAAAGCTTTGTCGACCTGCAAGGCAGCGCCTTTGCTGACTTGGTAGGCCGCTGGGTAGTCCTTGTACATGGTGGGTCCTCGCTTCAGGGTTTTGGAATGCTGCTCAGGATGTCCAGCAGCAGCGATTCGGAGTCATTGAGGTAGCTGGCCAGGGCTTCCCCGGCGGCTTGTTTGTGGCCGTCAACCAGCAAGTCGTGAATCTGCCGGTCGCGCTCCAGCCAGGGCTTCTGGAAGGTTTCCTCGCTGGGCGCGTTGGAAAACACCAGGCGCATCTGGGCTGCAATATGGGTAAAAAACTCGTCCAGCAGCGGGCTGCGCATCAGCCCGACAATGTGTTGATGAAAGCGCAGGCTGTGGGTGCCGAAGGCTTGCCAGTTCTCGCGGTCCTGGGCCAGTTGCGCGGCCTCGATGGACTCGAGCATCAGGTCGGACTGGTATTCGCGCAGCGGCTTGCTGGCGGCGATGGCCTGCAGCTCCAGGGTGCGTCGCACCTTGAAGATGTCACGCACTTCCTCCACCCCGAGGCGGCGCACGATCACGCCTTTGTTGCGCACGTAGCTGGTCAGGCCTTCGCGGCCCAGGTGGTGCAAGGCTTCACGCACCGTGTTGCGCGAGGCGTTGTAGGCGTTGACCAGTTCGCTCTCCACCAGCGGCATGCCGGGCAGCAGGCGGCCGCCGATGATGTCTTCGCGCAGTTCTATGGCAACCTGGTCGGCCAGCGACAGGCTGGGTTCCTTGGCTTGGCTCACGTTGGGGCTCCTTGGGCTCACGCCAGTTGGACGTCTTTGAGGAACTTGGTCATGCGTTCGCTGCGTTGCTCGAGCATGTCGCGCGGCGGGGCGTCCTGGATAATCTCGCCGCCTTCCATGAACACCACACGATCGGAGAGCTTGAACGCGAAGTTCATTTCATGGGTGACGATGACCATGGTCATGCCCTCGCGAGCCAATTCCTCGATCACCGCCAGCACGTCGCCCACCAGTTCCGGGTCGAGGGCCGAGGTGGGTTCGTCAAACAGCATCACCGACGGCCGCATCGCCAAGGCCCGCGCAATTGCCACACGCTGCTGTTGGCCGCCGGACAATTGATGCGGGTACTTGCCGGCGTGCTCCAGCATGCCGACCTTGCGCAGCAGCGCCAGGCTCAAAAGACGCAGTTCTTCGCCGCCCCCATGGGCATGGTAGACGGGCGCGAGCATCACGTTCTCAAGGGCGGTTTTATGCGGGAACAGGTTGAACCCCTGGAACACCATGCCGACATGCACGATGCCGCGCATATGCACTTTGTGAGCCAGCGCCCCTTGGGGCTCCCGGGTGCCACGCAGGAACGGCTGGCCTTGCAGGGTGATTTCGCCACGGTCCAGGCTTTCGAGGCCGTTCATGGTGCGAATCAGCGTGGTCTTGCCCGAGCCTGACGGGCCAATAATCGATACCACCTCGCCCCAGCGCACATTCAGTTCGACGCCCTTGAGCACTTCCAGCTCGCCATAGGCCTTGCGCACCCCGCGGGCCTGCAACGCAAACTCGCCGGGCTCGGCCTGGCCAGACGCACGACGCGTCGCCACCTGGTCGAGTTCAGCGGGCGCGATTGCCTTGGGTTTGCGGCGGGTCACGTCCAAGTGGTTTTCCAGCACCCGCAGCAGCCAGCTGAACACCGTCACGATGAACACGTAATAGAACGCCACGGCCAGCATGGTCTCCATCACCAGGAAGTTCTGGGTGTAGAGCTGTTGGCCCACCAGCAGGATTTCCGAAAGCGAAATCACCGACACCAGCGAGGTCAGCTTGACGATGGTGATGTATTCGTTGGCCAGTGTCGGCAATGCCACCCGCAGCGCCTGGGGCACCACGATCAGGCGCTGCACGCCGCGATAACCCACGCCCAACGCCTTGCCGGCTTCGCGCTGCCCCTTGACCACCGCCAGCAAGCCGCCCCGATGAATCTCGGCGATGTAGGCCGCCTCACTCAGCACCAGGGCAATCAGGCCCGCGGAGTAGGGGTTGGACAACACCACGCTGGTGGACGGAAACACCTGCGGCAGGTTGTAGACGAAAATCAACAGGACCAGCAACGGCAGGCTGCGGAAGAACCAGATGTAGACGCCGGCAGAGTCCCGCAGCCAGCGGCGCTCCGACTGCCGCGCCAGGGCCAGGAAAAACCCCAGCACAATGCCCAGCAGCCAGGTTTCCAGGCTCAGTTCGACCACGGTGCCGACGGCTCGCCAGAAGTCGCCGTTCCATAACAAGCCCAGGGTGTAGTGCCAATCGAATTGCATAAAGGTGCTCCGCGTTTCAGTTACCCAGTGCCGCACTGATCTCGGCGGCGTTCGGCTCGGCCAGGTTGTAGCGCGCCAGCAGCTTGCCGTAGCTGCCGTCCTGCTTGATCTGGCTCAGGGCGCCGGTCAGCGCCTGGAGCAGTGCCGGGTTTTCCTTGCGCACGGCCAGGCCGACCACCACCGGGTAGATCAACTCGCTGGAGCTGATCACGGTTTTGCCTTGCAGCTTTTCCACGGTGATCTTGGCGACCGCCGCGTCTTCCATCTGCACGTCGACCGCTTGGGCGAGCAGGGCCTGGGCGGCTTCCGGCGACGTCGGGAACTCACGCGACTCGATCGCCGGCTTGCCCGCAGGGAGGCAGTAGTCCGCCGAAACCTTGTTCAGCTTTGGCACCCACGACGCGCCCTTGATCGACCCGACACGCTTGCCGCACAGGTCTTCCGGGCGCTGGGGCTTGAAGTCGCCGGCGCTGAGCACCATCAGCGAAGAACCGGTCTTCAGGTAGCTGAGGAAATCCACCTGCTTGGCGCGTTCTGGCGTGACATACAGCGCCGAGGCCACCACGTCGAAACGCCGGGCGTTGACGCCGAGGATCAGGTTGGCAAAGCGGGTGTCGAGAAAGCGCGGCTTCAGCCCCAGTTGCTTGCCCATCAACTGCATGAACTCCGGGTCGAAACCGGCCGGGGTCTTTTGCTCAAGGTAGGTGTAAGGCGGGTAGGTGAGGTCGGAGCCGATGGACAGCTCGCCCGGTTTCAGGGTGCCCTTGATCTCGGCAGCCGACAGTAGCGGCGTCACGCACGCCAGGGTGATCGCTAGCCCCAATGTGCGCAGGGTGTTCTTGCCCTTCAGACCTTTTTGCATGTTCGTCGCCTCGGTTGCTGGATGCAGGGAGATTTAGATTGTTCAACAATCCTGTAATAGTGAGTAAGCGGTTATCGTGCCAAGTGTTGGAAATTAAGGTCTTTTGATCAGTTTTTACGTGCGTGAGACGTTTTTTTGCGAGCGCGCACACCAAATCAGTGCGATTCGTTACCGAGCGCTACGTAGTGGGGCGTAGAGGATTGAAAT
Source organism: Pseudomonas sp. Xaverov 83 (assembly GCF_019352905.1). Lineage (NCBI taxonomy): Bacteria > Pseudomonadati > Pseudomonadota > Gammaproteobacteria > Pseudomonadales > Pseudomonadaceae > Pseudomonas > Pseudomonas sp. Xaverov 83. Next base: position 232,200 of record NZ_JAAAFU010000026.1, on the reverse strand, counting down.
ATTGCGAGGTGAGGACGGGAGGTCTTAACGGGGGTAGGGGGTGTAGGTAAATGGCCCGAGCGCTGTCGATACAGGACTCAGGCCGCCAATGAGTAGCGCTTCAGGCTGCGCGGTGGAACACCGGCAACACATACTCGGCAAGCTCTTCAATCACCTCGGCGACGGGGCGTTCGCTGTGACGCAGATGCAGGCCGATATGTTGCACACCCGAATCGCGCAACGCCTCCAACTCATCAATCAGTGCGTTTCGCCCGCCACGCCCGCCGAAACGCAGCGGCTTCATCGGCGAATGGGGATTGGCTTCAAGGTCCAGGTGCAAAAAGCTGATGTAGGGTTTGTCTGCACCGACCTCACGCCAGAGCCCCACGCGCCGACGATGCTCCTGCGGCGTTCCCGGGTAGGCGAGCCAGCCATCCATGTGCTCGCCAATCCAGGCGGGTGACTGTTGGCCAAGCCCAGCGACCAGCAGCGGGAACGGCTCGTCACGCTGCGGTAACAACTCGGCACCCGCGGGCAGGCGTCCGGCGCCCTGGCTTTTCAGCAGTTCGACGGCACTGCGAAATTGCGCCCCGCGCTGGTCGTAGTCGACACCGAACAGCGGGTATTCCATCGGCCTGTCACCACTGGCCACGCCCAACAACAGGCGGCCGCCGCTGAGTTCGTCGATGCTATTGGCTGCCTTGAGGGTCAACCACGGCTGGCGTAGCGGCAATACCACGGCCGCCGTGCCGAGCATGATGTTGCGGGTGATACCGGCCAGGTAACCCAGGTAGGAAAACGTTTCGAACACCTGGGCCGCATCCCCGAAGTTCGGGTCATAGACCGGCACATCACGCACCCACAGCGCTCGAAAGCCACGTTCGTCCGCCAATCGAGCCAGTTCGGCATGCTGCTTCAGGTCGGGCACGCCAAAGGGGCGTTTTTGTGCGATGCGCGAGCGTTGGCCGCTGGTGGACCAATCGTTGTCCAGCGGCAATTCCAGGCCGATGGAGAAGTTGCCGGGGCCAAGCAAGCGTTGAAAATGTGAGTTCATCAGGTCTCCTGCGCCCTGCGTGATGCGGGGGCGCTTTGCGGGTGATTGATGGCAGTATCTGCGCCCTGAGCCAGGAGAAAAATGCATCGGCAAGCACAATAATCTTGCCGGGAATGCACGACTGAGGAGCGGCGTCGGCTTGCTCCAGTGTCAGTCCGTGGATTCGACAACGGCTTTCAGGCGTTCCAGCCCTTTGCGGTAGAGGGCCTCGAACTCGCGAACAACCTCTGCCTCATCCGCGCCCTGGACGGAAAAGGTGCTGGACCAGCACGCCACCGTCCCGCCATTGCCATCGTCCTCCGCCGACATCATGCCGACATAGCCGGTGACCGGTGCGGGGCCTTCGAGCAGGGCATAGGTGTACTGCTTCTGGTCGTCGTCGAAAGTGAGCAAACGCTCGACGATGGTCGCACCGTCGATAGTTTTCAGGTGACGTGTGCGCCCACCGTCAGCCAGAGTGCTGCTCTCGATAATATTGAGCCAGCGCGGCAGCCAGTCATACCCGCCGAGGAGCGCCCAGACCTGTTCGGCAGGACGTGCAATGTTGATCAAAATACGGACTTCACTCATGTATTTACCTGTAGGAAAGGAGGGGATTGATAGCGTGACTGGCGTGGTTTGAACATAGCCACGGGCACACCGGTGTGCGCCATACGCAAGCCCGGTAGTATCCCTTCAGCCTTGCGTGAGCAAAATGTCGATTCCGGAAAAGGTCTTGTGAGCAGGAATCAAAAATGCACTGAATAAACTGGCGCTCGCACAGTGAAGTCGCGCCTATAAAACCCGCTTATTGATAAAGTGCCGGTTCGAAACCATGAGTGAACAGCGATGACGTCGATCTCCCAACGCCGCTCAACCTTGATTGCCTTGTTGGTCGCCGTCACTTTCTTCATGGAAAACCTGGACGCCACGGTGATCGCCACCGCGTTGCCGGACATCGCCAAAACCTTCGGGGTGGGTGCGGTGGACGTGAATATCGGCATGAGCGCCTACATGCTTGCCGTCGCGGTGTTTATTCCCATCAGCGGCTGGCTGGCCGACCGCTTCGGTTCGCGGCGGGTATTCGGTTCGGCGATTGTGCTGTTCAGCGTGTCGTCATTGCTCTGCGGCTGGAGTGACAGCCTCGAAACCTTCGTCGCCGCGCGCGTGTTGCAGGGCATCAGTGGGGCGATGATGGTGCCGGTGGGACGCCTGGCGGTGCTGCGCTCGACCGAGAAGAAAGACCTGGTGCGGGCGATTTCATTCATCACCTGGCCCGGCCTGGTGGCGCCGATACTTGGGCCGCCGGTGGGCGGGTTTATCGTTACCCACGCGTCCTGGCCGTGGATTTTCTACCTCAACCTGCCACTCGGCCTGCTGGCGTTAATCGCCACGCTGGTATTGATCCCCAAGCACGATGAGGTCACTGCCCGCACCTTCGACTTCAGCGGTTTCCTGCTGGTAGGCGTCGCGAGCGCGGCGCTGTTGTACGGTGTCGAACTGCTCGGGCAAAGCCGTGGCAGCTTGTTGCAGGGCCTATTGCTCAGCGGTGCCGGTTTGATGCTCGGTGCCTTTGCCTGGCGCCATATGCGCCGGCATGCCCAGCCGTTAATGGCCCTGGGTGTGGTGAGCGTGCGCACCTTCAGTGTGTGCCTGTGTGGCGGGTCGATTTTTCGGGTGGCCATCAGTACCTTGCCGTTCCTGCTGCCCTTGATGTTTCAACTGGCGTTCGGCCTTTCTGCCTTCGACGCGGGGCTGCTGGTGCTCGCGGTATTTGCCGGCAACCTGGCGATGAAGCCGTTCACCACGTCGGTGATGCAGCGCTGGGGCTTTCGCCCGGTGCTGATGATCAACGGCGTCCTCGGCGTACTGGCGATTGCGGCCTGTGGATTGCTGGACGAGCGCATGAGTTGGGCGCTGATCCTGTTCATTCTGTTCGTGGGTGGCCTGTCACGCTCCATGCAGTTCACCTTGTTCAATACCCTCGGGTTTGCCGATATACCCAAGGCGCAAATGAGCGACGCTTCAACCTTGTTCAGCATGTTTTTCCAGCTGAGCATGGCCATGGGCGTGGCGATTGGTGCGTTGTTGCTGCGGTTTGCGATGAGCTTCCACGGCAATACCGGGCAGGCCGCCACCGCCGATTTCCAGCTGACGTTTCTGCTGGTGGCGGTGATTGCCGGCGTGGCGTTGCTGGATAACCTGCGGTTGCCGCCCCAGGCCGGGGAGTCAGTGCTGCAACGCAAGTGAACCCACGATACCTACGGGGTATGAAGCAACACCTATTGAATATTGGACGGTTCGAGTCCCCCGCATCACTCTGCGGTGACGTACAGACGCAGGGCCCATAACAATAAAAGGCGCAACCATGACCGTGCTATTGAGTGAGCGCAGCCAGATTTTCGATCGTGCAGATGCCTATGCCGTGTCCGACTATGTCAACCAGCACGTAGGCAGCCACTGCATCCGCCTGCCACCCAAGGGCCGCCCGCAGGCGAGCATCAGTCACCGAACCTTCTCCAGCCTCGACCTGTGCCGCATCAGCTACGGTGCGCCGGTGCAGGTGACATCGGTGGCGCTGGAAACCATCTACCACCTGCAAATCCTGCTGCACGGCCACTGCCGCTCGAATTCCCGTGGCGAAGAAGAGGTGCTGGGCCCGGGGGAAGTGCTGCTGATCAACCCGGATGACCCGGTGGACCTGACCTATTCCGCCGACTGTGAGAAGTTCATCGTCAAAGTGCCGGTGCGCCTGCTGGAAAACGCTTGCCTTGAACAGCACTGGACGTTGCCGCAGCCGGGCATCCGTTTCGCGGCGCCGCGCCATGCACTCACTGAAATGGGCGGGTTCCTGCAACTGCTGGGGCTGATCTGTCATGAGGCCGAAAACGCTGCCGAACCGGAAGTGCAGGGCCTGTACGAGCGCATCGTGGCCAATAAGTTATTGGCGCTGCTGGCCAGTAACGTCCTGCGGGTGATCCCGCGGCCTGATCAAGGCGGTGGCTTTGAAGCGGTGCGCCAGTTTATCGAAGAGCACCTGACGGACGACATCAGCGTCGAACAACTGATGGCCATCGCCAGGGTCAGCGAGCGGTCGCTGTATACCCTGTTTGAACGCCAGGTCGGCCTGTCGCCTCGGGACTACATGCGCCAGCGCAAGCTGGAGCGGGTGCATGCCATGCTGCAACTGGCCACGGCGCGCAGCGTCACCGAGGTGGCGCTGGATCACGGGTTCGTGCACCTGGGACGTTTCTCCCAGGCCTATCGCAAACGCTTTGGCGAGCTGCCTTCGCAGACATGGAAGCGTCGGCTTGCGCCAGGTGGATAGCGAATTGCAGTCAGCGGATATTGAGGGGTAGGGCAAGCACATAAGGTGGGGGCGCCTGATACAAGAACAACCGAGGGCCTACCCCATGATCAGCACATTCGACCGACTCGCCCGACAATTGCGCGACTCCGTCCAGGAAGATCCCGCCACCGGGGTGTTCCGCTGCCGCCGCGACATCTTCACCGACCCCGACCTGTTTGCCCTGGAAATGAAGCACATTTTCGAAGGCGGTTGGGTCTACCTGGCACACGAAAGCCAGGTGCCAGAGATCAACGACTACTTCACCACCTGGATCGGCCGCCAACCCGTGGTCATCACTCGCGACAAGGAAGGTACGCTGCACGGCCTGGTCAACGCCTGCGCCCACCGTGGCGCCATGCTCTGCCGCCGTAAACAAGGCAACAAAGGCTCATTTACCTGCCCGTTCCACGGCTGGACCTTCAGCAACGCCGGCAAGCTGCTCAAAGTGAAGGACGCCAAGACCGGCGCCTATCCCGACAGCTTCGACTGTGACGGCTCCCACGACCTCAAGCGCCTTGGTCGCTTCGAAAACTATCGCGGTTTCCTGTTCGGTAGCCTCAGCGAGACGGTGCCGGAACTCAGCGACTACCTGGGGGAAACCCGGGTGATCATCGACCAGATGGTGGACCAGGCACCGCTGGGCCTGGAAGTGCTGCGGGGCAGTTCGTCGTATGTGTATGACGGCAACTGGAAGCTGCAGATCGAGAACGGCGCCGACGGTTATCACGTCAGTTCCGTGCACTGGAATTACTCGGCGACCATGGGCCGCCGCAATTACGAAGCCGAAGGCACGCGCACTGTCGACGCCAATGGCTGGTCGAAAAGCCTGGGCGGCGTCTACGCCTTCGAGCACGGCCATATCCTGCTGTGGACGCGCCTGCTCAATCCCGAAGTACGCCCGGTGCACGCACACCGCGAGGCGCTGGCCGAGCGCCTGGGCCAGGAGCGTGCGGACTTTATCGTCGATCAAACCCGCAACCTGTGCCTCTATCCAAATGTATACCTGATGGACCAGTTCTCCACGCAGATCCGCGTGGTGCGGCCGATTGCCGTCGACAAGACCGAGGTCACGATCTACTGCATGGCGCCCAAGGGCGAAAGTGCCGAGGAACGCACCACGCGCATTCGCCAGTACGAAGATTTCTTCAACGTCAGCGGCATGGGTACGCCGGACGACCTCGAAGAGTTCCGCGCCTGCCAAACCGGCTACCAGGGCGCGACCACCTTGTGGAATGACCTCAGCCGCGGCGCGAAACAATGGGTGGAAGGCGCCGACGACAACGCCCGGGCCATGGGCATGAATCCGCAACTCAGTGGCGTCAAAACCGAGGACGAAGGGCTGTTCGTGCGCCAGCACGCCCATTGGGCCCAGAGCCTGCAACGTGCCATTGAACGCGAGCAGCAAGGCCTGATCGCCACGGACAAGGAGGTGCTGTCATGAGTACTTCCCGCGACCGCCTGCTGGATTTTCTATACCGCGAAGCGCGCCTGCTGGATGACCGCCAATGGGATGAGTGGCTCGAATGCTATTCACCCAAGGTCGAGTACTGGATGCCGGCCTGGGACGACCACGACACCCTGACCGAAGACCCCCAGAGCGAAATCTCGCTGATCTATTACCCCAGCCGTGACGGCCTGGAAGACCGGGTGTTCCGGATCAAGACCGAGCGCTCCAGCGCCAGCACCCCGGAGCCACGCACCGCGCACCTGATCACCAACCTCGAAGTGCTGGCCGATGACGGGCAACACGTGGAACTGCGTTTCAACTGGCAAACCCTCAGCCATCGCTACAAGACCACGGATACGTACTTCGGCACCTCGTTCTATCGCCTCGACATCCGCGCCGAACAGCCGCTGATCACGCGCAAGAAGGTGGTGCTGAAAAACGACTACATCCATCAGGTCATCGATATCTACCACATCTGAGGACATGCCCATGACGTACTCCATTGCCCTGAACTTCGAGGACGGGGTGACCCGTTTCATCGACTGCAAGGTGGGTGAAAAGGTCCTCGACGCGGCCTTTCGCCAACGTATCAACCTGCCCATGGACTGCTCGGACGGTGTGTGCGGTACCTGCAAATGCCGCTGTGAAACCGGCGCCTATGATTTGGGCGACGACTATATCGAAGACGCCCTGAGCGAGGATGAAGCCGGCGAGCGCCAGGTGTTGACCTGCCAGATGGTGCCGCAGTCTGACTGCGTGATTGCCGTGCCGGTGCCGTCCGGTGCGTGCAAGACCGGCACCGCGCAGTTTGCCGCGACGGTGGCGAGCATTACCCGGCATGCCGATGCCGCCCTGGAGGTGAGTTTCGAGCTGGACCAGGCACCGGTATTCCTTCCGGGCCAATACGTGAATATCGGCGTGCCGGACAGCGGGCAGACCCGCTCGTATTCCTTCAGCAGCAAGCCAGGCGCCAAACGCGCCAGCTTCCTGATCAAGCATGTGTGCGGCGGGCTGATGAGTGGCTGGCTGGAGCGCGCCCAGCCGGGCGACACGGTACGGATGACCGGACCACTGGGGAGTTTCTACCTGCGTGAAGTGGCGCGGCCATTGCTGTTGCTGGCGGGCGGCACCGGGTTGGCGCCGTTCCTGTCGATGCTCGAAGTGTTGGCCGAACGTGTGGAAACCCGGCCGGTACGGCTGATCTACGGCGTGACGCGGGATCAGGACCGGGTGATGGTCGAGGTGCTGGAAGCCTTCGCCAAACGTCTGCCCAATTTCAGTTTTGTCACCTGCGTGGCCGACCCACAGACGGCGCACCCACACCAGGGCTATGTCACCCAACACATGGCCGCAGACATGCTGAACGACGGCGACGTGGATGTGTACCTGTGCGGGCCGCCTCCGATGGTCGACGCGGTACGCCAACACTTCAAGAACCAGGGCGTAACCCCCGCCAGCTTCCATTACGAGAAGTTCACGCCCAACGCCATCGCCACCGGCGACGCCGCCTGAGGAAAGCACCATGAACCCACGTTTCAACAACAAGGTCGCGCTGGTCACCGGCGCCGCCCAAGGCATTGGCCGACGTGTTGCCGAGCGTTTGCTGGAAGAGGGCGCCTGGCTGGTGGTGGTCGACCGCTCGGAACTCGTGCATGAGTTGCAGCATGAGCGGGCGCTGGTCCTCACTGCCGACCTGGAGCAGCACGCCGAATGCGCGCGCGTGATGGCCGCTGCCAAGGCGCGTTTCGGGCGTATCGACATTCTGGTCAACAACGTCGGCGGGACCATCTGGGCCAAGCCCTTCGAACATTACGCCGAGAACGAAATCGAGGCTGAAGTGCGTCGTTCGCTGTTCCCCACGTTGTGGTGCTGCCATTGCGTGTTGCCCTACATGCTGGAGCAGGGCAGTGGTGCCATCGTCAATGTTTCGTCCGTCGCCACCCGTGGGGTGAACCGCGTGCCCTATGGCGCCGCCAAGGGCGGCGTCAACGCCCTGACCGCATGCCTGGCCCTGGAGACTGCCGGCAGCGGGATCCGGGTCAACGCCACCGCACCCGGCGGCACCGAGGCGCCGCCACGTCGGATCCCGCGCAACAGCCAGCCCCAGAGCGACCAGGAGCGGGTCTGGTACCAACAGATCGTCGACCAGACCCTCGACAGCAGCCCGATGAAGCGCTATGGCAGCATCGACGAACAGGCCGGCGCGATCCTGTTTCTTGCCTCCGATGAGGCCTCTTACATCACGGGCGTGACCTTGCCGGTAGGTGGCGGCGACCTCGGCTGATAGGAATAGGCAAACCTCATAGATTTACCGGCATAGGTCGACAGTGATTACCATGACTACCATGGGAGTACATCCACCAAGAGCCATTTTTCATGACTACTCAAAAAACACTGTTCATCACCGGCATCAGCAGCGGCTTTGGAAAAGCGCTGGCAGCAGAGGCATTGGCTGCCGGCCACCGAGTCATCGGGACCGTACGCAATGAGACGGCCCTGCAAGCGTTCGAAGCGTTGTCGGCGGAACGCGCCCACGGGGTAATTCTGGACGTCACGGATTTTGAGCGGATCGACAGCGTCGTTGCCGAGGTGGAAACCCGTTTCGGCCCGGTGGACGTCCTGGTGAACAATGCGGGTTACGGCCATGAGGGGATTTTCGAAGAGTCGCCCCTGGAGGACATGCGTCGTCAGTTCGACGTCAATGTGTTCGGCGCCGTTGCCGTAACCAAGGCCTTCGTGCCGTACTTCCGCCAGCGCCGCCGTGGGCACATCATCAACATCACCTCCATGGGCGGCACGATCACCATGCCGGGCATCGCCTATTACTGCGGGAGCAAATTCGCGCTGGAAGGCATCTCCGACACCCTGAGCAAAGAACTCAAGCCGTTCAACATCTTTGTCACTGCCGTGGCGCCGGGTTCGTTTCGCACCGATTGGGCCGGGCGGTCCATGCAGCGTACGCCGCGCAGTATCGCCGACTACGATGCGAGCTTTGATCCGGTGCGCCAGGCGCGGGAAGAGAAAAGCGGCCACCAATTGGGTGACCCACAAAAAGCCGCGCAGGCGATGTTGACGCTGATTGCCAGCGACCACCCACCGGCGCATTTGCTGCTGGGCAGTGATGCGCTGGGTTATGTGCGGGAAAAACTGATGCAATCCCTGAGGGATATTGATCAGTGGGAGGCACTGACGCGTTCTACGGATGGTTAAACAGTGAATCAGAGACTGTCCGGATCCCCAAAAAACATCTGAATCCTCGACCGCAACCACCGTTCCCCCGGGTCATTGTCCTGTGACCCACGCCACGCCATGTGCAATTCAAACGTACGCACCGGCAACGGCGGCTCTTCAGCCCGCAACCCACCCGCTGAAGTCAGCGCTTCAGCGGCATAGTCCGGCACGGTCGCGACAATATCGGTCCCCGCCAGCAACGTCCCCAACCCATTGAACTGCGGCACCGCCAGCACCACATGGCGCTTGCGGCCCAGTTTCTCCAGTTCTTCATCGAGAAACCCGCTCAAATCCCCGGCAAACGACACCAGGGCATGGGGCCGCGCACAGAAGTCATCCAGGCTCATGGAGCCCGGCATGCTGTCGGCCCGCAGCAGCATCGGCTTGCTGCGGCGCAGGACCTTACGCTTGGCGTTGGCCGGCAAATCGGTGGTGTAGCTCACGCCAATCGAGATTTCCCCGGAGGCCAGCAGGCCGGGCATCAGGATGTAGTTGACGCGGCGCACCACCAGCACTATGCCGGGGGCTTCGGCCCGCAGGCGCTTGAGCAGCAGTGGCAGCAGGGCGAATTCGACGTCGTCCGACAGGCCGATGCGGAATACGGCGGTGCTGGTGGCCGGGTCGAATTCGGAGGCGCGGCTGACGGCGGTGGAAATCGAATCCAGCGCCGGGGAGAGCAGGGCGAAGATTTCTACTGCACGGGCCGATGGTTCCATGCTGCGCCCGGTACGCACAAACAACGGGTCGTCGAACAGGCCGCGCAGGCGTGACAACGCCGCGCTGATGGCCGGCTGGCCAAGGAACAATTTCTCGGCAGCGCGGGTCACACTGCGCTCATGCATCAAGGTTTCGAATACGATCAACAGGTTGAGGTCGACACGACGGAGGTCGTTACGGTTCATCTTGTGTCCCAGGCGGCGTCAGTAAACTTGACGGGAGCGGTCATATAAGAACAATGACCGGCATGAATCTTACGGGGAAAGGCTGGTACTCTGCACCGGCTAATTCAGTTTTCCTACATGGCCTGGTGCGATTTCCGTATGTGCGGAATCAATGACAGGCATGTCGACTATTAACGGCGACCGGTGGTCTTGCTCCGAAAGCCCAGATAGAGTTCATGGCAATAGAGGTTACTTTGACGAGGTTTGCGATGTCCCGCACGATCCGTTTTCACAAGTTTGGTCCGGCCGAGGTGCTCAAATGCGAAGAGCATGCAGCCGCTAAGCCCGCACCGGGCGAAGTGCAGGTGCGCGTCGAGGCGATTGGCATCAGCTGGTACGATATTCTCTGGCGCCAGAACCTGGCGTCGTCCCATGCCCGCCTGCCATCCGGCCTGGGCCATGAAATGGCCGGTGTGGTGGTGGCCGTTGGCGAGGGTGTTGACGACCTGGCGGTGGGTGACAAAGTTGCCAGCTTCCCGGCCGAGAGCCCGAACGATTACCCGGTATACGGCGAACAGATCGTCCTGCCGCGTTCGGCCCTGACCCGTTACCCGGACGTCTTGAGCCCGATTGAAGCCAGTGTGCACTACACGCCGCTGCTGATTGCTTACTTTGCCTACATGGACCTGGCGCGGGTCAAACCCGGGCAATTCGCCCTGGTGACGGACGCCAGTCACTGTGCCGGCCCATCGTTTGTGCAGCTGGGCAAAGCCTTGGGTGTGCGGGTGATTGCCGCCACCAAGACCAGTGATGAGCGCGAATACCTGCTGTCCCTCGGGGCGGAAAAGGTCATCGTTACCGAAGAACAGGACCTGCTGATGCAAGTCAACAAGTTCACCGACAACCGCGGCGTAGATGTGGTGTTCGATGGCTTGGGTGGCCCGCAGATGTCGTTGCTGGGTGATGTGCTGGCACCTCGTGGCAGCCTGGTGCTGTACGGTCTGCAAGGCGGCAACCAGACCCCATTCCCGGCCTGCGCGGCGTTCCAGAAGAATATTCAGTTCTTTGTGCATTGCATCGGCAACTTCACCGGCAAACCGGAACTGGGCATCATCCAGGACCAGGTGGCCTTGCAGCGAGCCCTGCGTGACATCAATCAACTGACCGCTGACAAGGTGCTGATACCGCTGAAGACCACGGTATTTCCCTTCAGTCAGTTCGTTGAAGCACACCGTTATATGGACGAATGCCCGTGCCGCGAACGCGTGGCCTTGCAGGTAGAAGCTGTTTGATCTGTGGGAATATTCTCAAGAGAGTATTTCTGCCCCCGGGCGCATGGGGCAAATGCGCCATTTGACAGGGCTTAACCTGCTCACCGCTTGAATCGGGACTTCAACGTTTCAACCCGATAAATCACTTGCCCAACCCCTGACGCCGCCCTGAATCCCAGTGCGGCGTTGTCGTGTCTGGACATTCGACACCCCACGGGTGCTCCCATCTGAACTGGTTTTAGCGGCGGTTCTGTATCTGTTAATCACGTCGCAAGTGCTGATAATTGCGCGGTCACTTTCATCTCAAGGATTGAGCAATGATTGAATATCTGAAATTACTCCGTGCGTCCGTTAAATCCAATAATGCTCTATATGCCCGGCCAGGCGAAAAACTTATATTAAAGTTGGTTATGTCGGATGGTTCTTTAATTTGTAAGTTAGGACAGAGTAGGAAGTTGTCAGAATATTCCTAAGATTGCCCGTTTTAGCATTGAGCCCCGAAGCGCGGCGCTTTTCCTGGGCTGGGAGCCCTGAGGCGCGCGTTTTCGGGTATGGCGCGGTGCTAATCTTTCATTGAAGTCACATGTTGCAACGCCCCTACAGAAACAACAGGTCGGGCAAACACCGTTAACGGTTGCCCGAAACTGATATTTCAACTCAGGTAGTAGAACTATGAGCGCTATTCACGAGCAAGCCATGAACTATGTCTATCAACAAGTATTGCAACGCTTGGTAGGGCATTTCTCACGAACAGAACGCACCTCGCTTCAATTATTGATTCAACGCATCGTGGTGGCGGCAGGTGGCATGGAGCGGATCGGTGAATACAAGGTGCTGCTGGCTCACGGTACGGGGGCTGGCACCAGTTACGCCTTGACCTTGCTGCGGGCGGCACAACTGACACTCGCGGGCCGGGCGCCGCGGACCTTTCAATTGCGCGTCGCCACCTTGCGCCATGCCGGCATGACGCAATCGGCGCTGGACACGTTGCATCGCGGCTACAGCGCGCTGTTTATGCATGACGATCCGCGTGTCGAACTGTTGATGGTGGAAAACCAGGAAGTGTTGCCGTTCAATCACCTGCGGCCGGCCTCCGGCACTGCGCGCGACACCAGCCGGCGCAACATGCTGATGGTGGGGCACCTGACCTCGGGCGATCTTCGCCAGACCTTGTGCAACGACGCCTATCTGGCCCTTGGCGACTTTTACCAGCGTGTGACCACGTGGAATGGCGGCGTGCATGCATTGGTCAGCGGTGATTCCGCGCGCAAGCAACGCGAGTACCTTGCGTGGCTGAAAAAAGCCGCGCTGGCGGCCGGGGTAGAGGTCCCGGCCCGCCAGCCCCTGATGCTCAGCGGGCTGTTTGCGCGCATGGATGAGTGGAGTCACGCTTATTACTGCGACGTCTACGGTGAGCACTACGATGTCGTCGATATGTCTGAAAAGGACAATCACCGCCACATGGCCTACATCTGCATGGCAGACCTGATGGCGGCGGCCGAGTACCCGTCCGGCCCGCTATTGCGGCAGTTTCTGGACTATAAACCCGACGAGTTTGGCTTCCATTTCAGCCACACGACCTACGCGAACCCTATGTTGATGGCCCATCTGCGAGGCTTGCAGGCCGAGTGCCTGCGGGAACTGGACTACGAGGAGGGCGCCTTGGGCTTTGTGCAGCAGGCCTTGCTGTTCATGCGCCGCAAGCAGATTCCCGAACCTATGATTGCCCAGGCTGCCACCCCGGAAGGCCGCGCCTTGTCCGCGGGCTACGCCCAGGCGCTGTTCGGGCTGGATGAAAGCCAACTGAGCTGCCTGATGTTTTCGCCGTTTATCCGTCACGGGGAGCGCCTCGAGAGCTTTTTGCGCCACTGCCACCCCGGCATGCTGGTGGCACTTCCCGAGCTGCACAAGGCGCTGCAAGGCAAACCGGTGGCCGAGATGCTGGTGCAATGGGCTGTCGACATCAGCGGGCTGCCGATCCACCTGTTGCAGCACCTCTATCGCAAACGGCCGGCCACCGCGGTTCCGTGTGCGGCCGCAGCCCCGCAGCAAGGCGCGCCTGCCATGGCAACCGGGCGTTAACGGGGTGACGGCGGGTGAGCAGCGATGAACCTCAAGGACGACAGGCAAACCGACTTCGCCTACCAGGCGGTGTATCGCTACATGATCAACCTCATCAACGAGGTTGGTACCGATGCCCGGGTAAAGTTGCCATCATTGCGGCAATTATCGGAGCGCCTGAACGTGTCGATCTCGACCATTCAATACGCGTACTCGTTGCTGGAAAAGGAGGGCCGGGTCTATTCGGTGGCCAAGTCGGGCTACTACGCCTGGCCGGTATTGAATAAACCGCCAGGCAGTAGCGGTGGTGATCTGCTGGAGCGCCTCTACGCCGGTGCGCGGCGCCCGGGAATGCGGGTGCTCAGCGCCGATGAACCGGCACTTGGGGCGTCTTTGGACGGTGCACTGTTGCTGCTGGAGCGCGAACTGTTACGTCACTACCCGCGTCATCTGCAGCCATGGTCGCAGCCGTGCGGCGTCTGGGAGCTGCGCGCGGCGCTGGCAGCGCGTTATACCTCGTCGCCCACCCGCTGCTGGCAGGCTGATGAGGTGTACATCGGTGCCGATCTGCGCGGGGTGCTGGAAATACTGATTGAGGTGCTGGGGCTCAAGGGCGCGGCGGTCATCGTGGAATCGCCCTGTGACTGGTTGATCCTGCGCTTGTTGCAGGGCGCGGGCGTTAAGGTCCTGGAACTGCCGTTCACGGCCGACGGCGGGCTGAACCTGGAGCTGCTCGAGCAAATGCTCGGCAATGAGCCGGTTCAACTGGCGCTGCTCTCCTCGGGCGTCAGCCTGCCGTCCGGCATCGTCCTGTCCACCCATGACCGCCTGCAGTTGGTACGGTTGCTGAACCGGCATGACTGCTGGTTGTTAGAAAATGACAGCCATGGCGAGTTGGGCTTTGAGCAGCCGACCACCGCCTTGCGTGACCTGGCCAACCCCGAGCGCCTGATGGTGTTTTCCACCTTCGAAAAAATGCTCGGGCCCGAAGCGCCGTTTGGCTATTTGTTGTCCCGCCACTTGGGCAGCGAGCTGCAACGCCAGTTCCTGCTGCGCGAATTCCGGCTGTCCTCCATCCGCCAGCGGGCGATTGCGCGGCTCTATCTCAGCGGGCGGATCGACCAGCATCTGCGGGAGTTGCGACCGAAACTCAACGAGCAGTCCCGACTGATGAACCAGCATCTGGAGGAGCATCTGGGGGAGCAGGTGAGCTACCGAATGCCTGCCGCTGGCGCCACCTTCTGGTTGCGCTCAACGGCGGTGGTGGACATGCGCCAGGTGTTCCAGCGCCTGCTCACCCGGCAGGTGGTGATTGCGCCGGGAGAGCTGTTCAGCATCAGCGGCCTGCACCGCCAGCACCTGCGGCTGAGCCCTACCTTTGACGGGGCGCATCACCTGGAAAACGCCCTGGATGAGCTGGCCCAGGCGTTGAGGCAGGCACAGACCGGCGCCGAATGAAATTTCACTGATTGTTGTAGGATTTATAACGTCGCGGAGCAGTCCAACTCTCAGTAAACTGCACTTTTTTCCGAATCCTTCTCTTTCAGAGGTTTATGCATGACTCTCAGTCCTTTTGCGGGCAAGCCGGCACCAGCTCAACTGCTGGTAGACATCCCGCGACTGGTAACGGCCTATTACACCGGCCAGCCTGATGCAGCGATCTCCACCCAGCGTGTCGCCTTTGGTACCTCCGGGCACCGCGGCAGCTCGTTCGACCTGAGCTTCAATGAATGGCACGTGCTTGCCATCAGCCAGGCCATTTGCCTTTACCGTGAAGCCCAAGGCATCAACGGCCCGCTGTTTGTCGGCCTGGACACTCACGCGCTGTCGACGCCTGCCGGCGCCAGCGCCCTGGAAGTGCTGGCGGCCAATGGCGTGCACGTGATGCTGGCCGAGGGCGACGAGTACACCCCGACACCGGCGATTTCCCACGCCATTATTTGCTACAACCGTGGCCGCACCAGCGGCCTGGCCGACGGCATCGTGATCACGCCGTCCCATAACCCACCGCAAAGCGGCGGCTACAAGTACAACCCGCCGAATGGCGGCCCGGCCGACACCCACATCACCAAGTGGATCGAAGCCAAGGCCAACGAGCTGCTGGCCAATAAACTGGCCGGGGTGAAGCGCATCACCCATGCCCAGGCCCTGAAGGCCGATACGACCCATCGTCACGACTACCTAAACACCTACGTGGCCGACCTGGTCAACGTCATCGACTTCGATGCGATCCGCGGTTCAGGCCTGCGCCTGGGCGTTGATCCGCTGGGCGGAGCAGGGGTTCGCTACTGGTCGGCCATTGCCGAGCACCACCGCCTGAACCTGGACGTGGTGAACACCGAAGTCGATTCCACCTTCCGCTTCATGAGCGTCGACTGGGACGGCCAGATCCGCATGGACCCGTCCTCCAGCTACGCCATGCAAGGCTTGATCGGCCTGAAGGACCGCTTCGACGTGGCCTTCGCCTGCGACCCGGACCACGACCGCCATGGCATCGTGACGCCATCCGGTGGCTTGCTGGCCCCGAACAACTACCTCGCCGTGTCCATCGATTACCTGTTCCAGAACCGCCCTGAGTGGCGTGCTGATGCTGCCGTGGGCAAGACCGTGGTCAGCAGCGGCCTGATCGACCGGGTTGCCAAGCGCATCGGCCGTCGCCTGTATGAAGTGCCGGTAGGCTTCAAGTGGTTTGCGGATGGGCTGTTCGAGGGTTCCCTGGGTTTCGGTGGCGAAGAAAGCGCCGGTGCGTCGTTCCTACGCAAGGACGGCAGCGTCTGGAGCACCGACAAGGATGGTTTGATCCCGGCGCTGCTGGCTGCCGAAATGACGGCGCGCAAAGGCCAGGACCCAAGCCAGATCTATCGTGGGCTGACTGACGCGTTGGGCGAACCGTTCGCCATTCGTGTGGATGCCAAGGCCACCCCGGCGCAGAAGGCCCTGCTGGGCAAGCTGTCGCCGGACCAGGTGACGTCCACGCAGTTGGCGGGGGAAAGCATCCAGCAGATCCTCAGCCATGCACCGGGTAACGACCAAGCGATTGGCGGGCTGAAGGTCATGACTGAAAACGGCTGGTTTGCCGCACGGCCATCGGGTACTGAGGACATCTACAAGATCTACGCCGAGAGCTTTATCGGTGAGGATCACCTCAAGCAGCTGGTGGAAGAGGCGCAGGTGTTGGTGGACGGGGCGATCTCCCAGTAACACCACGGCCAAAATGTGGTAGCCAGGCTTTTGTGGGAGCTGGCTTGCCTGCGATGCAGTCAACTCGGTCTTTCAGCCATACCGAGTTGATGCTATCGCAGGCAAGCCAGCTCCCACATAAAGCTCATTACCCATTGGATGTGCGAGCTTGCGAATTCAGGCCAGGTCGACCAACACGATCTCACTGTCCTCAACCGCCGTCACCCGCAACACCTGCTCATCCTCAACTGCCACACCGTCTCGAGCGTGTGCACGCAAGCCATTGACTTCAATCACGCCGGTGGCTGGTACCAGATACGCCCGACGCCCGCTGTCCAGCCGATACTCGGCACTTTCACCAGCTTTCAAATTGGCCGCTACCAGCCGTGCATCCGCACGAATGCGCAGGCTTTCGCTGTCTCCTGCCTTGCCACTGGCCAGGGTCACAAAACCTTCGCGGTCACCCTTAGGAAACGGCTTGGCGCCCCACGACGGCGGCAAACCGGCCTCGTTTGGAATAATCCAGATCTGGAAAATCTTGGTCGGCGTGGCTTCCAGGTTGTATTCGCTGTGGGCGATCCCGGTGCCAGCGCTCATCACCTGGACATCGCCAGCCTCGGTGCGGCCCTTGTTGCCCAGGTTGTCGGCATGGCTGATGGCGCCTTCACGCACATAGGTGATGATTTCCATGTCCCGGTGCGCGTGCTGAGGGAACCCGGTGCCCGGTGCGATGAGGTCATCGTTCCATACCCGCAGGTTGCCCCAGTGCATGCGCTTGGGGTCGTGGTATTCGGCGAAGGAAAAGTGGTGGTGAGCGTCCAGCCAACCGTGATTGGCGCCGCCCAGGGTGTTGAAAGGTCGAAGTTCAAGCATGATCGTCTCCTGTGGATGGGAGCCATGATCCAGCAGCGCCAGATCGATAAAAAGCGTAAAAAATGCTGGATTCCTATCGAATGCTTCGATGCCGATCCTAAGGACCTGTCTTCACTTCATCGCCTAACTGCATGAGCGCAAAGCAATTGGCTGGAACTGTGGGGCATTTGCGGCGACCATAGGGCTCTTGTCCGAGTTAACGCATTGCAGGAGTCCGCGTGCCGCAACACACCCCCGATCTGCCTCCCGAACTGCGGCCACTGGCCGAAATGCCCCTATTGAAACGGCTCGCCGCCCGATTATTCGGTCACGGCCTGACGCGCCTGCGCGCCCAGCACCGTTTTTCCTGGTTGCATGGCCAGGCCGACGGCTTTCGAAGTGGCCACATGGCCGGCGTGGAGTATGGCTATCAGGAAGGCAAGGCGGATGGCATCGAGGAAGGCCGGCAGGTCCTGCTGATTCGTGACTTTCGGCCGGATGAACACACCGCGCCGGGTGTCGACGACAACCTGTTCGACGATTGGCGCCTGCCACTGACCGCCGAGTTGAAAAAACGCATCAAGGCCGACGTGGCACGCCTGCTGCCGGCCCATGCCCAGCCGAGCGCGGCCCAGTGGAAGATGATCTTCAGCGATACGCCGTCCACCTCGGTGATTGCCGGCGCCGGTGCGGGTAAATCCACCTCGCTGGTGCTGCGTATCCTGCTGCTGACCCATTACCTGGGCTTTGAGCTGAGCTCAATGACGGTGGTGACCTTCACCCGTGAGTCGCGCAAGGACTTCATCAACAAGCTCATGGAAATTCTCGCCTTGTGGGGCCAACCCCTTGGTATGAAAGAGGCGCAAGCCGTGGTGCGCACCTTTCACTCGCGCATCCTGCCAATGGTGCGCAGCCTGCCGGGCCTTGAACGGCTGCAGGCGTTTGAGAACCTCAACGTGCGCACCGAAGCGGGCTTTGATGAGGCTGACAGTAATCCCTTCGAATTGCGCATCAACGACGCCCAGCGCCAGCAACTGAATGCTTGCTACCACCAGTTGCATGGCCGGCATGCGCGCTTCCGCGAGCTGATCGCCCCGTTGGCGCGCCACGCCCTGCAACTCAAGGAGCTGGAACGGGATCATCCAGACGTACAGAAACGCGTGGCGGTGACCGAACTGGCGGCCAAGCGCGATGAAGAACTCTGTGATGTGATTGAAGACCTGTGGTTTCGCGCCGGTGCCTGGCCGATCAAAGGGATTGAGCCCAATCGCCAGACCTTCGATATCAATGGCGCGCAGTTCCACTGCCACGGCTACATTGCCGAGCTGGATGCCTGGGTAATGCTGGGCTTTGACCCTCGGGAAAATGCCCAGCTCAGTCGTCCTGGCTCCAAGCTGTCCGTGCGCGCAGAGTGGGCGGTAAAGCGAACCCTGTTTCAAGCTTTCTGCCGTAAGCCACTGATATGGATTGATAACTATGAGTCATCCAGGCGCCTTTTGAGCAGCCTGGCTGGCGACGCAACCGCGGGCCCGGGCTTCGACTACAAGGTCAAGGGTGAGCTGGGTTCGGCGCCGCTGCTGGACAGCTTTGTCGCCGCCGCCGGGTTTATCGAGAACCTCGGGCTGGATGTGCCCACCGCCGTGGGCAAGATGAGCTTTGCCAAGGACGATCCGGACCGTTTCTACTTCGAAGCCCTGAGCATTTTCTGGAAAGCCCTGGAAGACCACTTGCTGGACCAGTCGCCCCCCGTGATGACCTACAACCGTATGTTCTCGCTGTTTGGCGAAAACACCCCGGAAAACCTCAAGCTCCTCAGCGACAGCCTGCTGCGGCCGATGTCGCACCTGATGATCGACGAATTTCAGGACGTATCCCCGCAGATCGTCTCGTGGATCCGGGCCAGTCTGCGGGAGATCCGCAGTCGCGGCCCGGCCATGCACGTAGGCCGTGGCGCCCAGCGGTCTTCGCTGTTGTGCGTGGGGGATGACTGGCAATCGATCTATGGCTGGCGCGGCAGTTCGCCGAAGTACTTCATGGAGTTCAACAAGGAATTCCCGTCGCCCACCACCACGCGGGTGATGCTGGGCGAGAACTACCGCAGCCATCAACACGTTATTGATGCTGCCGAATACATCGTGCGTGCCGCCCCGGCCATCAGCGGCAAGAAAGCCAAGGCCTGTGGAACCCCGAAGCCATTGGTGCCCGTCACCGTGCGTGATCGTGACGATGCGGCGCTGGGCCAGCAACTGCTGGCGCACTATCAAAAGGGTGATTCGGTATTGATGCTATATCGAAAAAGCAGCGATAAGTCATTGATACAAGAGCATATTCAGTCTGTAGTTAATCTGGATTCTAGCTTGCCGTACGGCGATCGCCGTCTGAAGCAACTGACCTATCACAGCGCCAAGGGCCTTCAAGCGGATGCGGTATTCCTGCTAGGCGACTGCCAGCACTTGACCAGTTCGCCTTACAAGAACCAGGTCTACCGCATGGCGGGCCTGGGCAAGGACGGCGACACCGAACCTTACGACAGCGCGCAAAAGGACGAAGTGCTACGCCTGGCCTACGTGGGGATTACCCGGGCGGTGAGCCATTGCTATTGGTATGTCGAGGCGCAGGATGGCCAAGGGGTGAATATGCCAAAGGCTTCGGACCGGATTGCCGCAGACAAGCCGTTTTTTGATGATCAGCGCATCAGCAAATCATAAGGGGCGACGTTGAATCACGTGGTGAGGGAGCAAGCTCCCTCGCCACACAGATCAAGCTCGTAGCGACAGCGGCGGCACAAACGACTCCAGCTCATCCTCCACGGCCTCGATGATCCGCTCCACATCAGCGGCGTTCATCACCGTGGCACAAGGAATGCCGGCAATCGCAATCAGGGTTTCTCCGCTGGCGCGGTCGAACAGGCGGGCGATCATGCTACCGGGAGCATCCATGCTCGCTTCAAAGCCCATTGGATGAAAATGCCAGCGCATCAGCTGGCAGGCGTTGGGGAATGTCACTTTGTTCATCTTGCCCACCTTGTTCATTGAGCGCTTCCTTTAGCTCGCTGCAGGGGCGCCAGGACCGTCACTGGTCCTGGCCGTCGTGAGCTTTAAAAATAGCATTCGTTCGCATCCAGCAGGGGAGTTTTTTTGCCCCGTTCAGCGGTTGTTTTCGGGAAGTTTGATGTGGGTCATGTCCTACGCGGAAATGGGCGAAAGGCCATTAGTCATAACTGTCAAATGGCCATTGAACCCGCCCGGAAAGTTGGGCAAGCTCGCAGGCTGTCCCAGCCTTAGAGCGCTCCATGCCCGACTTCATCGCGGATGACTCCCAGCAAACCCAAGCCACTGGCGAGTTGGTGCTGCGTCACCATCTGTGCTGGAAACACCGGGACTTGGATGGCGTGATGTCGTACTACCACCCGGACATCCAGTACCACGATTTCTTCCAGAACCGCGTGGTCGGTGCAGACGATCTGCGCGAGTACTTGCAAGCCAGCATGCCCCGTGGAGCGGATGAAGCGATCGAGCACACCGACCGTATCCGCGCCGACGGCGACACGGCCTTCATCCAGTACCGCATCACGTTGCGTGGCGGCCAGGGACTGGTGTCATTTCGCACCAGTGAAGCCATCACCGTGCGTGACGGCCTGATCTGGCGGGTCAACGAATACGCTTCCCTGGTGCACGAGCAGTCCGCCAGCCGCAGCGAGACCACGCGCCCAACCGTCAGCCGCCTGGGCCTGTCGCCCCAGCAACTGAGTTACATGGCCAAGGACCTGCAGCAGTACTTCGAGCGCCAGCAACCCTACCTGGACCCCGAGCTGGACCTGCAACGGGTGGCGAAGGAGTGCGGGTACAGCCGCAACCAGATCTCCTACCTGCTGAACCAGGTGCTGGGCCAAAGCTTTTACCGCTACGTCAACCAGGCGCGCCTCCAGCATTTGCTGGCCGCACTGGACAAGGCCACGCCGCCGATCCGCATCGACGAACTGGCGTTTGCCGCGGGCTTCAATTCGACGTCGGCGTTCTATAGCTGCTTCCGCCAGCACACCGGCCAGTCGCCCAAGGCCTACGTCAAACAAATTTCCCTGCGTGCACGCGCGCAAGACAGCCCCTGAGGCCAGGCTCTAGGATCACGGCCATCGAAGTGTGGTGGTGGAGCTTGGCATGCCTGCATGGCGCAATATCAGTTTATGGATGGACCAGCTGGACGAACCGCTGGTGGCGCGTGCGTCCCTGGAGCACGACCTGGACGTCAACGTGGCCATTATCGGCGCCGGCTACACCGGGCTCTGGACCGCGTATTACCTGAAGCGCCAGGCGCCCGAGCTGAAAATCGCGATCATCGAGGCACAAACCGCCGGGTTCGGTGCCTCGGGCCGTAACGGCGGTTGGCTGATGGGTAACCTGCTGGGGGAAGACCGCCTGCTGGCCGGCTTGTCTCCCGAACAACGCCGGGCCTCGTTCGACCTGCTGCACGCCATTCCCGATGAAGTTGCGCAAGTGATACAGCACGAAGGCATCGACTGCGACTACCGCAAGGGCGGCGTGCTGTATTGCGCCGCGCGTTATCCCGAACAGGAAGCCACCCTGCGGGCCTACCTGGCCAAGCTCCACGCTCAGGGCCTGACCGACGACGATTACCGTTGGCTCGGCCCGCAGCAACTGGCCGAGCAAATCCGCATCGCCAAACCCTATGGCGGCATCTATGCCCCCCACGTTGCCACGATTCACCCGGCCAAGCTGGTGCGCGGCCTGGCGCGGGTGGTGGAGCAGATGGGCGTCACGATCTACGAAAACAGCCCGGTCACCCATTGGCAGTCCGGCAGCCTGCGCACGGCTAAAGCCTCAGTGCGCGCGTCATGGGTGGTGCCGGCGGTAGAAGGGTATGCCACCACATTGGCGCCTTTGGGCCGCTATCAGTTGCCGGTACAAAGCCTGATTGTCGCCACTGAACCGTTGCCCGCCAGCACCTGGGACGAAATCGGCCTGAACCGTGGCCAGGCCTTCGGCGAAAGCAGTCGCCAGGTCACCTACGGCCAGCGCTCGGCGGACAACCGCCTGGTGTTCGGCGCCCGTGGGGGCTATCAGTTTGCCGGCAAGTTGCGGCACAACTTCGACCTCACCGACAGCGAAGTCGAACTGCGTCGCTACCTGTTCGGTGAACTGTTCCCGCAGCTCAAGAAAGTCCGCATCACCCACGCCTGGGGCGGCAACCTCGGCATGTCCCGGCGCTTCAAGCCGCACATGCTGTGCGATCACGCAGCGGGCATCGCTTTGGCCGGTGGTTATGGCGGCGAGGGCGTAGGGGCCAGCAACCTGGGCGGGCGTACCTTGGCCGACTTGATCCTGGGGCTCGACACACCGCTGGTCACGCAGCCATGGGTGATCCAGCCGGGCCGGCTGGAGGGGCTCAAGGCCTGGGAACCGGAACCCTGCCGCTGGCTGGGCTACAACGCGATCATTCGCAGTTTTGTCCATGAGGACCAGGTGTTGGCCAACCCCAACACTGCGCCGTGGCGCCGCAAGCTGGCCAGCGGGGTTGCCGGGTTCATGGAAGGTTTCATGCACTAAGTCGTTTCAATCACCACAGGTATGAACATGAGCATTACCCAGTTCAAAGACACACTCAGCGCCCATTTGCCGGACGCTTCGCCGGTTGCCGTACCACTGGGCACACCGGTCGCGGTGGCCTCGACCCTGAGCGTGGAACGTAGCGACGGCGTCGAAACCGGCATCTGGGAATGCACGCCCGGGCGCTGGCGCCGGCAGATCAAAGCCCAGGAGTTTTGCCACTTTATCCAGGGACGCTGCACCTTCACCCCCGACAACGGGGAGATGCTCCACATAGAAGCCGGTGACGCACTGATGTTGCCGGTCAACAGCACCGGTATCTGGGACATCCAGGAAACCGTGCGCAAGACCTATGTATTGATCCTCTGATTCTTTGATCTTTGATCGCCTGCCATAAAAACAGCCCTAAAACCGCCAGGAAATCGAACCATGAGACCCATTGCCCTGTTGCCGCTGGTATTCGTCGCCACCCTCAGCCAAGCCGCCGAGACGGTGAAGATCTACAACTGGTCGGACTACATCGCCCCCGACACCACCAAGAATTTCCAGAAAGAAACCGGGATCGGCTTCACCTACGATGTGTACGACAGCAACGAAACCCTCGACGGCAAGTTGATGACCGGCAAATCCGGCTACGACGTGGTGTTCCCCTCCAACCACTTCATGGCCCGGCAGATCCAGGGCGGGGCGCTGAAGAAGCTCGACAAGAGCCAGTTGCCTAACTGGAAGAACCTCAACCCGGTGCTGCTCAAGGCCCTGGAAAACAACGACCCGGGCAACGCCCATGGCTTCCCTTACCTGTGGGGCAGCACTGGCATCGGCTACAACATCGACAAGGTCAAGGCGGTACTCGGCGACAACGCCCCGGTAGATTCATGGGACCTGATCTTCAAACCCGAGAACATGCAGAAACTGCAGAAATGCGGCGTGGCCATCCTCGACAACGGCCCGGAGCTGCTGCCGGCGGCGCTCAACTACCTGGGCCTGCCGCACCACAGCAAGAAGGCGGAAGACTACAAAAAGGCCGAGGACCTGCTGATGAAAGTACGGCCCTACGTGGCGTACTTCCACTCCTCGAAATACACCGCCGACCTGGCCAACGGTGACATCTGCGTGGCCGTCGGCTTCTCAGGCGACATCCTCCAGGCCGAAAGCCGCGCCAAGGAAGCCAAGAACGGCGTGAACATCGGCTACAACATTCCCAAGGAAGGCGCCGCCATCTGGTTCGACATGGTCGCCATGCCCGCCGATGCCCCGGATGAAAGAGCCGGTTATGCGTTCATGAACTACCTACTGCGCCCGGAAGTCATGGCCAGCATCACCAACTACGTGCACTACGCCAACGGCAACACTGCGGCCGACAGCCTGGTAGACCCGGCGATCAAGAGCGACACCAAGGTGTACCCAAGCCCGGAAATGATGGGCAAGTTGTTCGCACTGGAAGCAATGCCACTGAACATCGACCGGATTCGTACGCGGGTGTGGAACACCATTCGTACCGGCCGTTGATGATCGTTCCCACGCTCCGCGTGGGAATGCATCCTGTGACGCTCCGCGTCACGACTTCAAAAGCGGACGCGGAGCGTCCAGGGCGGCGTTCCCACGCAGAGCGTGGGAACGATCATTAAGGATTCTCCAGGTCATGCCCCAACGACTGGATAAACAACGAAAACAGTTCCGGCTGCGACGAGATATCCAGCTTGGCATACAAATGCCGACGATGAACCTTGACCGTATCCGGCGAGATATTCAGCCGTTCGGCCATGGCTTTTGACGAAAACCCACGCAACACCAACCGCGCAATTTCCAACTCCCGCTCCGACAACACCCCACAGCCAAAATGACTCAGCGCATCCCGGATCTGGCTGGCCATCTCGGCAGGCGCGGCCACCCGCTGGGTGCTCTGCTGCCAATGCTGCTGCATCAACGGCAACACCCAGGCCGCCAGCGTGGTCATCAACCCGGTTTCCTCGCCGGTAAACAACCGCTGCATCCCCAACGACAGCGACAACGTCCCCGCACCCGGCAATTGCAGGATGAATTGCACCTCGTCCTCCAGCACGTTGTCGTGGAAGTAGTTGAGGAAGTATTCACTCTGGCGAAAATGATCCGGCGCCACTTCTTCAAGGCGGTACACGCCGCTGGCATACCCCTCGCGACATGCCTGGAAAAACGGGTCCAGCAGGTACAAACCATTGAGGTAAACCAGCATCGACGCC
Source organism: Pseudomonas sp. Xaverov 83 (assembly GCF_019352905.1). Lineage (NCBI taxonomy): Bacteria > Pseudomonadati > Pseudomonadota > Gammaproteobacteria > Pseudomonadales > Pseudomonadaceae > Pseudomonas > Pseudomonas sp. Xaverov 83. The sequence goes on along the minus strand of NZ_JAAAFU010000026.1, from coordinate 207,133 downwards.
GGCTTGCTGCTCGGTTGCGCGTCGTATTCCTCCAGCGCCTGGGGCGGCCCGTCGGCGGGGTAGAAGATCGCCAGGGCATTGTCGAAGGGCACGCATTGGTGCAACAGCAGCACCAGTTGTTTCCAGAAACGTCCGGTGCCGATCTGCGCGACGGTGCGGCCCAGGCCTGCGTGCATGCCGACTTCCCTGAACAGGCTCATGTGCAGCTCCACGCAAAGAATTCAGGCCGCAAGGGTTCGACTTTTGCCCGTCGGCGTCAAGGGGAGTACTCCAATAGGGGAATTGGCCGATCTACGTAGAGTGTTTAAGTTTGCCGTCAGTCAGTGGGGAACATACCCCGCGCCGCTTCACCTTTTCGTTTCTGCCTCAAACCAAGAACAATCAAGAGGATAACGATATGAGTGCTCCTTCCACGCCCGACGGCGTGCTGAAACCCACCCTGAGCGTATTCGATGTAGTGGCCATCACCGTCTCGGCGGTGACCCCGGCCAGTTCCGTGTTCGTGATTGCGCCCTTTGCCATCCAGCAGGCCGGAAGCGGGGTGTTCCTGGCTTTTGTGATGGCCGCGTTGCTCGCGCTGATGTTCGCCTTTTGCTACGCCGAACTCGGCCGCGCCCACAACAGTGCCGGCGGTGAGTACGTGTACGCCAAGCGGGTGTTCGGCGGCATGGCCGGTTATGCGACGTTCCTCACGGTATTGGTGATGTTGCTGTTTATCCCGCCGGTGCTGGCCACCGGCGCGGCGACGTACCTGAATAACGCCCTCGGCACAAAGTTCGATTCACAAACCGTGGCCCTGGTCATCGTTGTGTGCAGCTACGCCCTGGGCATCCTGAATATCAAGCTGAATGCCTGGATCACCGGCACCTGCCTGCTGTTGGAAGTGGCGGCGTTGCTGGTGATCGTGTTTATCGGCTTCGGCAACCCGGTGCAGCCGGTCAGCGTGCTGCTGCAACCGCAAATCGTCGAAAACGGCGTGTTGCACCTGGCGCCCTGGGCACTGGTGATCGGCGCGGTGGGCATTGGCCTGTTCTCCTTCAATGGCTATGGCCCGGCGGTGTTGCTGGCCGAAGACATGAAGTGCGGCGGCAAGGGCGTGCACAAGGCGGTGTTGTGGTCCCTGGGTCTAGTGGTGGTCATCGAACTGGTACCCATCACAGCATTGTTGATCGGTGCACCCTCCCTCAGCGCGATGATCAGCAGTCCCGATCCGATCGGCTACCTGCTGACCAGCCATGGCAATGAAACATTGTCGCGGTTGGTGAGTGCCGGGATTTTCCTGTCGGTGTTCAACGCCATTGTTGCCATCGTGATTCAGATCGGTCGGGTGGTGTTCAGCAGCGGCCGCGATGCACTGTGGACGCCGACCATCAATAAACTCTTCACCCGCATTCATCCGCGCTGGGACTCACCGTGGTTGGCTACGCTGTTCCTGGCGATCCCTTCGGCATTGCTCAGCTTCAGCTCGAACCTGGCGGACCTGACGTCCTTCAGCGTGCTGTTGATCATGCTGGTGTACCTGATCGTGGCGTTGAGCGCGCTGATGAGCCGGGTTCTGCTGCGTGACCGCGAGCATCCGTATCGCATGCCGTTGTGGCCGGTGCCGGCCTTGCTGGCGGTGCTGGGGGCCGGCTACCTGTTGGTGACCCTCGCGATTGCCGCCTCGGTTCGCGACATCATGATTATCATCGGCCTGCTGGCACTGTCGGTGATCCTGTATTGCATCAGTGGCCGGTTGAGTCCGGCGTTTCAGAAATTGTAAGGAGTGGTTATGCGCGCACGTCAATTGGGCATCACGTTGGGACTGGGCACGCCCGGTGAGCTGAATGCCATCACCGACGTTCCAGGGGTTCGGGTCGGCCACAGCACGATCAAGACCCGCATCGACGGCAAACAGGTACGCACCGGCGTCACGGCAATCCAGCCCCGGGCCGGTGCCGCGCGGTTTCAACCGTGTTTTGCCGGCTACCACGTGCTCAACGGCAATGGCGACGCCACGGGTCTTGAATGGATCGCCGAGTCGGGCCTGCTGACCACGCCACTGGCGATCACCAACACCCACAGCATCGGGATTGTGCGCGACACCCTGATCGCCCTGGAGCGTGAAAGCCTGGCAGACCCGGCAGTGTACTGGTGCATGCCGGTGGTGATGGAAACCTACGACGGCTTGCTCAACGACATCTGGGGCCAGCACGTCGGCCCGGAGCATGTGCGCGAGGCGCTGGCCAGCGCCGAGTCCGGGCCGGTGGCGGAGGGCGCCGTGGGCGGCGGCACCGGGATGATCTGCCATGAGTTCAAGGGCGGGATCGGCACGGCCTCGCGGCGCCTGTCGGCGGAGCAGGGTGGCTGGACCGTCGGTGTGCTGGTACAGGCCAACCATGGCAAGCGCCAGGAGTTGCGGGTGGACGGTTACCCGGTAGGTCGGCAACTGATGGAAATTCCGTCACCGTTTGCCGATCGCGGCACCCCCGGCATGGGCTCCATTGTGGTGATCATCGCCACCGATGCGCCGTTGTTGCCCCATCAATGCCAGCGCCTGGCACAGCGCGCGTCCATTGGCATTGCGCGCACGGGCGGTGGCACCGAGGACTCCAGCGGAGACCTGTTCCTGGCGTTCGCCACCGGCAATCAGGATTTACCGGCGGCCGACTACGGGCGCAAGGGTTTGCCCCTTAGCACATCGCTGCAAATGGTCAATAACGACCACATTTCACCGTTGTTCAGCGCGGCAGCGGAAGCGGTCGAGGAAGCGATCATTAATGCGATAGTGGCCGGGGAGGACATGCTCACCGACGACGGGGTGCGCGTGCCGGGGTTGGATTCGCAAACGCTCCTGCAGGCATTACGTCAAACAGGCTGGCGCGAGCAATAAATAAACTAAGTCTTGTCCCGGTAATACGGGACAAGCACTTAAATAGTGGCCATTCAATACTAACAATGACACGGTGACACTTTCTTAGTGCACCTCAAGCAATACTTTGGATCCATTCCTCATCAAATGTCTTTAGGAGTATTTAATATTTAAATAGTTGGATTTTTATAAGGCGTTATTTGCCAATGTTTGCAGGTTTTGTTCGTCGGCCCAACTTTTTCCTTGGATAAAAACCGCTGGACGAATGATTTCAGGTTGTGTCAGTTTTCTTTCGCCTTCAAAAGGGGCGAGTGATCGGACTTACTCGCCAAAGTGAGTCCGGTCGGACAAAAACTGTTCCACTTGCAAACAAGGAAGTACGTTTATGTCAAAAGTAAAAGACAAAGCTATTGTGTCGGCGGCTCAAGCAAGTACCGCCTATACGCAAATCGATAGCTTTAGCCATCAATACGACCGTGGCGGCAACCTCACGGTCAATGGCAAACCCTCGTTCACCGTTGACCAGGCCGCCGACCACCTGCTGCGTGAGAACGCCGCTTACCGGGACGTGGATGGCAACGGCAAGATCGATCTCACCTACACCTTCCTGACCTCGGCTTCCAACGCGACCATGAACAAGCATGGGATCACCGGGTTCAGCCAGTTCAACACCCAGCAGAAAGCACAGGCCGTACTGGCCATGCAATCCTGGGCTGATGTGGCCAATGTCACCTTCACCGAGAAAGCCTCGGGCGGTGACTTCCACATGACCTTCGGCAACTACAGCGGCGGCCAGGACGGCGCAGCGGCCTTTGCCTACCTGCCAGGCACCAACGCCAAGTACAACGAAAGCGGCCTTGACGGCACTTCCTGGTACCTGACCAACAACAGCTATACGCCGAACAAGACGCCGGACCTGAACAACTATGGCCGGCAGACCCTGACCCACGAAATCGGCCACACCCTGGGCCTGGACCACCCTGGCGACTACAACGCCGGGACCGGCAACCCTTCGTACAAAGACGCGGACTATGGACAGGACACGCGTGGCTACAGCGTCATGAGTTACTGGAGCGAGAGCAACACCAACCAGAACTTCAGCAAAGGCGGGGTAGAGGCTTACTCCTCCGGCCCGCTGATCGACGACATCGCCGCGATCCAGAAGCTCTACGGCGCCAACTACAACACCCGCGCCGGCGACACCACCTACGGCTTCAACTCCAACACCGGGCGTGATTTCCTCAGCGCCACTTCATCGGCCGACAAGCTGGTGTTCTCGGTGTGGGACGGTGGTGGCAACGATACTCTGGACTTCTCCGGCTTTACCCAAAACCAGAAGATCAACCTCAATGAGACCTCGTTCTCCGACGTGGGTGGCCTGGTAGGCAACGTTTCCATCGCCAAGGGCGTGACCGTAGAGAACGCCATCGGCGGTTCGGGCAACGACCTGTTGATCGGTAACGCTGCAGCCAACGTCCTCAAGGGCGGTGCCGGCAACGACATCATCTTCGGCGGCGGCGGTGCAGATCAGCTGTGGGGCGGTTCAGGCAACGATACCTTCGTGTTCGGCGCCAGCTCGGACTCCAAGCCAGGTGCGGCCGACAAGATCTTCGACTTCACTTCGGGTTCGGACAAGATCGACCTCACCGGCATCACCAAAGGTGCGGGCCTGACCTTCGTCAACGCGTTTACCGGTCACGCCGGCGACGCGGTGCTGTCCTACGCTTCGGGTACCAACCTGGGCACATTGGCAGTGGACTTCTCCGGTCACGGCGTGGCGGATTTCCTCGTCACCACCGTTGGCCAGGCAGCCGTCAGCGACATCGTGGCTTGATTCAGGTGTAAAGGAGGGTGGCGCACACGCGCCGCCCTCTGCCCTTGCATCCACCCCTTGAACGGGCGAAGGTGATGACGCTATTTCGCAGTACAGTTGCCTGGTGTCTCCAGGCGTTGCTTATGTCGGCAGGAGCCACAGCAATGGCAAGCAGTCTGGTTTTACCCACGTCCGCGCAGTTGGCCGGGCATTGGACGCTGCACCAGCAAGAGCAGGTGTGTGCGCTGGATCTGATTGAGCAAGCCAACGCCCTGGGGGGCGATGTGGAGTGCGTGGGACAATGGCTGGGTGAAGCCCCCGTTAGTTGGACGCCAACGCCCGACGGTATTTGGTTGATGAATGCCGAAGGTACCGGCATTACCCATTTGAATCGCCAGAAAGAAGGCGAATATGAAGGCCGCGTAAAATCTGGCGCGGTATTGATATTACAACGTGCACCCTAATAGTTCGTTATAACGATATAACCCGATTTTAATGTTTGCCCGCCCCTTAATGGGGCGCCTGGCAAACTATTGCGCGTCATTCGGCTCAGGGAAGATCAGGCAACATGGCGAAGACCACTCCCGTTGCACCACTATTCAAAGCACTCGGCGACTACAAAAGTATTCTGATCAGTATTGGCTGCTTCACGGCATTGATTAACGTATTGATGCTGGTGCCGTCGATTTATATGTTGCAAGTTTACGACCGCGTGCTGTCTTCACAGAACGAAACCACCCTGGTGATGTTGACGCTCATGGTGGTGGGGTTCTTCGCCTTTATCGGCGTGCTTGAGGTGATCCGCAGCTTTATCGTGATTCGCATCGGCAGCCAGTTGGAACGGCGTTTCAACCTGCGGGTGTACAAGGCCGCCTTCGAGCGCAATCTGCAACGGGGCGAAGGCCATGGCGGGCAATCCCTGGGGGATCTGACCCACATCCGCCAATTCATCACGGGGCCGGCGCTGTTCGCGTTTTTCGATGCGCCGTGGTTTCCGATCTACCTGTTTGTGATCTTCCTGTTCAACGTCTGGCTGGGTGTCTTGGCCAGCGCCGGTGCAGTGCTGCTGATTGCCCTGGCGTGCCTCAACGAATACCTGACCAAAAAGCCCCTGGGTGAAGCCAGCGGGTTTTCCCAGCAATCCACCCAGTTGGCCACCAGCCACCTGCACAATGCCGAAACCATCCAGGCCATGGGCATGCTCGGCGCATTGCGCAAGCGCTGGTTCAAGGTGCATTCGCAGTTTCTGGGTTTGCAGAACAAGGCCAGCGACACCGGCTCGATCATCAGTTCCCTGAGCAAATCCCTGCGCCTGTGCCTGCAATCGTTGGTGCTGGGCCTGGGGGCGTTGCTGGTGATCAAGGGCGACATGACGGCAGGGATGATGATCGCCGGTTCGATCCTGATGGGCCGGGTGTTGAGCCCTATCGACCAGTTGATCGCCGTGTGGAAGCAATGGAGTTCGGCCAAGCTGGCTTATCAGCGCCTGGATAACCTGATGCGCGAATTCCCGCCCCAGGGCGAGCAGATGGCCTTGCCGGCGCCCAAGGGCAATGTCAGTTTCGAGCAGGTCAGCGCGGGCCCGCCGGGGCGGCGTGTGCCGACCTTGCATCAGGTCAGCTTCAGCCTGACGGCGGGTGAAGTGCTCGGCGTGCTGGGTGCTTCCGGCTCCGGCAAGTCGACCCTGGCCCGGGTGCTGGTGGGCGTGTGGCCAACCCTGGCGGGCACCGTGCGCCTGGACGGTGCCGACATCCATCGCTGGGACCGCGACGACCTCGGCCCGCATATTGGCTACCTGCCTCAGGACATCGAACTGTTCAGCGGCAGCATCGCTGACAACATCGCACGCTTTCGCGAAGCCGACCCGGAGTTGGTGGTGCAGGCCGCCCAACAAGCGGGCGTGCACGAATTGATTCTGCGTTTGCCCCACGGCTACGACACGGTGCTCGGTGACGAGGGCAGCGGCCTGTCCGGTGGCCAGAAACAACGGGTCGCCCTGGCCCGTGCGCTGTACGGCGGCCCGCGCCTGATCGTGCTTGACGAGCCCAATTCCAACCTCGACACCGTGGGCGAAGCCGCCCTGGCCAGCGCGATCATGCAGATGAAGGCCCAGGGCAGCACGGTGGTGCTGGTGACTCACCGTTCCTCGGCGTTGGCCCAGGCCGACAAGTTGCTGGTGCTTAACGAAGGCCGTTTGCAGGCATTTGGTCCGAGCCAGGACGTGCTGCGGGCGCTGTCCGGCCAGCAGGAAGCACCGCGAGAAAAGGCGGGGGTCAGCCTCAGCCGTCAGTATCAAGCCGGAAGGAATCCAGGCGCATGAGCAGCGACAACAGCATTCAAATCAACCGCGATTACGAACAGACTCACCCCGAACACGACGCGCGCTTCTTTGCCCGCATGGGCTGGCTGCTGACGGTGGTTGGCGCCGGCGGGTTTTTCCTCTGGGCCAGCCTGGCACCGCTGGACCAGGGGATTCCGGTGCAAGGCACGGTGGTGGTGTCGGGCAAGCGCAAGGCGGTACAAACCCTCAGCCCCGGCGTGGTCAGCCGAATCCTGGTGCGTGAAGGCGAGGCGGTGAAGCAGGGCCAACCCCTGTTCCGCCTCGACCAGACGCAAAACCAAGCTGACGTGCACTCCCTGCAAGCCCAATACCGCATGGCCTGGGCCAGCGTGGCGCGGTGGCAGAGCGAGCGGGATAACCAGTCGACCATCACTTTCCCGGCGGAGCTGAGTACCAACCCTGATCAAGCCCTGGCGTTGGTCCTCGAAGGCCAGCGCCAACTGTTCAGCAGTCGCCGTGAAGCCTTTGCCCGGGAACAGGCCGGGATTCGCGCGAGTATCGAAGGCGCCACCGCACAGCTCAACGGCATGCGCCGCGCCCGCAGCGACCTGACCGCCCAGGCGCAATCCCTGCGTGACCAACTGAATAACCTGCAACCCCTGGCCGACAACGGCTACATCCCGCGCAACCGGCTGATGGAGTACCAGCGTCAACTGTCCCAGGTGCAACAGGACCTGGCGCAGAACACCGGGGAAAGCGGCCGGGTGGAGCAGGGCATCCTCGAGTCGCGCCTCAAGTTGCAGCAGCACAGCGAGGAATATCAGAAGGAAGTCCGCAGCCAACTGGCCGATGCGCAATTGCGCAGCCTGACCCTGGAGCAGCAACTGACCTCCGCTGGTTTCGACCTGCAGCACAGCGAAATCAATGCGCCCGCCGACGGCATCGCCGTCAACCTGGGCGTGCACACCGAAGGCGCTGTGGTGCGTGCCGGTGAAACCCTGTTGGAAATCGTGCCCCAGGACACCCGCCTGGAAGTGGAAGGTCGCTTGCCGGTGCATCTGGTGGACAAGGTCGGTGCGCACTTGCCAGTAGACATCCTCTTCACCGCCTTCAACCAGAGCCGCACGCCCCGAGTGCCGGGGGAGGTGAGCCTGATCTCCGCCGACCAGATGCTCGACGAAAAAACCGGCATGCCGTACTACGTGTTGCGCACCGTCGTCAGCAGCAACGCCCTGGAAAAACTCCATGGCCTGGTGATCAAGCCGGGGATGCCCGCCGAGATGTTCATCCGCACCGGCGAACGCTCCTTGCTCAATTACCTGTTCAAGCCGCTGCTGGACCGCGCCGGCTCGGCGTTGACCGAGGAATGAGCATGAAGCCGATGTTCATCGCCTTGTTACTCGCCTGCAGCAGCGCCCAGGCCGCCATGGGCCCGTTCGATGTTTACGAACAGGCTCTGCGCAACGACCCGGTATTCCTCGGCGCCATCAAGGAGCGCGACGCCGGCCTGGAGAACCGCACCATCGGCCGCGCCGGCCTGCTGCCGAAGCTGTCGTACAACTACAACAAGGGCCGCAACAACTCTCAGGCCACCTTGCCCGACGGGCGCGGCGGCAATTATCACGATGACCGCAACTACAACAGCTACGGCTCCACCTTCACCCTGCAACAGCCGCTGTTCGACTACGAAGCCTATGCCAACTACCGCAAGGGCGTGGCCCAGGCGCTGTTTGCCGACGAGAGTTTTCGCGACAAAAGCCAGGCGTTGCTGGTGCGGGTGCTGACCTATTACACCCAGGCGCTGTTCGCCCAGGACCAGATCGACATTGCCCGCGCGAAGAAAAAGGCCTACGAGCAGCAGTTCCAGCAGAACCAGCATCTGTTCCAGCAGGGCGAAGGCACGCGCACCGACATCCTGGAAGCGGAATCGCGCTATGAGCTGGCCACTGCCGAGGAAATCCAGGCGCTGGATGAACAGGACGCCTCGCTGCGAGAACTGGGAGCGCTGATCGGTGTGCAGAGCGTCAACATCAATGACCTGGCGCCGCTGAACCCGGGATTTGCCGCCTTCACCCTGACCCCGGCCAACTACGACACCTGGCACGAACTGGCGCTGACCAACAACCCCAACCTGGCCTCGCAACGCCAGTCCGTGGAAGTGGCGCGTTATGAAGTGGAGCGCAACCGCTCGGGGCATCTGCCACGCATCACGGCCTATGCCAGCTCCCGCCAGCAGGAGTCCGACAGCGGCAACACCTACAACCAACGCTATGACACCAACACCATCGGCATCGAAGTCAGCATGCCGTTGTATGCCGGTGGTGGCGTCTCGGCCTCCACCCGCCAGGCCAGCCGCGCCATGGAGCAGGCCGAGTACGAACTGGAAGGCAAGACCCGCGAAACCCTGATCGAACTGCGGCGCCAGTTCAGCGCTTGTCTGTCGGGGGTAAGCAAGCTGCGGGCGTATCAAAAGGCGCTGACTTCGGCTGAAGCGCTGGTGGTCTCCACCAAGCAAAGCATCCTCGGCGGCGAGCGGGTCAACCTCGATGCGCTGAACGCCGAGCAGCAGCTGTACAGCACCCGCCGCGACCTGGCCCAGGCGCGGTACGACTACCTGATGGCCTGGACCAAATTGCATTACTACGCGGGCAACTTGCGCGACACCGACCTGGCCAAGGTGGATGAGGCGTTTGGCCCTATGAGCCGCTGATGCCTGGACGAGTATTACCGGGTGCAAGGGGGCTTTTGTGGGGAGGGAGTGTGTTGTGGCGAGGGAGACGCCCTCGCCACTGGTATTTCAACAATAAGAAAAAGGACTCTTCATGATCACTGATTCACCTCGCTTCAAACCCTTCACCGCAGGCTCCTTGCTGCTGCTGTCAGTGGCAGCCCACGGGCAGTACATCGAAACCGGCAAAGCGGGCGACCCCGCCAGTTGGCGCTCCGCCGAGTTCCAGAGTGACTGGGGACTGGACCGGATGAAAGCCAACGAGGCCTACGCGAGCGGCATCACCGGCAGTGGCGTGAAGATCGGCGCCCTCGACTCGGGTTTCGACCCCAACCATCCCGAAGCCTCCAAGGACCGCTATCACGCGGTCACCGCCAGCGGCACCTACGTCGATGGCAGCCCGTTCAGCACCACCGGCGCGCTCAACTCCAACAATGACTCCCATGGCACCCACGTCACCGGCACCATGGGCGCGGCCCGTGATGGCGTGGGCATGCACGGCGTGGCGTACAACGCGCAGATCTACGTCGGCAACACCAACGCCAATGACAGCTTCCTGTTTGGCCCCACGCCGGATCCCAAGTACTTCAAGGCGGTGTACAGCGCCCTGGTGGATTCCGGCGTGCGCGCGATCAACAACAGCTGGGGCAGCCAGCCCAAGGACGTCAGCTATCAGACCCTGGGCGACCTGCACGCGGCCTATGCCCAGCACTACAACCAGAACACCTGGCTGGATGCCGCTGCGGATGTGGCCAAGGCCGGGGTGATCAACGTGTTCAGTGCCGGTAACAGCGGCTACGCCAACGCCAGCGTGCGTTCAGCCTTGCCGTATTTCCAGCCGGAATTGGAAGGCCACTGGCTGGCGGTGTCGGGCCTGGACAAGGCGAATAACCAGAAATACAACCAGTGCGGCATCGCCAAGTACTGGTGCATTTCCACCCCCGGGGCGTTGATCAACAGCACCGTTCCCGATGGCGGTTATGGGGTGAAGTCCGGCACCTCGATGTCGGCGCCCCATGCCACGGGCGCACTGGCGCTGGTGATGGAACGCTACCCGTACCTGAACAACGAGCAGGCCTTGCAGGTGTTGTTGACCACCGCCACTCAACTCAATGGCTCGGTCACCGACGCACCGACCACCCAGGTCGGCTGGGGCGTGCCGGACCTTGGCCGGGCGATGCACGGGCCCGGGCAATTGCTCGGGCCGATGAATGTCACGTTGGCGGCCGGGCAGGGCGATGTGTGGAGCAATGCGATCTCCGACAAGGCCCTGATCCAGCGTCAGGCCGAAGACAGCGCCGAAACCCTGGCCTGGCAGCAAACCCTGCGCGACAAGGGCTGGGAGAACGGCGTGGGCGCCGGCGCGAGTCAGCAGGACCAGACGGACTATGCCGTTGGCACCGCCCGGGCGGCAGCGGCGGCCCAGCGTATCTACGAAGGCAGCCTGATCAAGTCCGGCGCGGGGAGCCTGGTGCTGAGCGGGGATAACACCTACCGTGGCCCGACCACCGTGAATGGCGGTCGGTTGGCGGTGAATGGTTCACTGACGTCGGCAGTGACGGTCAATGACAGCGGCACACTGGGTGGCTCCGGCCGTATCGCGGCGTTGCAAGTGAACAACGGCGGCACCGTGGCGCCGGGCAATTCCGTGGGTACCTTGCAGGTAGCCGGGGACGTGAACCTCGCCGCCGGTTCCACCTATGCGGTCGAACTCACCCCCACCAGCAGCGACCAGATTGTCGCCACCGGCAAGGCAATCCTCGGCGGCGGCACGGTGACCCTGGCCCTGGAAAACAGCCCGACGCTGCTCAGCCAGCAACAGGCCGAGAGCCTGCTGGGGCGTCAGTACAACATCCTCCAGGCGGCGGGCGGGATCCAGGGTCAGTTCGGTGCGGCATTGCCCAACTACCTGTTCCTCGGCGGCACCCTCGACTATGCCGCCAACGGCGTGCAACTGGACATTGCTCGCAGTGATGCGAGCTTTGCCAGTGTCGGCGCCAATCGTAACCAGCGTTCGGTGGCGGCGGCTGCCGAGCAACTGGGCGCGGGCAACCCGGTGTACGAAAGCATCCTGCGTTCGGACTCCGTGGCCGCCGCGCAACAAGGCTTCCAGAAACTGTCGGGGGAAATCTATCCGGCCATCGACACCCTGCTGATCAACGATAGTCGCCAACTACGTGATGCCGTCGGCGAGCGCCTGCGCCATACGCCGGTTACCGGTGAAAGCAATGTGTGGGTCAAGGCGCTCGGCAGTTGGGGCAAGACCGACAGCCGCAGCGACACGGCGGGCTACACCACCTCACTGGGTGGCATGCTGGCGGGTGTCGACGGCGCCCTGGACGAGCAGACCCGCGCCGGTCTCGTGGCCGGTTACAGCGACAGCTCGCTGAACATGGGCAGCGGCACTCATTCCTCGGCGTCCATCGACAGCTACCACCTCGGCGCCTATGCCGGGCATGAGCTGGGCAACTGGCGCCTGAGCGTCGGCGGCGCCTACAGCTGGCATCGCGGCGACGTGAAACGTGACTTGCAGTACGGCGAAGTCAGCGGCAAGCAGAAGACCAAGCTGGATGCGCGCAGCGCCCAGGTCTTTACCGAAGCGGCCTACCGCTTGAACTTGCCCTCGGTGGCGCTGGAGCCGTTCGCCAACCTGGCTTACGTGCACCTGGACAACGAACGCTTTCACGAGAAAGGCGACGCTGCCGCGCTGGAGCGTGGCAGTGACAGCCGCGATGCAGTGCTGAGCACCCTGGGCCTACGGGCATCGAAAACCTTGCCCCTCAATGACCGGCAGCAACTGGACGTTTCCGGCTCTTTGGGCTGGCAGCACAGCCTGAGTGCCGTTGAATCCGAAGAGCACCTGGCGTTTGTCGCCGGCGGGCCGTCGTTCGCGGTGCAAAGCTCGCCGTTAATGCGCGATGCAGCGCTAGTGGGTGTGCAGGCCAGCCTGGCGTTGAGCAAAAGCACACGGGTCAACCTCGACTACACGGGCCAACTGGCTGGCCGGGAAAAAATCCAGGGCGTGGGGTTGAGTCTGAACTGGCAGTTCTGAGCAAGATCCTGAGGCCGAAGGAGGTCAACTGTGGGAGCGCGCTTGCTCGCGAATGCGGTGTGTCAGTCGGCTCACCTGAAACTGAGCCACCGCATTCGCGAGCAAGCCCGCTCCCACATTGGGTCGGCGGCGCCTGGGAGAAACGTGATTTATACAAGTGCAATAAAAACTAAGGAAGGTCACCGTGAAAAAAACAAAACGAGGGTTTCAATCCGCCATCCCAACAGGCCCGGGCTACCCGCTCAAGGCCCTGAGCTGCGTGCCATACGGCGCGTTGCTGTGTTGCCTGGCCAGCCTGGGTACCGCCCAGGCCGCACCCTACGTGGAAAGCGGAAAACCGGGGGATGCTGCCAGCTGGCGCAGCAATGAATTCAAAGCCGATTGGGGGCTCGGCGCCGTGCATGCAGACGCTGCTTACGCCGCCGGCTACACCGGCAAGGGCGTGAAGCTGGGGATCTTCGATCAGCCGGTGTATGCCCAGCATCCGGAATTCGCCAGCCCCGGCAAAGTGGTCACAATCGTGACCGAAGGCATTCGCCAATACACCGACCCGTACATCCCGGTGAAGGCCGGGGACGCATTCCGCTACGACGGCACACCCTCCCTGGGCTCCAACGGCAAACTCGGCAATCACGGGACACACGTGGGCGGGATTGCCGCAGGTAACCGTGACGGCGGGCCGATGCATGGCGTGGCGTTCGACGCGCAGATCATCAGTGCCGAAAACGGTGACCCGGGCCCCGAAGACGGGATCATCCTGGGCAACGACGGCGCGGTCTACAAAGCCGGTTGGGATGCCCTGGTGGCCAGCGGCGCACGCATCATCAACAACAGCTGGGGTATCGGCATCGGTGACCAGTACGCCAAGGGCGGGCGCGATCCGGCGTTCCCCAACTTCACGGTCAATGAAGCCCAGGCGCAGTTCAATAACATCCGGCCGATCCTTGGCACGATCGCAGGCGGCGCTTATCAAGGCGCCATCGATGCCGCCCGCAGCGGCGTGCTGACGATCTTTGCCGCCGGCAACGACTACAACCGCAATAACCCGGACGCGATCTCGGGCCTCGCGTACTTCGTGCCGGAGATCGCGCCCAACTGGCTGTCGGTAGCGGCGCTGCAACAGAACCCCGACACCGCCAGTTCCGATCCGTACGTGATCAGCACCTTCTCTTCACGTTGCGGTTATGCCGCCAGCTTCTGCGTGGCGGCCCCCGGCACCAAGATCTACAGCTCGGTGATCAACGGCACCACCCTGGAAAACCTGACCACCGACTACGCCAACTTCAACGGCACCTCCATGGCCGCGCCTCATGTGGCCGGCAGTGCGGCGGTGCTGATGGAGCGCTTCCCGTACATGAGTGGCGACCAGATTTCCACGCTGCTGAAAACCACCGCGACCGACCTCGGCGCACCGGGCATCGACTCGCTGTACGGCTGGGGCATGATCAACCTGGGCAAGGCCATCAACGGCCCGGGGATGTTTGTGACGGCTGAGGATATCCCGGCCGAATTTCGTATCGACGGGGCCTACGGCTCCGGTCAATTCGTCGCGGACCTGCCAGGGATTGGCGCCATGGTGGATGCCGGCAAACCGACCCAGCGCCTGTGCACCGACGTGCATTGCGGGCTGGATGTGTGGAGCAACAACATCTCCGGGCATGGCGGTCTGACCAAGCAGGGCATCGGTGCGCTGGTGCTGACCGGCACCAACACCTACAGCGGCCCGACCCTGGTCAACCAAGGGTTGCTGGCAATCAATGGTTCGATCACCTCCGACGTCACCGTCAGCAACAGCGGTGTAGTGGGCGGTTCCGGGCGAATTGGTTCGCTGACGGCGAACAGCGGCGGTACCGTGGCGCCGGGTAACTCCATCGGCACGCTGAATGTGGCCGGTGATGTGAGCTTTGCGGCGGGCTCCACTTACGCGGTGGAGCTGTCGCAAACCAGCAGTGACCGCATCGTCGCCAGTGGCAAGGCCACCCTCAGCGGCGGCACGGTGACCCTGGCCCTGGAAAACAGCCCGACGCTGCTGACTCAGACCCAGGCCGAAAGCCTGATCGGTCGCCAATACAACATCCTGCAGGCCGCAGGCGGGATCACCGGCAGCTTCGGTTCGGTGCTGCCTGACTACCTGTTTATCGGCGGCACCTTGAACTACGCCGCCAACGGCGTGCAACTGGATGTGGGGCGCAATGCCAACACCTTTGCCAGTGTGGCGGCCACTCCGAACCAACGGTCGGTGGCAGCCGCCGCCGAGCAATTGGGCGCGGGCAACGCCGTCTATGAAAGCCTGTTACTGGCGCCGAATGCAGCCTCGGCTCAAGGCGCGTTCCAGCAGCTGTCCGGGGAAATCTACCCGGCGCTGGAAACCGCATTGGTCAATGACAACCGCTACCTGCGCGAAGCCGTGGGCGAGCGTTTGCAGCAAGGGGAAATGGGCGCATCGAGCCAGACCGTCGACAGCCGTGGCAACGTCTGGGTCAAGGCGCTGGGCGCCTGGGGCAAGACCAACAGCGGCAGCGATACGGCGGGCTACACCACCTCCATCGGCGGCATGCTGGCGGGTGTGGACGGCGCGCTGGATGAAGACACCCGCGTGGGCCTGGTGGCGGGGTACAGCGACACGTCGCTGAACATGGGCAGCGACACCCATTCCCGGGCGTCGGTAGACAGCTATCACTTGGGCGCGTACGCCGGGCATGAAATCGGTGCCTTGCGTTTGAGCGGCGGGGCGACCTACAGCTGGCACCGCGCCGATGTGAAGCGTGAGCTGCAATACGGTGAAGTCGCCGGCAAGCAGAAAGCCAAGGTGGATGCCCGCAGCACCCAGGTGTTTACCGAAGCGGCGTATCGCTTGAACCTGCAACCGCTGGCCCTGGAACCGTTTGCCAACCTGGCGTATGTGCATCTGGATGCCGACGGGTTTACCGAAAAGGGTGATGCGGCGGCCTTGAAGGGCCGGGATGACAGCCGCGATGTGGTGTTGAGTACCCTGGGTGCTCGAGCGCTGAAAACCTTGAATATCAACGACCATCAGCAACTGGAGCTTTCCGGCACCCTGGGCTGGCAGCACAACCTGAGCAGCGTCGACTCCGAGCGGAACCTGGCGTTTGCCTCGGGCGGCCCGTCGTTCTCGGTGGAGAGCTCGTCGATGGTGCGTGATGCGGCATTGGTGGGCGCGCGGGTCAGCCTGGCGCTGAGCAAGGATGCGAAGGTGAATCTGGATTACAGCGGCCTGCTGGCCAGCAAAGAGAAAGTCCATGGGGTGGGTTTGAGTCTGGACTGGGCTTTCTAAACACCGCAGTTGGAAATGTGGGAGCGGGCTTGCGCGCGAAGGCGGTGTGCCAGTCGGTGGATGGGTTGACTGAACCACCGCTTTCGCGAGCAAGCCCGCTCCCACATTGATCCGGTTCCAATCGTCCATTTGTGCAGATTTGGCTTTCTCGACAATTCCAACAAAAGAGAGGCAATACCATGGGTGTTTTCGACTATAAAAACCTCGGGACCGAGGGCTCCAAAGCGTTGTTCGCCGATGCCATGGCGATCACGCTGTACTCCTACCACAACCTGGACAACGGCTTTGCCGTGGGTTATCAGCACAACGGTTTTGGCCTGGGGCTGCCGGCCACGCTAGTGGGTGCGTTGCTGGGCAGCACTGACTCGCAGGGGGTGATTCCGGGGATTCCCTGGAACCCTGACTCGGAAAAGGCCGCCCTTGAGGCGGTCAACAAAGCCGGCTGGACGCCCATCAGCGCCAGTACCTTGGGCTATGGCGGCAAGGTGGATGCCCGGGGCACGTTCTTCGGTGAAAAGGCCGGCTACACCACCGCGCAGGTGGAGGTGCTGGGCAAGTACGATGGTGACGGCAAACTGCTGGAAATCGGTATTGGTTTTCGCGGGACTTCGGGGCCTCGGGAAACCTTGATCACCGACTCCATTGGCGATCTGGTCAGTGATTTGCTGGCAGCGCTGGGGCCCAAGGATTACGCGAAAAACTACGCCGGCGAAGCCTTTGGCACCTTGCTCAAGGATGTCGCGGCGTATGCCGGCAGTCATGGCCTGACGGGCAAGGACGTGGTGGTCAGCGGCCATAGCCTGGGCGGCCTGGCGGTCAACAGCATGGCCGACTTGAGCGGCAATAAATGGTCGGGGTTCTACAAGGACTCCAACTATGTGGCCTATGCCTCGCCAACCCAGAGCAGCGGCGACAAGGTGCTGAATATCGGTTATGAAAACGACCCGGTGTTTCGCGCGCTGGACGGCTCGTCGTTCAACTTCTCGTCCCTGGGCGTGCATGACAAGCCCCATGAGTCGACGACGGACAATATCGTCAACTTCAACGACCACTACGCGTCGACGCTGTGGAATGTCCTGCCGTTTTCCATCGTCAATGTGCCCACCTGGCTTTCTCATTTGCCCACGGCCTATGGCGATGGCTTGACCCGGGTCCTGGACTCGAAATTCTACGACCTGACCAGCCGGGACTCGACGATTATCGTTGCCAACCTGTCGGACCCGGCCCGGGCCAATACCTGGGTGCAGGACCTCAACCGCAATGCCGAGCCGCACAAGGGCAACACGTTCATTATCGGCAGTGATGGTGATGACCTGATCCAGGGCGGCAAGGGTGTGGATTTCATCGAGGGCGGCAAGGGCAATGACACGATCCGCGACAACAGTGGGCATAACACCTTTCTGTTCGGCGGGCAGTTTGGGCAGGACCGGGTGATTGGTTATCAGCCGACTGACAAGCTGGTGTTCCGGGACGTGGAGGGCAGTGCGGACTGGCGTGACCATGCCAAAGTGGTGGGGGGCGATACGGTGCTGAGTTTTGGCGCGGATTCTGTGACGCTGGTCGGCGTTGGACTCGCCGGCGTTTGGGGCGATGGAATTTCCATCAGCTAAGTAGCGGGCCGCTGTTGTGGCGAGGGAGCTTGCTCCCTCGCCACAGGGTTAATCAGTATCGCAGGTTGGGTTATCTCCAGTAGTGACCGTGGTTCCAGTACGGACGGTGGGGTTGGCCGTACCCGTAGCCGTAATAATGACCCCGCGGCCAATAGCCTCGCGGGCCATAGCCGTAGCCCCAGTGGCTGTAATAGCGCGGGCCGGGAGGAGGGGGCTGCACGATCACCACGCGCGATGGCGCCTGGCGGATGATGATGGTGTCGGCAAACACCGGCGTACTCGCCAGCGCAGCCCACATCAAGGGAATGAGTAGCAGAGTGCGCACCGCTCGGGACATGAATGCCATGGCCATGGTTCTCCGTCATACCGCTTTCGAAGTTGAAGGCGGTTGATCGGTTAAACGCAGGGGCAGGGGGAAATCCTTCGGTGAAATATTGTTTATTTTGCACAAGCCGGCATTAGTGTTGGCAGTGCGGACGCCATCGCAGCCTCGCCAAGGCTCGACAGCTCCCACAGTTTTGTGATCGCTGATGTGGGAGCTGTCGAGCCTTGGCGAGGCTGCGATAGGATCGCTAAGGTGCACCTGGCAAACCGAGTTTCTGCATCGCGGGCAAGCCCGGCTCCCACAGGGGCGTGCATTGCAAAGAAAAGTGGGAGCCAACGGGCTCCCACTTTTTATTTCTCCTTGATCACGGTCGCGACGTCGGAGGCCTTGACCCGTACATGCTTGCCGGCGATGTCGGTGAATTCGTAGAAACCATCAGCGGTCTTCGCGTTCGGCACGTCTTTGGTCAAATACTGGGTGCCGTTCTGCAACGTCACCACGGTTTGCGTGGAGCAACCGGCCAGCACCAGCAACGTGACCATACTCACCGCCAGACCCAAATTCTTCATGCTCATAACCCTTACCCTGATCCTTCGAAAACCCCGCGCCTGAGCGGTCGGGGGAAACATATTTTATGTGGCTGACAGCCATCTGATCATTATTACGCAAAAAGTTGCGTGCGCCTTTGATCTATTACCGATTGCAACAGCCGCTCAGGGACGGCACTCTGTATGCATAACCAGTGTTTGATCCCGTGCCTGATATGTCCAATCCCCTTGAAGACCCGCTCTATTACCTGCATAACTTCCGCCAGGTGCTCGATTGGCTGGGGCAGCGCTATGCCGATTTACTGGCCCCGGACGAAGAGCATTTCATTCAGCAATTTGACAGCTTGCCGCAGTCGTCCCAGGCCTTGCTGGTGCGCATGGTGATGCGCAAGGGCGCGCATTTCCGGGCCGGCAAGCTCAATTATGTCGAAATCGGCGCGGTGCACGAGGCGGTGATGCCGTTGCTGGAGCAGGGGTGGGTGACAGATCAGTGCCTGTTGTCGTTTGGCGAGCTGTTTGGCCTGTTGCAGAAAGCTGAAATCCTGGCGGCGTTCAAACCCTGGATCGAGCAACCCAGGGCCAAAAAGGCAGATTGGCTGGCGTCGCTGTCAACGCAGTTTTGTGAACCGCGTCACTTCCAGCACTGGTGCCCGGACCTGGCCGATCAGCTTTACAGTCTCACCGTGATGGACCTGTGCGACCGGCTGCGGCTGATGTTCTTCGGCAATCTCTATCAGGACTGGTCGGAGTTTGTGCTGGCGGACCTGGGGATTTTTACCTACGAGAAAGTCGAATTCTGCGCCGAATCCCGTGGATTGCGCAGCCGTGACGACGTGCACGGCTTTCTGTTCCTGCACCAGTGCCAACAGGCTTTTGAAGCGGGTGAGGCACTGGATAACGTGCTGGAACAAATCGCCACCTTGCACACCGACAACCCCTGGCTTGAAAAGCGTCGGGCCAAGCTGTTGTTTCAAGTCGGCCAGTATTGTGAGCGCAGCGCCGAGTTGGCCCTGGCGGAGGCGATCTACCGCAGCTGCACATACCCCGGCGCACGGGCACGGCTGATCCGGGTGCTGGAGCGTCAGGAGGATTTTGCCCAGGCGATGCGGCTGGCCCGTGAAGCACAGCTGGCTCCGGAGAGCGCTGCCGAGCGGCAGCACCTGTTGCGTGTGATCCCCAGGCTGCGGCGCAAACTCGGCGAGCCGGCGATGCCCAAGGTAAAGCCCCGGGCTATCGTGCGCCTGGACCTTGAGCTGCCGGCACCGGACCCGTTGATGTCGGTGGAGTATTGCGTGCAGGCCCACTTGAGCGACCACGGTGCGCCAGTGCATTACGTCGAGAACACGCTGATCAATTCGTTGTTTGGACTGCTGTGCTGGCCGGCGATTTTTGCGCCGTTGCCGGGGTCGTTTTTCCACCCGTTCCAGCGTGGTCCCGTGGACCTGCACAGCGAAGACTTTCATCAGCGGCGAGCCGAGCTGTTCGCCGAGTGCCTGGGCCAACTGGACGATGAGCGCTACAAGCACGCCATTCGCCAGCGTTACGTCGACAAATGGGGCATTCAGTCACCCTTCGTGTTCTGGAACGTACTCAGCGAAGAATTGCTCGACCAGGCCCTCGACTGCCTGCCCGCCGCGCACCTGCGTCACTGGTTCGAGCGCCTGCTGCTGGATATCCGTGCCAACCGCGCCGGCATGCCCGACCTGATCCAGTTCTGGCCCGAGGAAAAAACCTACCGCATGATCGAAGTCAAAGGCCCCGGCGATCGCCTGCAAGACAACCAGCTGCGCTGGCTGGAGTTCTGCGGCGAACACCAGATGCCCGTGACCGTCTGTTATGTGCGCTGGGCGGAGCAGGCGGCTTGAGTTACAGCGTCGCGGTGCGTGCGTTGTGTGAATTCACCGCCAAGGTCGGCGACCTCGACCTGCGTTTTACCCCGTCTCCCAGCGCCCAGGAAGGGATTGTCGGCCACCGCACCGTGGCTTCGCGGCGCAGCGCCCACTACCAGAATGAAGTCGCGCTGGAAGGTGAATACCAGCAGTTGAAAGTCCGGGGCAGGGCGGATGGCTACGACCCGGACCGCAACCAGCTGGAAGAGGTGAAAACCTATCGCGGCGACCTCGACAAGCAGCCGGCCAACCATCGGCAGCTGCACTGGGCCCAGGTCAAGGTCTACGGCTGGTTGATGTGCCAGAAGCTCGGGTTGTCGGAGATTGTCCTGGCGCTGGTGTACTTCGACATTGTTGGCGAGCACGAAACGCTGCTCAGCCAACGCTTTCAGGCGGACGACCTGCAGGCTTTCTTCCGTCAGCAATGCGCGCTGTTCCTCGGCTGGGCCGAACAGGAAATGTACCAGCGCGAAGCCCGCAACGCCGCAGCAACTGCGCTGGGCTTTCCCCATGCAGCGTTTCGTCCCGGCCAGCGGCCACTCGCGGAAACGGTCTACAAGGCCGTCAGCACCGGTCGCTGCCTGATGGCCCAGGCGCCCACCGGTATCGGCAAGACCGTCGGCACTATTTTCCCGATGCTCAAGGCCCTGGCCCCCCAGCAACTGGACAAGGTGTTCTTCCTTACGGCCAAGACCCCGGGCCGAAAATTGGCGCTGGATGCCGCGCAAGTGCTGTATGACAGCAGCCCGGATTTGCCGCTGCGGGTACTGGAGCTGGTAGCCCGGGACAAGGCCTGCGAGCATCTCGACAAAGCCTGTCACGGCGACTCGTGCCCACTGGCCAAGGGTTTTTACGACCGCTTGCCGGCTGCCCGTGAAGCCGCATCTCGCGTGCGGCTGCTGGACCAGCGCAACCTGCGGGAAGTCGCGCTGGCCCATGACGTCTGCCCCTATTACCTGAGCCAGGAAATGGCGCGCTGGAGCGATGTGGTGGTCGCCGACTACAACTACTACTTCGACTTCGGCGCCATGCTGTTCGGCCTGGCGCAGCTCAACCAGTGGCGGGTCGCGGTGCTGGTGGACGAGGCCCATAACCTGGTGGACCGAGGTCGTTCGATGTACAGCGCAGCCCTCGACCAATACACCCTCAAGACCCTGCGGGAGATCGCGCCCGAGCCGCTGAAGAAGCCCCTCCAGCGCCTGAACCGTGAGTGGAATGCCTTGCACAAGGAACAAGTGGCGCCGTATCAGGCTTATGCCCAGAAGCCCGACAAACTGCTGCACGCCTTGAGCCTGTGTACCAGCGCCATGGGCGAGTATTTCAACGACCATCCCGAAGCACTCAATGGCGAGCTGCAAGCCTTCTACTTCGAGGCCTTGCAGTTTGCCAAGGTCGCCGAACTGTTCAACGAACACTTCATCTTCGACATCAGCAAGCGCGAACACAGCGGCAAACGCAGCTCATCGAACCTGTGCCTGCGCAACGTGGTGCCTGCCGAATTCATTCGGCCACGGCTGACGGCAGCCCGCAGCAGCGTGCTGTTTTCCGCAACCTTGAGCCCTCGGCATTACTACGCGGATTTGCTGGGAATGCCGCCGGACACGGCCTGGGTCGATGTGGAATCGCCGTTCAAGGCCGAGCAGTTGCAGGTGCATATCGTCGACCGGATCTCCACCCGGTTTGTGCATCGACAGGCGTCCCTGGAGCCCATCGTCGAGCTGATCGCAGCGCAGTTTGCGCAGCAGCCGGGCAACTACCTGGCGTTCTTCAGCAGCTTCGATTATCTGCAGCAAGTGGCGCAATTGCTTGCCGAGCGGCACCCGCACATCACCCTGTGGCAGCAGTCACGGGGCATGGCCGAGACCGAACGTCAGGGGTTTCTCGACCAGTTCACCCAGCACAGCCAGGGCATCGGTTTTGCCGTGCTCGGCGGCGCATTCGGCGAAGGCATCGACCTGCCGGGAACCCGCCTGATCGGTGCATTTATCGCCACCCTGGGCCTGGCGCAACTCAACCCGGTGAATGAGCAGCTCAAACTGCGGATGGGCGCGATCTTCGGTGCCGGTTACGACTACACCTACTTGTACCCTGGCATCCAAAAGGTGGTGCAGGCCGCGGGGCGGGTGATTCGCAGCCAGCAGGACCGGGGCGTGGTGATGCTGATCGATGACCGCTTTGGTGAAGCGCGGGTGCGGCAGCTATTGCCGCGCTGGTGGTCGATCACTTCGGCGGATACACCGCATCCCGTAACTGGTGGGTGAACAGACCGGACATGCCTTCGTAGGCCGTATTGGTCAGTGCAACCACCGTGAGCTTTTGCTGCGGGTCGACAAACCAGCTGTGACCGTAGGCGCCGCCCCACTCAAAGGTGCCCCGGGATTGCGGCGTGCCCGTCAGCGCGGGCTCATTCAGCACCGCCCAGCCATAACCGAAGCCCCAACCCGGGTCCTGGGTTTGCACCATGGCGCCGACGTGATCGGTGACCATCAACTGCACGCTGTGTGCGGACAGGATCGGTGCGCCGCCCTGGCGAATGGTTTCCAGGAACCGCGCAACGTCACCTGCCGTCCCGGCCATGCCAGCGCCGCCGGAAGGGTAGGCATGGGGATCAAGTATCCGCCGCACATCAAACAGCGCAGTGCTGTTGCCCGAGGTGATGGTGGCCTTGTCGACCATGCGCAGCGGCTGCGGTGATCCATCCTGATAGGCGGCGGACAGGCGTTTTATATCCGTCACGGAAAACCCGGTATCGGTTAGTCCCAGCGGTCCGGTGACTGACTCGCGCATCAATACCGGCAGGCTCTGGCCCGACGCTTGTTCCAGTACCGCACCCAGCACATCGGTGGCCATCGAGTATTGCCAACCTTTGCCCGGCGGGTAACTCAGGGGCACGCTGGCGATGCGCTTCAGATTCTCGGCAAAGCTGATCTCGGGCTCGCCCAAACCATCGGAAACCCCGGCGGTGCGGTAGGGACCGCGGGTACTTTCCAGGAATCCATAGCTCAGGCCTGCGGTGTGGTTAAGCAACTGGCTGACGGTGATCACCGGTGTGGTGCCATCCGCCAGCTTGGGATTGAAGTCAGGAAGCCAGCGGCTGACCGGATCGTCAAGGCCCAAGCGACCTTGTTCCACCAGGTGCATCGCGGCGGCGGAGACCAGCGGTTTGGTCACCGATGCCAGGCGAAAGATCGTGTCCTCTGTCATCGGGCGCCCGGCTTCGCGGTCCGCCAGGCCGGCAGCACGGTGATACACCAGCTGCCCGTCCCGCAGCACCAGCACCACGGTGCCCACCAGGCGCTTGTCGGCAATGGCGCTGTCGACCACCGCATCCACCCGCTTGGCGAGCAGCGGGTCCGGGCTGTCGGCGCAGGCGAGGGTGGCGCAGAGGGAGGCGGCAAGGGGCACGAGGTAGCTGGCAGGAGGCTGCATGGTTCAGGTCGCTCATTGGCAGTGCATGACTGCCAAATATGAACGCCAGGGGCCCGGACTACAACGTGACATTGCACAGCTGTTGACTCAGTGCCCATAAGCGTTCGGCCTGTTCCGGGTCGACAGCCCAGGGCCATACGCCGTTACGGCGGGTGTCATCCTGCGACCAAGCGGCCACATCGCAATCTTCGCAGTAGAGTCCGCCCATATCCTCCAGTTGCGGGCTGACAGCGCACCACACCGACGTCGCGGCGCCTTGCTCGGGGCTCTTGTAGTGACTGGCGGGGCGGATATTGCCGTGCTCATCCAGTGCGCCGACGAATGCCAGGTCGTCCTTGTCCAGATAGCGGATCAAGTCGGTGAGGATTTCCCCCGGGTGCACGGAAAATGCGCGCACGTGCTCTGCTTTACCTCGTCGGTCCAGTGCTACCGCGAATAGTGCGTTGGCGGTTTTTGATTGGCCGTAGGCGAGCCACTTGTCATAGGGGCGGTGTTCAAATTGCGGGTCATCGAAATGCACGGGGCTTAGACGATGGCCGAGGGACGATACCGAAACCACGCGTGCGCCATTCGCCTCACGCAGCGCCGGCCACAACCGGGCGGTTAGCTGGAAGTGGCCCAGGTGGTTGGTGGCGAACTGCGCTTCGAGACCTCGCGCATCCCGTTGCAGGGGGGTGGCCATGATTCCGGCGCTATTGATCAGAAGGTTCAATGCCCGGCCGCTGGCGAGGAAGTTTTCGGCAAAACGGTCGATGGAAATCGGGTCGAGTAAATCCAGGCTGGCGTGTTCAACACCGATGATGCCCGAGAGGTTGCGTTCGGCCTTTTCAGGATCCCAGGCGGGAACGATCACCTGCGCACCCGCGTCGACCAACACGCGCACCGTTTCCAGGCCAATGCCCGAATAGCCACCGGTGACAATCACCGTCTTGCCTCGCAAATCGCTGCCCGCCAAGGCTTGCTGGGCGGTAGTGCCGGCATCGAAGCCGCTGCCAATTGGGGTTTGTTTGTTAGCCATGAAAGATCTCCTTATGGGAGGCCTAGGGTCTCTCGCTGGAGCCCGGACGCGGAATGCCCTAGAGTCCGTGTTTCTGTCGCGATCGTCCGGAGCTTTTTCATGGATACCCTTTCCGATGTGCTGGCACTGTTAAAAAGCCATCGCTCGACCTTCGCCGGCCTGAAGGCTGGAGGCACCTGGGCCATCAACTTTGCGGCGCCGGATGGCATCAAGTTCAACGCGGTGGTGGAGGGCAGTTGCTGGCTGGAAGTGGAAGGGCTGGCGGTACCGATACGCTTGTATGAGGGGGATTGTTTCCTGTTGACCCAGGCTCGCCCGTGGAGGCTGTCCAGCAATCTGTCCCCTGAAGGACTCGATGCACGTGAGGTGTATGCCGATGCGGTGGGAGGCATCGCCACGGTGGGTGCCACGGTGGATCTGTTCCTGATCGCCGGACGATTTATCTACGGGGATGACGCCCGACTGTTGCTGGCCAGCCTGCCGCCGGTGCTGCGGGTGAGCGCCAACTCCGAACAGGCCGCCGTATTGCGCTGGTGCCTGGACCGCCTGGCCAGGGAATACGCGAGTCCGTTACAGGGCGCGGCGCTGATGACCGAGCATTTGGCGCAAATGATGTTGGTGCAGATCCTGCGGCTTTATCAATCTTCCATGGGCGCGCATACCACTGGCTGGTTGGGAGCGTTGACCGACCCAAGGCTGGCTCCGGTGCTGCGGGAACTTCACGCAGCACCCGCCCGGCGCTGGACGTTGAGTGAAATGGCCGTGCTTGCGAGCCAATCCCGCTCCACCTTTGCCTTGCACTTCAAACAACGGGTGGGGTTGGCGCCACAGGAATACCTGACCCGGTGGCGCATGCACCTGGCAGTGCAGGCCTTGAAGGCCAGCGACAACAGCGTGTCCACGATCGGCCAGGCCCTGGGTTATCAGTCAGACAGCGCCTTCAGCAATGCCTTCAAGCGTGTGATGGCCTGTTCTCCCCGAGAGTATCGCGAGCGAACTGCATAAACCGTATTACCTCATTTCCCACACCTGCAGCTTCGAGTAACGGGGGAGCTGTCCGTTGCGATCGAGGCTGTAATACACCTTCACGATTTCGCCTGTTTGAAGACCATCCACTGATATGGTGACGCGCAGCGCCTGGCCGGCCGTGTCTGCGTTCAGGGTGGTGGTTACGGTAGTTCTCGACTGGTTGGCGATCCATTGCAAGGTCACGGTGTCGCCGGGTGCGGTCTCGGTGAACGGTACGATGACCGTCACTTGGTGCTCGCCTTGCGCATGCTCAACCTGCGCCTGGGGTAGACGACTGACGGGTTCGCCCACCTGCAATTCCAGGCGAAGGGACTCATGAGCGGGCAAGGGGGCAATGCGTTCGTAAAACAGTTCGGTGAGCTGGTTAGCCAGCGTTTTGAGTTGCGCTCCATCCACCGTCAACACGATGGTGCGATCTTCCGGAATCTCGTCCAGCGTGTGTTCCTGGGTGTAGATCGTTGTATCTGCCTCCCATACCAGGCGCATCTGCATCGGTGCATCCCAGCCAGCGGGCGCAGTGAACACCACGGTGGCCTTGGCGATGTTCGGGTCCAGACGGCCCCCTTCCGCCTCCAGAACCTGGGGTGCCGACCATGGACTACCTGCGCCGCGCGCACCGATCCGGGTGGTTCTCGATGGCAGTTCCCGTTCGAGAGAGGGCGGCTCGTTCAGTACGGCGTCGAGGTCGACATTAACCCACGTGATGGGTGACCAATTAGTGTCCGAGTCAGGGTCCATATTCACGGCCGGGTAATTGCCGACGGCATCGATTACCTGCATTGCTACCGAGATATGCGGGCTGCTTCCTGCGTCCAGGACGACCTCCGTGGGCACTTTAATTGAAAAAGGTCTGCCCAACTCAGGCGTCCTCACCACATGAGAAAAACCTTGAGAACCCCAGACGATATTGCAGGTATCGAACTCCGCCATGTTGAGGTAAGGCTGGACATCAAGAATGATGCCCAGCACTGCCCTGTGACGAGTCACCACCTCGCCCGCCTGCAAGTCGGGGGGCATTCTAAATACGAAGCCCTGATGGCCCACGGTATCCGGGTCTGGATCGCGCCCACCGGGACGGTCCAGTTTGATCCGCACCTTCAGGTCATTTGACTCCACCGGGCCTTCGCGAGGTTCCTGAACAGTGCAATACGGGTGGGCCCACGTTGGTAGGACGTTGTGTTTGTCCACCCTGAGGGAAATTCTCGGGGCGTTCTGGTTCCCACTGTTTATGACCACGTAATCTTCCGGGACCGGGCCATCCCAATAGAGAAATATCTCGGTGCCGAGCGCGTACGTGCGCTCTGGGTAAAGCGTCGGCCTCACATCATGCTCCACATGCCGAAGGCCCAGGCCGCCGCTGGATTGGGTGGCGGCTTCATCTTCCGGGATCGGCGGCGTCAGGTTGTGGATGACAAGTTCGGGTTTATCGTCGGCACGGGGGCCGCCCGCGTCTTTTTTGGGCGCACGAGACATGGTGAAACCTCCACGGTATAGGGGCTGCAATCAATTCGGCAGGTTCTCATCGTCAACCGTATGCCTGCGTGCTATCCGCACCGTCGTCACGCCGGAGTAACGCTGCGGTGTCCCGCCCAGATTGACCAGCCAATAGACTTTTACGATGCGGTTGAGGTTATCCAGTACAAATTTTGCCGGCACCTTGACCCGTGCCTCACCTGGGGTATTGGCACGCACCAGCATTTCGATACGGTTGCCCGGGCCGAACCAGTGCAAGCGGATATCCCGGCCAAGCGGCGGGTTGGGAAGGGTGACCCACACGCCGTCTGGCACCAGATCCGGGTCAAGCCGGTGGCCGATGACTCTTTCCACCACGGGTGCCGTCATGGGCGCCCAACGCTCGCCTACCAGCAGGTTTTTACGCGCTGATTGCCCCAGCAACCGAGGGATGGCGCGGCTATCGGTGGCTTCGTAGTACATCACCGAAGGCCGTCCCTCAAAACGCTTGGTCTGGGCGCCTGGCACATGAAACTCAAGCACATTGTGCTCCGGACGCTCGCCGGCACTGCGGCTGAACCGGTACTCCACGGCACCCTCCGGGTCGGGTACCAGCCAGACCAGGGTGATCAGGTCTGTGGGTTTCCAGCTTTCCTGATAAGGCACGTAGGCGTAACCATCAAAAGGTACGGGTTGCACATGGGCGAAGGGTTGCACCTCGTTCATGTACGGCGCAGTCCATGGTGCGACCACGCCCTGAACCGTTACGTAGTCGGCGACCGAGTGAAAGGTTATGCCTTCGATAAATTTGTGAAGTGTGTATTGCACCTTGGCGTGGCCCTGGACCAGCTTCGCCACCAGCTCATGGCTTATCGGGAACTCAAATAATTTGTTGCTTTGGTCTATCCGCGTTTTCTCGCCATAGGTGACTGGATTTCCATGGGCGTCGGTGCCCTGGAAGAAAAACTCCAGCGTGTCGTTAGGCGAGAAGTAGTTGGGGTCGGCGTAGACATTCGCCGTAATCGATTTTCCCTCAAGTTTCGCCAGATCGATCACCCGGGTTTGCGGGTCGGCCTCGTTGATAAACGGCGCATACAGGAAGTCGTCCCGGGCAAACACCCTTACTTCACTGGCTGCCGACCAGGGTGCAGCAGGATCGGAATCGTTTCCGGTGTGCCCACGCACCTGAAACTGCACGTTCAGCCGATCACTATCGCCAGCGGCGATAATTGTGTCGTAGGGCACCACCAGGATGATGGAGCGCCGCAAGTCTTTTTCACTGACCGAATGGGTCACTTGCTGATCACCCCAGCACAGCAACAAGCGGTCCCCGACTGCAATGAATGGGTAGGGCAGCACTTCGACTTCGATACCCTCGCGGGCGCGCTTGTTGCTGACGCCGTTAACCATCACGTCGGCAGGCAGTTTAAAAACCAACCCCTGGTGCCCCGGCGTCGTTACGTCGGGGTCGAGGCCGCCAGGCATGTTCAGGTCAACCCGCAGGCGCAGGGTCTGGGTCGACTCGCCGGTGAGGTTGTTCCGGCATACCAGTGGGTCAATCAACAGCGGCCTGATACTGGCCGCCGGCAGCAGCAGCGGTAGCCGCGCCTGTTGCAAGTCGCCAGGTTGGACAAAGGTATGAGCCACCGGTATCAGCGGGTCATTGCTGAACAATTCGAGTAAATCACCATTGGCCATCCTTGAGGACGTGTGCACGTAAACCACTTGGGGCGTCTGGATATTTCGAAGGCCCAGGCTACCGTCAATGCCCACGTCACCGGCACTGGCTGGAAACAACCCTGGCACCTCAAGGCTACCCAATTCAGCAGTGGGTTGGGGTACGTCTGTAATGACTGTGGACATCGCAATGACTCCTTTCTGGATGGCCCCATTTGAGGGGGAGAGCAGAGGCGAGCGTTACGCCAACCTGAAACGTATTTCACCGATTTCATAGTCATTGCCCTCCGAAGAGACTTGATGGCTATCGATGAAAAGAGTTATTGAGGACCCCACAGGTGTCACGGGACCTGAGAGGGTGCGCCAGCTACTCATGTTGCTGATCTGGGTAGCACTAACCACCTGGCCTTGCGAAGAGCGCAAACCGATGGACGGTAACGTGAAACGGCCGTCAAATCTTCTCACCTGAATGCTGAATATGTAGGCAGACCCAGGCCGGAGGTTGCCAAACGCCTGGCTGAAAATTACGCCGCTCTTGCCGCCTGGCGGATAGGTGTAGTTATAAAAAGTTGTATAGGTGCCCCAGTCCACAAACCGCCGATCGCGCATATCACTGAGCGCTGCACCGAATGCCCAGCCATTCTGGTTGCTGTTGCGGAAGTTGGTGATGTGGTCGAACCCGGGGCGAATCAGCAACACCCGAATCAGCGAAAAGCGCCGGGGGACATTCGCCCGGGCCAGGTCGTATCTGATCCTCACGGATCGATTCAGGTTTTCACTGACAAACCGCCTCTGAATTGGAATCTGCAGCGACCTTCCTGCCTGGGCTGCGCTGACGGTAACCACGGCGGACGTATCCGACACATCACCGTCCCAGATCAAGGTAATGACGTCATTTTCCAGCGTATCGGTAACCGGCAGCGTGACAGTCACCTGGGCGCCAACATCATCTGGGTTCAGATAATCCCCCGAGGTTCCGCTGACAATCACAGCGGGCAATGTTCTTGTCGGCTCTCCCACCTGAAGTTGCATTCGCAGCGACGGACGATGGGGCGTGCGATCAATACGCTCGTAATACACCTCGACGGGCAAGGTATTAAAACGTTGGACTTGTGCGCTCGGCACCGTATAGCTCAATCGCCGGTCTACAGGAATGGCCTCCAGAAATATCTCATCAGAGAAGTTGACCCCGGGGGCGACCCAGACCACGCGAATTCGAGTGCCCGGTGTCCAACCATCCTGCGCACTGAATCTCATCGTCGCAATTGAGTTGGCGTCGATCTGTCCGTTAGGTGCCTGGTCAATGGTCGGAGCCGGCCATTCGATCAATTGCCCGATAACCTGTACACGCACTTTTCGTGACGGGTACCAGGTATTGGTCACGATCTTGTACACCTCGTAATACATGATCGCGATACCGCCCGCGATGACCCTAAGCAACTCATTCTCGACTTCGAACTCCATCAAGTGATTTTTGCGGTCGACGAATCTGGTTTCCGTATGAAAGAAGGGTATGTTTTGTATGTCGCGGCCCTGCCACTCAAACCTCACCGTGTCACCCACCTCAAAAAAATCCGGGTCGGTCCACAGATAAATCAATTGCGCCGCTCCTCCGAGTTCTTCCATGTCAACGATCTCCCCTGGCTGCTCAAGCCAAGGCCCTCGCGGCCGTGGGACTCCAAGGTTGACGTTGACCCGACTGATTTCGGACCAGTTGGCGTCGGTATTGGGGGCAGGGTAGTTACCGCCCATGTCGATGATCTGCATCGCCACCGGCAGCGTGTCTTCGTAGTCGTCATGCCTGATCACGTCTGCGGTGACGACGACGTCAAACGAGCGCATCACCTCCTTTTCTGAAACGACGTAAGGGACTATTTGGGAACCCCAGGCAATCAAACAGGTGTCACCCGCTGCCATGTTTTCGTAGGGTTCCACCCTAAGCGCTACACCTCGATTGGCTCTGATCTGATCCACATGACTGCCGGCGGCCAGGTCTTCAGGCAGGAAAAACACCAGGCCTTGGTTGCCTGGGGTATCCGGGTCCGGATCCGGGTCTCCAGGGCGGTCACGCTTGACGCGTAGCCTTAAAGGTTCGGTTTTGGACGCGTTGCCGCTGGGGCGCCGAATGATGCAGTAGACTTCGGCCCAATCCGCCAGGATCAGTTCTTTAGGGGCTATGAGTTCGAAATGTCGGTTTCCCTGGTTCTCAGGTTGGATGACGATGTAGTACACCGGTAGTACGGGATCGCTCCAGTGGAGGTAGATCTGGGTGTTTAACGGCAGTACCGCCGGAGGCACCAGCACCACCACCAGGTCGTGTTCGACATGCCGCAGGCCGATGCCGCCGTCATAGTCGCCAAAGCCTTTGAGCGGTGGGTACAGGTCATCGATAAATACCGGACCAATCATGTCGTATTCTTCGTCATCGAGCGGATGCTCGGAATCTACTTCCGGTGCACGAGACATTGGGCAACCTCCAGCGTCGAACGGG
This sequence comes from Pseudomonas sp. Xaverov 83, assembly GCF_019352905.1. NCBI lineage: Bacteria > Pseudomonadati > Pseudomonadota > Gammaproteobacteria > Pseudomonadales > Pseudomonadaceae > Pseudomonas > Pseudomonas sp. Xaverov 83. The sequence continues at coordinate 175,645 of NZ_JAAAFU010000026.1, read as the reverse complement.
CGCTTTTAATAGTCAAAACCAGGTTCAAACCTCTGCGGCCGGTGGGCCAATCTGGACTACTTGGCGATCGGATTCGTTTATGTCCGCGGTGGCGTTCAGATATTGTTCCGGCTCATAGACGTAATAGAGCTCAGGGGTAAGGCGGTTGAACTTCAAGAGCTCGCTGTAGGGAATCAGGCGCCTGATCGGTATGCCTTCCGGCACATTGCCGACGGTAAACCGGTCGGTATACAGGGTGACCTCATTACTACCCGGCAACACGTGACGCAGTATCAGCTCGATTTTGTCCGTGGGGTTGCGCCATGGGTACCACGGGATCTCCACGGCACCGCCCTCCCTGGGAATGGGGTTGAGCACATGGTTGGTGTGGTTCAGGAAGAACGGTGCACTTAGCTTCACAATCGCATCCACCACCTGTGCGGTCGCAAACTTCGAATACCGCGTAGGCACACCTGTCTTGAGCAGCAGGTAGCTGATTTCCACTCTGCCGCCAGCACAGGCGCGTACCTTTTCATTGGGTATGAAGAAGTCTTCCGCTCTGCCGGCAAACTCAATGGTGATGTACTTTTCCTCCAATACAACGCCCCCCAGCTTCGGATAACCACGGTAGGTCACGTGGTAGGTATGACCTGCGGGGCCTTGAAAAGGGGGCAGGTAAAGCTGTATATGCAAAGGCTGGCCATTCAGCCGCTCAAGGTCGATGAAACCTTCAACATCCTGGGTATTGAAAATAGGTGCAGCCAGGGTGTCGCGATCAAGGTCTATCAGCACCGGAATGTTCCGCGAACGCGGCGTGGAAACATTCCCGACCAAGTCAGCCACGCTGAAACTCACCAACCGGTTGGTGCCGTTACCGGCCTCGACAATACCGTCACGGCTGATTGCGATCTCTGTCTGTTTGCCGACACCCGAAACCTGCTGACGCGGCGCATTGTAGTTGCCGAACTTCAGCGCGATCAGGTCTCCGCTATCCATATTCGGATAGGGATCGACGGTGACCGTCACCAGCCTGGATTGAAACTCTCTGATTTCGAGGTAGTTAGGCTTGAAGTTGAGTTCGGAGTGGCCTGGGATAATTTGATTTTTGTCGGCGCCTGCCGGTTGGGTTCTTTTGATTCGTACGTCCAAGGGATTGGAGGTGTCGGAGTCCGGGCCGCCTTCATAGTGCACCACGTAGCCCAGCGTCACGCTCCCTTCGGGAAGGCTGCTGTCGGGAATGGCAAACGCGAAGCTGTTGTCCGTCTCTTCTCCCGGCATCAACGTTTTTTCCGCCAAGACGTTCAAGCCTGGCATCGAAACAACCTGGATTTTATCCTTGGGCTTCGCCGACCAGGTTTTGTACACGATCACGGTCAGGCCATGAGTCAGTAGCCGTAGAGGGATCCCGCCAGCATAGTTAGCAAACCCCGGTGACATGCCAGGGATGAACAATTGATCCAGAAACTTGGGTTTAGCCGCGGATGTCTTGGTTTTTTTGGTCGGCATGGCGTTCTCCGGTCTGGCAGTGGGTACGTGATACAGGAATCGCTCCTGAGTTTTTGGATTATCAAATACCGGTCGTGGATAGCTTGGCTACTGTCAGAATTAACAGGTTCCGACGGATGGTATTAACCGATTTGCACGCGCTGGCGAACAGACTCGTTCAAGTCCAGGGAGCGAGCCCTGACCTGCGCGGACTCATACACGTAATAAAGCTCAGGGCTGAAACCCTCGAATCGTTCAAGGTCTTTGCGATAGATCAAACGCCTGATGGGCGCGCCATCGGCCCACGATGTGCCCACTACACGCGGCTCGCTGAACACAATGGTTTCATTGAGCGATTTCACGTACCGCAGGATCACGGTGATGCTGTCTGTGGGCTTGCACCATGGGTACCAGGGGATACTCACGATGGCCGAATCGGGTATGGGCGCCACGACGTGCCCTGGGTAGCGTTCAAAAAACGCAGCCGCCAGGCGCACCACCGACCCCCTCACGCGGGCGAAGGTTTTTTGCGACACCAGGTCTGACGGTTCCGTGCGCTTGCGCAGGACGAAGCTGGTTTCAATCTTGCCCCCGGCGGCGGCGCGGACCACGCTGTAGGGCACCGGGTGATTGACGGGCACCCCGGCCCTGACAATCTCTTCAAACCCCCGGTATGTGACCACGCCGCCTAATGGTGGGTAGGCGCGGAACGAGATGTCATACAGGTCTCCCGGTTTGCCAACCTGGGCAGTGGTGTACAGCTCGAGTTGCAGGCTCTCGCCGTTGAGCCGGTCCGGGTCGATGTAGCCCAACGGGTCATCGGTGATGATGGCCGGGCCGTCGGGTTTTGCGCCGGCCAGGTCGACAACCACCTCGAGGTACCTGGAGCTTTGTACGGAAGGATTGCCGACCAGGTCGACCGGATAAAAGTTGACCAACAAGCCATAGCTGTCGCCCGCCTCGACAATCTGCGCATGGCTGATGGAGATGTGGGTCTGCTGCCCGACGCCCTCTACCGGCTGCAAGAGGGTCAAGCCCCCCCACTGGAAGTGGATGACGTCTTGCGCATGCATGTTCGGGTAAGGCTCGATGGTCGCGATAACGCCCCGGGCGGCTTCGGGTGGGTAGATTTGCAGGGCGGAGAGGCTGAATGAGAGCGCTGGGTGTCCTTCCGGCAGGTGACCGCTGTCCGGGCCGCCGGGTAAATCGGTTTTGATCAGCACATTCAGGGGCAAGGAAAACTGACCAGGAACTCCGCCGGCACGATGCAACACGTAGCCCAGCTTGAACTCACCGTCGGGCAGGTTTTTTTGCGGCAAGCTAAAGAAAAAATGCGCTTGCAACTCATCCCCAGGCTCCAGTTGCTTGATGGCCATGGCCCGGATGTTCAAGGGGTCTATTTGTTCGCCAACCGTGATCATGTCTCCTGGCTGGGCACCCCAACTGTTGTTGACCTGTGCCGTCAGCCCGGACGCAAACAACCACTCGGGTAACCCGCCGTCATAGCCGGGAACGTTCTGGGTCATGCCGGGAATAACCAGACGCTCAAGGGCCTCGGGCACATTCGACGGGGTGAGCGATGCAGTGTGGCTTTGGCTGGGCACGGTCAATCTCCTGTTCGGACGACGGCGCACCTTGAGCGAAATGGGTGCGCCATTGGAGATATCAAATACCCCTGACAGTAGCCACATCGCGTCCATAAGTATTGGATGGGATCAGCGCCCAACGGCGACTCAACGAGGACTTTCATCATGCCCATGCATCGCCCATCCGCCGACCTCCTGCCTCCCGTCGACATTCCACTGCTTCAGCCGCCCATTCCCGACGATATCGAGGCCGCCGATGGTGGCATCGGCCTGCGGCATATCGAACACCCGCTGCTGGTGCATATGGCACGCCCGGAAAATACGCCGCCCGGCACGGTGTTCGAGCTGTACTGGGGCGACCCGCAGTGGCCGGTCGCGGGCAACTTTATCCGCGAGGACGATGAGGACCTGACGCGCATCCCGTTCATCGTACCCGTGGACCACATCCTCGAGGCGTGGGCCGATCCGGTGTATGCCAAAGTCATTCGCAGCAGCGGCAATAGCGACGAAACCGAACGCCTGCGGCTACGGGTCAACCTGCAGCGTCCTGGTGGGCGTGATCCCGATGACGAAACGCCGGGGCATCAGCGCCTGGTCTACGAACTGCCTCCGGATGTGCTGATCGATGGCGTCGACGACACCCGCGCCGCGCAGGGCGTCGAGATCGTGTTTCGGCATTGGGAAAACATGGCGCCTTATGACCTGCTGATTCTGGTTTGGGGTTCCGAGCGAATCGAACACCGGGTCCAGCCTGACGAGGTGAACACCGACATCCGCCTCACTGTCGACTACGCAAACATCGGCGCCGCCGGTAACGGCGAAGCGATTCCCGTGGGCTTCCAGGTGGAGGGAGCGACCGGTAATTATCCGGATGAATGGGCGCGCTGGTCGCCGATAACCTGGGTGGACGTGTACCTCGATACGGAGCGCCCAGAGGCCCCTTGGCTGACGTTCCCCGAGACTGAGCGGGACATCGAACTGGAGCAATTGGGTGGCCAGGCGGTAAGGGTGGGTGCGCGCGTCAGCAGCGCGGACGCCCGTGCGTATTCGGTCGTCACGCTGGTGTGGGCGGGTACTGACAATGAGGGCGTTGCAGTGCCGCATCTGGAGAGTCAAAACCTGTCCGGTGGCAAGGCCTATTACTTCAATATCGAGCATGCCCTGGTGGCTGCACTGGCCAAGGGGACGGCGTACGCTTATTACCTGCTCCAGGGCGACGGATTGCCGGATAAACGCTCATACAACCGCCACCTGAGGATCCTGGGTGATGTAGTCAAATGGCCTGCTCCGACCATCGATCAACTGATCGGTGATTACCTTGAACCAGACCTGCCTGAGGCCACGGTGCGGTTTCCTGCCCAGGCGAGTTGGCCTGACGGCGCATTTCTGGACGTGATGGTGGTTGCGGAGGGGGTAGGGAGCCCCATTGTGCGTAGGATAGGCGCGCCGGTTGGCAACATCCCGATCACGCCCGAAGGCGAGATGCTCGTTATGGTACCCGACAGCATACTCAAGCATTTCAACGGTTACCCCACCGAGGTGTATTACGTTCTATCCCGCCAGGGGGCATTGCCTCAGGAGTCCTTGCGCTTAAAAGTCCATGTGGGCGAGCCGGTGCGGGAGCTGCCCGAACCCATTGTCGAAAAAGCGTACGACGGGGTTTTGAACCCGGATGATATTACGGAGTATGCCTGGGTGATTGCCCCGTTTACCGGCACATTGCAGGGTGACTGGATCACTTTGTACTGGATAGGTCCTGGCGCCAATACCAGTGTCAGGGTTCAAGTGGGCGTAGACGGAGCCACCACTGAGCACAGCATTTTGATTGACTACATCACGGCCAATCTGGACGAACAGGTCAAGGTCTTTTACACCCTGGAACGTAGCCAGCAACGGCCCCGTTATTCCCATATCGCCACCGTGGAAATTCGCCAGGGCCTAGGCGAGTTGCCACCGCCGGGCTTGAGCCGAGCGACTATCACAGGCCCCGGTACTGCCACACTTGCGCCACTGGATGTACAGACCGGCACGACCTTGGTGGTGAGCTATGTCGGCATGCGCGACGGTGATTCGATTCAGGTCACCATGCAAGGTACTGCCGGTGCTGGTTCTCCAGTGATTGCCGCCAAAAACGGACTAACCAGCGGCGTTGTGACGTTTGGCATTCCAGCATCAGCTATTGGTGCCAACATTGGTAATGTCAACAAAACCTTTATGCTCAAGTATGAAGTGACCCGGGCAAATGTAACACGCCCCTCGATAACGTTGACGGTTACGGTAACACCGATTCCTGTGGGCAGCTTGCCGAGGCCGTTGATCAATAGCATTGCCACGGGTGGTTTACTGGACATAACCGGCTTTGGTGCGTCCACCTTGTGGAGTATCGCGGCCTATCCGTTCCAGTTTTCCAATGGGCAAATTAAATGGCTGACCTACAAAGGAACCGACAGTAACAACCAAGCCGTGGTTTATGAGCCTTGGTCTGGGGCGAACAATGGCCATGCGGGAGCGTATAGCTACAACCCTAATCACAACTGGTTTCGGACACTTAAAGATGGGACCACATTGACCATTGAGGTACGTATTGCTTTCGACAAAGTGAACAATAAATCTCAGGCGGTACTTCTTCAGACGACGACGTACACTGTCAAATCCATCCAGATACTGGATTACACTAACTTCGATAATCAAAACATGAACGGTTGGACCAGAGCCGCGATGGGGCTTTACCTTACATTGTTGACCAATGGTGGAGGCATCAAATATTTCTTGTGGCACAACAATGGTCCCATTAAAGGGGAGGGGCGCGCGCTTACAAAGAACATCAATGTCACGGCCGGTAAACGCTATATTTTCGAGGCAACACTAATCGGGAACTATTATGGCGGTCCGCCAGGTGCGTATATCATGGCGGGTGTTCATAGGAGTGCGACCTATACGTTCCAGAACGAAGGAAAGGACTTAAAAATAGAGTTTACGGCCAGCGCTACTGGTCCTCTTCAATTCTCAGTTAATACGATATCGAATGGGGGGGACCTTCAGTCGATCTCTGTGTTTCTGTTGCGTGTGACACAACTATAATACGAATAGCGCAAAGTAAGCGGGGCCGATTTATTTAACCAATGAATCTGCTCCGCTTTTATTCCCCCGCCAACATTCTAGGCTGGCTCACCAACGAAAACCTAAACGTCGCCCCACGCCCAACCACTTCCACCAACCGAATCTCCCGCCCATGCAACTGCAATATCCGATGCACGATCCTCAACCCCAACCCGCCATCCCGCCGTGCACCACCAATGGTGAACGCCCGCAGGAATAACCCTTCACGCAGTTCCGCATCAATCCCCGGCCCACTGTCACTGACGGTCACTTCCACCCGATCCCCCTTGGGCGCAAGCGTGACCTGAATATCCCCGTTCACCGGTGTATGCCGCAGCGCGTTATCCAGCAGGTTGGTCAGCACCCGTTCAATCAATCCCAGATCCGCAAACACCGTTGGCACCTGCGGTGGCAGGGTGGCGCTCAAGACGATGCCGCGCGCCTCGGCGGTCAGTTCGAATTTCTGAAAGATGTCCTGCACCAAATCCGGCAGGGAAAAGCCCTCGATCACCGGCTGCACAAAACCATGTTCCAACCGCACCAGCTCCAGCAGCGATTGCGCCAAACCACCGACCTTGCGGCTCTGGTCCAGTGCAATACCCAGGTAACGCCGACGGTCTTCGGGGCTCAGGCTGGCGTCTTTCAGCGACAGGGTTTCCAGGTAGCCATGCAGCGAAGCCAGCGGCGTGCGCAGGTCGTGGGAGATGTTGGCGACCATTTCGCGACGTTCCTGGTCCTGGTGGGTGAGGGCGCGCCATTGCTCGCCCAGGCGGTTTTCCATCTGGTTGAAGGCTTGGTCGAGCACGGCGATTTCGTCCTGGCTCGACGGGGCAGTGGCCACGGGCTGCTGGACTTTCGGCGCACCGTTGATATCGAACTGGCCGACTTTCTCGGTCAGCAGGCGCAGGGGTCGGGTGATCCAGGCGAAGGCGGTCAAGCCGGCCAGCAGACACAGGAGCGCTACCAGGGCGATGGACCACAGCGCGATATTCAGGGCTACGCTGGTGGCGTCCTGGGCATCGAACAGGTCATGGGCCTCGCCCAGCAGCACCACGTACAGGTAGCCGGTTTGCTGGCCATTGACCTTGAGCGGCGCGGCGCTGAAAACCTTGAGCCCGTCGACGCTGCGCGGGTCATCGCCCACGATCGGCAACCGGGCGCCGCTGAGGAATCGGCGAATCGGCTCCAGGTTCACCTGGTCACGGCGCAAGTGCCCGCTGGGCGCGGCATTGCCCACCACCCGGCCATTGATGTCCAGCAGGTACACCTCGACACTCGGGTTAACCAGCATCAACTGGCTGAACAGGTTGCGCACCGCATCGGGCTTGAGGCCGTCGGCGTCCATCAACTGGGTGTCGCGGGCGATGTGTGCCGCGAGGTCGCGGGACAGGCCTTGCACCACCTCCAGTTCATGCATGTGGTTGGAGCGCACTTGCAACCAGGCCGAAGTGCCGCTGCAAATCAGCAGCAACAGCGCAAACACCAACGACAGGCGCTGGGTAAGGGTCAGTTTCATGACGCTTGCTCGGCGAATTTGTAGCCACGGCCCCACACCGTGAGGATGCGCGCCGGGTTGGCCGGGTCGGTCTCGACCTTGGCCCGCAGGCGGTTGATATGGGTGTTGACCGTGTGTTCGTAGCCCTCGTGACTGTAGCCCCACACGGCGTTGAGCAGGTCCATGCGCGAGAAGACTTTGCCCGGCTGGCGTGCGAAGAAATACAGCAGGTCGAACTCCCGTGGCGTGAGGTCCAGGCGCTGGCTTTGCAGGGTGGCTTCGCGGGTCAGCGGGTTGATGAACAACTGGCCGAGATCGAGGCTGCCGGCGTCCATCTTGAGGTTGCGGGCCATGGCATCTACCCGGCGCAGCAAGGCTTTGACCCGTGCCACCAGCTCGGGCATCGAGAACGGTTTGGACAGGTAGTCGTCGGCCCCCAGCTCCAGGCCAAGGATGCGGTGCAATTCACTGGAGCGGGCGCTGGTGATGATGATCGGCGTGTAGCGCGTCATGGCTCGGGCGCGGCGGCAGATTTCCAGGCCGTCGACGCCGGGCAGCATCAGGTCGAGGATCAACGCATCCCAGCCGCCTTGTTCCAGCAGTTGCACGGCCTCGTTACCGTCGGCGCTGTGCACCACCTCGAACTGCTCGTCCCGCAGGTGCAGGCAGATCAAATCGGCAATGTGCGCATCGTCCTCGACAACCAGGACACGTTTGGGCTGATCCATTGGCAAAACCTTTTCTCGTGATTCGCGCATTGTGCGGGTTTTGCAACAGTGTAGTTATCACGAATTGTTTAACTCTGCGTGAGGATTCCGCGA
>NZ_JAAAFU010000026.1:0-167011 GCF_019352905.1 Pseudomonas sp. Xaverov 83 | reverse complement strand
GCGGCCCTGAAAGATGGGCCTGCTGCGCAGGCCAGGGGGAGAAAGCTCCCTCGCCACAGTTTATTTGTCAGCCATAGGGGTTTCGACAGCCATCAGCACTTGTGTGAGGAGAAAGTCATGTATACGCGTCGTCAAATGCTGCTGGCCGGTGGCGGCCTTGGGCTTGCGGTAATCGCCGGTGGCCTGCTGCAAAAAATCAATGCCGGGCCCGCCCTGATTGCCGAAGCCGAAGCCGCCGAACATTTCGAAGTCAGTCACACCGACGCCGAATGGCGCACCCTGCTGACCGCCGAGCAATACGCGATCCTGCGGGAGCAGGGCACCGAACGCCCCTACAGCAGCGCCCTCAACAGCGAGCATCGCAACGGCACTTTCGCCTGCGCCGGTTGCGCATTGCCGCTGTATGCCTCTGCCACCAAATTTGAAAGCCACACCGGCTGGCCGAGTTTCTGGCAACCCCTGGAAAACGCCGTGGCCAGCCACGTTGACACTTCCTTCGGTGTGGAACGCAAGGAAATCCATTGCCGCCGCTGCGGCGGTCATCAGGGGCATGTGTTCGATGACGGCCCGGCACCTACCGGCCTGCGCTATTGCATGAACGGCGCAGCCATGACGTTCACCGCGGCTTAATTCGATGTCTTCTTATAAGGGAATACCCCATGTGGCTTTTGGTTCTCGCGTATCTGGGCGGCGTGCTGACGATTGTCAGCCCGTGCATCCTGCCGGTTCTGCCTTTTGTCTTCGCTCGCACCGGGCAGCCGTTTTTGCGCAGTGGCTTGCCGCTGCTGCTGGGGATGGCGATGACGTTCGCCCTGGTCGCCTCGCTCGCGGCGGTGGGCGGCGGTTGGGTGGTGCAAGTCAATCAGTACGGTCGCTGGCTCGCGTTGCTGTTTGTTGCGCTATTCGGGCTGACCTTGCTCCTGCCCAGTCTGTCCGAACGCCTGACCCGGCCACTGGTGGCGGCGGGCAGTCGCCTGTCGGAAGCCGCCGGGGCCGATTCGCGGCCCCGGCCGGGCGCTTCATTCCTGATCGGCGTGGCCACCGGGCTGCTGTGGGCTCCGTGCGCCGGGCCTATCCTGGGGTTGGTGCTGACGGGCGCCGCGCTGCAAGGCGCCAGTATCGGCACTACCTTGCTCTTGCTGGCCTACGCGGCAGGCGCTGCCACCTCCCTGGCCTTGGCGTTGCTGGTCGGCGGTAAAGTCTTTGGCTTCATGAAGCGTTCCCTGGGCGCCGGTGAATGGCTGCGCCGTGGCCTGGGTGCATTGATGCTGGCGGGTGTGGCGGCAATTGCCCTGGGCCTGGACACCGGCATCCTGGCACGCTTGTCGACGGCCTCGACCGGTGGCCTGGAACAAAGTCTGGTGGAAAAACTCAGCGCCAAGCCTGAACAGAAGAGCGGGGCGATGATGGCCGGCGGCGCGATGATGGCTGCCAACCACAGCGACACGTTGCCGGTGGAAGGCCAGTTGCCGGCGCTGGACGGCGCTGTGCAATGGCTCAACTCCGAACCCCTGACCGCCGAGGCGTTGAAGGGCAAGGTGGTGTTGGTGGATTTCTGGACCTACTCCTGCATCAACTGCCTGCGCACCTTGCCGTACGTGAAGGCCTGGGCCGAGAAGTACCGCGACCAGGGCCTGGTGGTGATCGGTGTGCACGCTCCGGAATTCGCCTTCGAGCGCGACGTGAACAACGTTACCAAGGCCATGAAGGACTTGGGCATCACCTACCCGGTGGCCATCGATAACAACTACAAGATCTGGCGCGCGTTCAATAACCAGTACTGGCCGGCGCATTACTTCGCCGACGCCAAGGGCCAGATTCGCTATCACCACTTTGGCGAGGGTGACTACGCCGAGTCCGAACGGGTGATCCAGCAACTGCTGCGTGAGGCGGGCGCTACCAAGGTGGCGGGCGGCTTGATCGAAGCGGACGCCAAGGGCATCCAGGCCGCACCGGACATGAACGAAGTGCAGTCGCCGGAAACCTACCTGGGCTTCCAGCGTGCCGAGAATTTTGTCTCCACGGGCACGTTGGCTACCGACAAGGTCGCCAACTACCCGGTAGCCGGCAATCTCGCGCTGAATAACTGGACCCTGGAAGGCCAATGGAACGTGGGCGGCCAGCAAGCCACCCTCGCGGCGGCCCACGGCAAGATCGTCTACCGCTTCCATGCCCGTGACCTGCATCTGGTGCTGGGGCCTGACGCCGACGGCAAGCCGGTGCGCTTCAAAGTGACGATTGACGGCCAGGCGCCGGGGGATGCCCACGGCACCGACGTTGCTCCGGATGGCAGTGGCACGGTGACTGAGCAGCGCTTGTACCAGCTTGTTCGCCAGTCGGGCGCGGTCAAGGACCGGACCTTCACCATCGAGTTTCTAGACCCGCAAGTGGCGGCCTACGCCTTCACCTTCGGCTAACCCATAGCGAAATTTTGCAGGGTTAACCCGATCAATGTGGGAGCTGGCTTGCCTGGGATAGCGGTAGTGAATTCAACATCGCTATCGCAGGCAAGCCAGCTCCCACCGATGACCGCGTTTATTCTGATGTTTCGGAGTGACTGAGATGAAACTGTTTAAGTACTTACCCGCCCTGGCGTTCGCCGCCTTTGTCGGCCACAGCTCGGCGTTCTCTTTCGGCCCGTCCGACGACGCGGTGGTGATTGCGCCGCCGGCCATGGACCTGCCGGCAGACTCGAACAACCTGCAAACCGCCGTGTTCGCTGGCGGCTGCTTTTGGGGCGTGCAGGGCGTGTTCCAGCATGTGCAAGGAGTGAAAAACGCGGTCTCCGGCTATGACGGTGGCGCGGCCAGCACCGCCCAATACGACAGCGTCAGCGGCGGCGACACCGGCCACGCCGAGTCCGTCTCCGTGACCTACGACCCGAGCAAGGTCAGCTACGGCAAACTGCTGCAGATCTACTTCTCGGTGGCCCACAACCCCACGGAACTCAACCGCCAGGGCCCGGACAGCGGCACGCAGTACCGCTCGGCGATCTTTGCCCAGAATGCCGAACAGCAAAAAGTCGCCCAGGCCTACATCGCCCAACTCGACGCCGCCAAGGCCTTCGACAAGCCGATCGTGACCCAAATCGAAATGGGCAAGGCCTTCTACCCGGCGGAGTCCTATCACCAGGACTTCCTGACGGAAAACCCGTCCTATCCGTACATCGTGATCAACGACCTGCCGAAGGTGGCCCAGCTGAAAAAACTGTTCCCTGAGCAGTACCGCGCAGAACCGGTGCTGGTGAAAAACCAGTAGACATTCAGCCCTTGGCTTTCGCCAGGTAAGGCGCCAGGCGCCGGCCCATTTCCTCACCCAGGGCTTGCAGCCCGCTCAAGGGGCGGATCATCACTTCAAACTCGATGATCTGCCCTTGTTCGTTAAAGCGAATCAGGTCGATGCCCTTGAGCTGCTTGTCACCCACGCGTGCGCTGAATTCCAGCACCACGCTTTGACCATCGGCGGTGGCCAGCTCACGGTGGTAGGTGAAGTCTTCAAAGACGTTGAACACGGTGTTGAGGATCATCGACACCACGGGCGCGCCGGGGTAGGGCGTGTGGGCCATGGGCGAGCGGAAGACTGCGTCGGGGGCCAGCAATTCGGGGAGGGCCTTGAGGTCACCGGCAACGAGCATGGCGTGCCAGCGCTTGAGGCTGTGGGCGGCCTCGGGAGATAGGTTCAGTTGTTCGGACATGGTGGGCACCTGTTCTTATGATGGGCGGGGCGTTGCACCCCACCAACATAAGAGCGGCACCAGGGCCGGATCAATGATCCGAAATGACAGTTATATGATTGAGCCGCACATCACAGCCGTCATGATCGGTCCTATGCTCTGCGTCCGCTTTTGAAGGCGTGACGCGGAGCGTCAACGGATTTATTCCCACGCGGAGCGTGGGAACGATCACATCAGACGACTTCAAGGTAGGAGCTATGAATCGCCCGCGCCAACTCCCGCACGGTATCGATAAATTCCGTCAGCCGGCTGTGGAGTCCGTCTTCCAGAATTTCATCAATCCCGGTATACCGCAGCCGCGCCTCAAACTCCGCCGCCAAACGCTGGGCCGTACGCCCATAGCTCCCCGGCAGGTCCGCGAGGATATGGCTCAACTCTTCAATACACGCATGCAACGAGCGTGGTACATCGCTGCGCAACAGCAACAATTCCGACACCGACCGCGCGTTCAACGCATTCGGGTACAGCTCGGTATACGCCTCGAACGACGACAATGCCCGCAGCAGCGCACTCCATTGGTAATACCCGCGTGCCGAAAGGTCGCTGACTTCCTCGGACTCTTCCCCAAACATCTCATACCGCGCGTCCAGCAACCGCAAGGTGTTATCCGCCCGCTCGACAAAGGTGCCCAGCCGGATAAACCGATACGCGTCGTTGCGCATGATTGTCCCGGATGTTGCCCCGCGGAACAGGTGCGAACGCTGCTTCACCCAGTCGCAAAAATGGCTGATGCCGTGGCGGGCCAAGCCGCCGGCCGCAATGCTGCGCATCTCCAGCCAGGTGGCATTGAGGTTTTCCCACATGTCGGCGGTGATCCGCCCACGTACCGCGTGGGCGTTACCCCGCGCAGCCCGCAGGCAGTTGTAGATGCTCGCCGGGTTTTCCTCGTCGAGGGCGAAGAAATGCAACATGCGCTCGGCGTCCAACTGCTTATGGCGCTCGAGGTAGCTTTCCAGGGTGCCGCTGCTGAGCAGCGACATGGCCAGCTCGTCGAGCCCGTCACTGCGCCCGGCCTGGGGCATCAACGACAGCGAATAACTGACTTCGAGCATGCGTGCCAGGTTCTCGGCACGCTCCAGGTAACGGGACATCCAATACAGATCTGCGGCGGTTCTACTCAGCATATTCAGCCCTCCACCACCCAGGTGTCCTTGGTTCCGCCGCCTTGCGACGAGTTGACGATCAATGAGCCTTCGCGCAGTGCCACGCGGGTCAAGCCTCCGGGCACCAGGCGGGTTTCCTTGCCCGAGAGCACGAAGGGCCGCAGGTCGATATGTCGTGGCGCGATGCCGTTTTCGACAAAGGTCGGGCAGGTGGACAAGCTCAGGGTCGGTTGGGCGATGTAGGCGTGGGGTCGGGCCTTGATGCGTTGCCGGAAGTCTTCGATCTCGGCGGCGGTAGAAGCGGGGCCCACCAGCATGCCGTAACCGCCGGAGCCCTGGGTTTCCTTGACCACCAGTTCCGGCAGGTGGGCGAGCACGTGGGACAGTTCATCCGGTTTGCGGCACTGGAAGGTCGGCACGTTTTGCAGGATCGGCTCTTCATCCAGGTAGAAGCGGATCATTTCCGGCACATAGGGGTAGATCGACTTGTCATCCGCCACGCCGGTGCCGATGGCATTCGCCAGCACCACATTGCCCGCGCAGTAGGCCGCAACCAGGCCGGGCACGCCGAGCATCGAGTCGGGGTTGAAGGCTTGCGGGTCGAGGAACGCGTCGTCGATACGGCGGTAGATCACATCAACGGCCTTCGGGCCATCGGTGGTGCGCATGAATACCTTGAGGTCGTGCACGAACAGGTCCGCGCCTTCCACCAGCTCCACGCCCATTTCCCGGGCCAGGAACGCATGTTCAAAAAACGCGCTGTTAAAGCGGCCCGGCGTCAGCACTACCACGTTGGGGTTGTCCAGGCGGCTGGAGCTTTTCAGGGTCTTGAGCAGCAGGTTGGGGTAGTGGTCCACCGGGGCGATGCGTTGCTTGGCGAACACCTCCGGGAACAGGCGCATCATCATCTTGCGGTCTTCGAGCATGTAGCTCACGCCGCTGGGAGTGCGCAGGTTGTCTTCGAGCACGTAGTAGGTGCCGTCGCCATCGCGCACCAGGTCGACCCCGGAGATGTGCGAGTAGATATCGCGGTGCAGGTCGAGGCCAACCATGGCTTTCTGGTAACCCTCGTTTCCGAGGACTTGCTCGGCGGGGATGATCCCGGCCTTGATGATGCGCTGGTCGTGGTAGATGTCGGCGAGGAACATGTTCAGCGCATTCACCCGCTGGATACAGCCGCGTTCGATGACGCTCCACTCACTGGCAGGGATGCTGCGGGGAATGATATCGAAGGGGATCAGGCGCTCGGTGTCCTGCTCGTCGCCATACAGGGTGAAGGTGATCCCGGCGCGGTGAAACAGCAGATCGGCTTCACGGCGGCGCTGGGCCAGCAGTTCTGGCGGCGTATTGGCCAGCCAGCGGGAGAATTCCTGATAGTGCGCACGGCAAACGCCTTGTGCGTCATTCATTTCATCAAAGAAAGATCGAGCCATTCCAATTACCTTGTCAGTGCCGGGACTAACTGCGCTTTGGCACTGCCGCTTTAGAAAACGCATTTTTTTATGAGCCCGTGGCTGATGGTGCCAGCAGGCCTGGTCCTTACTTTCTTTTGGGGTGGGCTCTGGGTCGAGAGGTAACGATTGCTCCTGTATCCGGGCAGATGAATGGATAAAGCAATGCCTGTGCCGAAACCCCTGTAGGAGCGAGCTTGCTCGCGAAAAACCTGAGAACACCCCGTTCAGTCAGGATGCCAGCGGTATCGTTGATGCCCTTCGCGAGCAAGCTCGCTCCTACAGGGGGCGGGGCGTGCTCCAAATTGGCGCATTAACAAACTTGAACTTCGCGCCGGCCTGATTCTTCTAAAGGGTCTCAGTCCAGCACGGAGCACGGATGTGCCCAGAATCATTTCACCCGACACCCCGGAATCGAGCCTGACCGACCACAGCGAACACAACGCGAAGATTTTCGGCTCACCCAAGGATCGTCTCGATTTCTACCGGCGCGAGATCCAGTACGAAACCAGCATCCTGGCCAACCGTACCGACGCCTACCTTACGGCGCAGTCGTTCCTGGTGATCGCCTTCGTTTCCGGCATGGGCAACCTCAATCCGGAATGGGGCAAGCTGTTCACCCTGGTGGTGCCGGTATTCCTGGCCCTGCTGGGCATCCTCAGTTCCCTCAACGCCTGGCCGGGCATTCGGGCGGCCTACGACATCATCGATCACTGGCACTACAAGCAGAGCGAACTGCTGCGCAGCGAGCCGGTGATGGGCATGGCCTATGACGAGTCGCCTCTGTTTTCCGAGATGGAGTCGTCCCACAAGGGCTATCGCAAGTCGCTGTTGTTTTCGATGCGCGCGCCGTGGCTGTTCATGGTGTTCTGGGTAATCCTGGGGGCCTATGCGTTCTATATCCAGGTGGACAATCCCGGCTCATAAGCAATTGGAACTTCACCCACCCGCACAGGACCTTACCTTTACGCAGTCTGCGTTTTCCAACAGAGGTGAGCCATGAGCACAGACAACGACCCGCAAACCAGCAACCGCAACGATCCTGCCATCGACCGCGGCGAACCGGCGCCAGGCACCGCGGCCGACGCACCGAAAGACCCGAAGCCTGCCAGCGACCCAACGGCCAAGGAAAACGACTACAGTCCTGACTTCAAGCCCGAGCGCGAGCCCAAGCCTGAAACCGATGCCGATATCGATACCCAAGGCGGTTAGAGGAGACGGTCATGTCAGTTGAAATTGATGAAGACGATGAACTCAATGACCCGGGCAACGAAGACCCGGGTTCATTGATGGATGATGCCGAAGTACCGCTTAACGACCTGGATGATGCCGCCGACGTCGGCAATATCGAAAACCAGGAGTAGACGTCATTGTTGTGCCTGGGCACGTCGTTCATACCACACCAGCATCGGCTGCGTGCTGAGACCATGAACGACGATGCTCAGGGCAATGACTGACAGCGTCAGGTTCACCGCCACCGCGCTACTGGTTCCCACCAGCCCGTGGTTGATGGCGTAGAACAGGTAGTAGATGCTGCCGATCCCGCGAATCCCGAACCAGCCCACCAATCCGCGCTGATGGCCATTGAGCAAGGTGCCCCAGGGTATCGACAGCACGCTGAGGGGCCGGATCACGCAAAACAGCAACGCGCCCACCGCCAGTGCCCGCCAGTCCCAATGGCTGACCAGTACCACCCCCAGCAGGGTCACTAGAAACACTTCCATCGAACGCTCCACCAGGCCGCCGAAGGCGAGCATATCGCCCATCATCACCCCAGCGGCGATCTGCGTGTCTTGCAGTTGCCCGACGTCTCCATGCAACGCATGCTCCGGCTCCACTTCCATGTGGCCAACCACGGGCTGGGCGAGATGCTCGGCGGGGGTTTGTGAATTGCCGGTGGACTTGAACTCGGCCTGGCGCAGCCCGAGGCCGGCGGCGAATACCGACAGAAAGCCGTAGCCGCCGATGGCTTCAGCCACCACGTAGGCCAGGGCGATCAGGGCCAGCGTCAGGTAATCATTGGGTGACAGTGTGCTGTCGGCATTGGTAATGCGCATTTTCAGGGTGATACGACCGATGCCCCGGCCCATCCAGTACCCTACCAGCAGCCCGGCAGGTACGGCCCAGAGCAGGTTTTTCAGGACCCAGCCGCCAAGCCAGTCACCGTCGAAGCCGCCGTGCTGCATGAAGATCAGCGCAAAGATCACGAAAGGGAAGGCCGTACCGTCGTTCAGTCCGGCCTCGCCTGAGAGGCCGAAGCGCAGCGAGTCATAGTCCTGAGCGTTATTCACCTGGACCAGGCCTGCAAGCACTGGGTCGGTGGGCGCCAGAATCGCCCCCACCAACAGCGAAACGCCCCACGACAACCCCAGCAGCCAATGCAGCGCCAGGCATGTGCCGAGGATGGTCAAGAGCATCACGGGCCCGGCCATCCCAAACGCAATGCGCCAGGTTCGGTGCTTGAGGGGCAGGCGCAATTTCAGCCCGCTGACAAACAGCGAAAACAGCACCGCGACTTCCGTCAGGTGTTCCATCCAACGGGCGGAGCCCTTGATGTCCAGGTGCAGCAAGTCCATGCCCAACGGGCCGATGCAGATACCCAGCAGCAGGCAAACAGCCGAGGTAGTGACCGGCATCCAGCGCAGGTAGGAGGAGGTGAGGGCCAGGATGAGCAACACTGCGCCGAGTACGGCCATCCATAAAATAAAAGTCATCGAGCATGCACCAGGCCGTGGTCTATCCCGGTTTGAGGACCACGGCCTGGCACAGGTTCAATGTGATTCCAGCCACGGCGAGCCGGTGGTTTTCAGACGGATCATGTCGATCAGTTGCCGCAACCCCGGCTGCGACTGCCGGCGGCTCGGGTAGTACATGCACAGCGGCGCGCCGATGCAGACCCAGTCGGGCAACACCTGCACCAGACGGCCGTCTGCCAGTTCCGACAGCACGCGATTCTCCAGGCAATAGGCGATGCCCACGCCTTGCAGCGCTGCGTCGACGATGGTTTGTGTGTCGGCCGCACTGAAGTGGCCAGGCACGTCGAGACGCTGCTGGCGGGGGCCGTTGCCCAGCTCCCATTTGTAGGTGGTCTTGTCGCCCAGGTACATGCGCACGCAAGAGTGCGCGAGCAAGTCCTTGGGTACCGAAGGCGTTCCGGCCTGCTTGAGATACGCGGGGGAAGCGACCATGATCCAGCGCAGCTCGCCCGTCAGCGGTACGGCCACCATGTCCTGGGGCACCGTGGCGCCATAGCGGATACCCGCGTCGTAGCCTTCGGCGACGATGTCGAGCATGCGGTCATCAATCATCACGTCCAGGCGCAATTGCGGGTAAGCGCGGGTGAACTCACCCAGGATGGGCGAGACAAGCAACACCGCCGCATCCCGTGGCACGTTCAGGCGCAGCCGGCCGATCGGCGCCTCGCGGTACAGTTCAAGGGTATCGAGGCCGTCCTGAATCGTCGCAAAGCCGGCACTGAGTTTTTCCGCGAGCACCACGCCCGCATCGGTGGGCTCCACCGCACGACTGGTGCGGTAGAGCAACTTGACCCCCAGGCGGGTTTCCAGGTTGCGCATGGTGTGGCTCAAGGCCGAAGTGGTGACGCCCAGTTCATGAGCGGCATGCCGGAAACTGCGGCGGCGGATGATCGCCATGAACACATTCAGGTCGGCCAATTCGGAACGGTTGAACGCAGCCATATCAAGCACCTTTTGTGGGGTTTGGGTTGCACGCGCCGTTGAGCCCGATTCAACCACGGATGATCTAGAGTAATCGTTTTTTTACTGATTGTTTCTGGCGGAGGCTTTTTCATGAGTATCGAAACCATCAAGATCCCGGGCATCGACAAGGCCGTTTCGCGGATTGCCCTGGGCACCTGGTCCATGGGCGGCTCGATGTGGGGCGGTGCCGATAATGAGGTCTCGATCAAGACCATTCGCCATGCGCTGGACAGCGGCATCAACTTTATCGACAGCGCGCCGGTCTACGGTCTCGGACTGTCTGAAGAACTGATCGGCCGCGCCCTGCACGGTGTGCGCCACAACGCTGTGATCGCCACCAAGGCCGGGCTGCAATGGGACGATGGCACCGTGCGCCGCAACGCCACGGCCCAGCGCATCCGCAAGGAAGTCGAAGACTCGCTGGCGCGCCTTGAAACCGACTACATCGACCTCTACCAGATTCACTGGCCCGACCCGCTGGTGGCCCAGGAAGAGACCGCCTGCGAGCTGGAAAAACTGCGCCGTGAGGGCAAGATCCTGGCCGTGGGTGTGAGCAATTATTCGCCCGCGCAAATGGACGACTTTCGTCAGTACACCCACCTGGACACGGTGCAGCCACCCTACAACCTGTTCGAGCGGGCGATCGACAGCGACATCCTGCCGTACGCCAAGCAAAACGCCTTAGTGGTATTGGCCTACGGTTCGCTGTGCCGAGGCTTGCTGACCGGTAGCATGCACGCCGCCACGCGTTTTAATGGGGATGATGTGCGCAAACTCGACCCGAAATTCAAGGCGCCACGGTTTGAGCAATACCTGGCGGCGGTGGCGGCATTGGACGTGTATGCCCGCGAATGCCACGGCAAGTCAGTGCTGGCCCTGGCATTACGCTGGGTGCTGGACCAGGGCCCGACGATTGCGCTGTGGGGCGCCCGTCGTCCGGACCAACTGAAAGGCATCGAGGACGCATTCGGCTGGCAGCTGAGCGCCGACGACCTGCAACATATCGACCGTATTCTCGCCAGCACGATAAAAGATCCGGTAGGGCCGGAATTCATGGCCCCTGCCCAGCGTTAACCTTTGCGACAGGGATGTCTGCGGTTGCAAAACAACAGAAGACATCCCTTTGGCGTTGAGGTTTTTGGCATGAAGCGCGGTACCGTATTCAAGACTGTCAGTGGTTTGTTGTGTGTGGTGGCATTGGCGGGCGCCTGGAAGTGGCGGGGCAATCCCGATGCGCTGTGGCAGATCGTCAGCCGCCAATGCGTGCCTGATCAGAACCAGCACCTCAACCCCAGCCCGTGCCTCAAGGTCGACCCGGCGAAAGGCTTTGCACTGCTCAAGGACCTCAACGGCCCGTATCAGGATTTGCTGATCCCTACCGATAAAATCACCGGCATCGAAGACATCGCGCTGACCCGGAACCTGCTGCCCCATTACTTCGCCCAGGCCTGGAAAAACCACGATGTACTCTCCGCCGGCCTGCAAACACCGATTGCCGACCGCTTTGTGTCGCTGGCGATCAACTCGCGTTATGGCCGCTCGCAAAACCAGTTGCACATCCATATCGCCTGCCTGCGGCCCGACGTGTTCAACGCCCTTAACGAACGCGCCGCGACCCTCAACGAGCAATGGCAAACCCTGCCGGTAAAACTGCTGGGGCACACCTATAGCGCCCGCACCATGTCGGCAGCGGACTTCGACCTGCGCGACCCGCTGGCGATCTTGAATGAGTACGCGCAGGCCCAGGGCGACGCCATGGCCAGCTACAGCTTGCTGCTGACACCGGATGCAAATGGCAACTTCGTGCTGCTGACCACGCGGTTGACGCTCAAGGAATGGAACCTGGCGTCTGCCGAAGAGCTGCAAGACCACCAGTGCAACCTGATGGGCAAACCACCACAACGACCTGTTTTAGCTGTTAACGACATCCGGTGAAGTTTGCCGTTGAACGAGTGTTCAGTTTCAATTATGTTGGCTGCACCCCCTGCCTGGTAACAGGCGGGCTTGCGCTTTTTCTGATTGAACGAGAGGCACTGGCATGCGGTTTTCACCCTTTGTTGAGCGAATTGCAGGGCAGGGCGTAGCCGCCTGGGACATTCACCACGCCGCCTTCCAGGCCAGCAGCAAAGGCGAAGACATCATCATCCTGAGTGTGGGCGATCCGGATTTCGCCACACCCTCGTTCATCACCGACGCCGCCGTCGACGCCCTGCGCCAGGGCGACACCCACTACACCGAAATCCCCGGCCGCCCGGCACTACGCGACGCCATCGCCGCCCGCTATAGCCAGTCTCTGGCGCGCCCGCTGAACGCCGAAAACGTCATCACCGTGGCCGGCGCGCAGAACGCCTTGTTCGTCACTTCGCTGTGCCTGTTACAGGCCGGTGATGAAGTGATCGTCCTCGACCCGATGTACGTCACCTACGAAGCCACGCTCAAGGCCAGCGGCGCGACGCTGGTGCGGGTGCCGTGTTCGGCCGACTCGGGTTTTCGCCTCGACCCGGCACTGCTGGCCGCCGCCATCACGCCTCGTACTCGGGCGATCTTCTTCTCCAACCCCAACAATCCCACCGGCGTGGTGCTCAGTCCCCAGGAGCTGCAAGCGATTGCCGACCTGGCGATCGAGCATGAACTGTGGGTGGTGGTAGACGAGGTCTACGAAAGCCTGGTGTTCGATGGCGAGTACCACAGCCTGGCGGCGCTGCCGGGCATGGCCGAACGTTGCATCGTGATTGGCAGCCTGTCCAAATCCCACGCCATGACCGGCTGGCGCATCGGCTGGATCGTCGCCGAACCGGCCATGGTTGCCCACGCTGAAACCCTGGTATTGAGCATGCTCTACGGCTTGCCAGGGTTTGTGATGGAAGCCGCGACGGCTGCCGTACTGGCCCACGATGAAGTCACTCAAGGCATGCGTGAAACTTACCGTCGCCGCCGTGACCTGGTGGTGGCGGGCCTCAGCGGTTGCCCGGGCATCCACGTACGCGCTCCGCAAGCCGGCATGTTTGTGCTGGTGGATGTGCGGGACACCGGCCTCAGCTCCCTGGATTTCGCCTGGCGCCTGTTTCGCGAAGCGGGGGTATCCGTGCTGGATGCTGCGGCGTTCGGCGAGCCGGCCCAGGGCTTTGTGCGGCTGTCGTTCACCCTGGGTGAAACCCGGCTGGCGGAAGCCTGTGAACGCATCAGCCGCTTCGTCGCCAAGCTCGCCGCTGAACCACCCATAGCGCCTGCGGCGAAAATCATCAGCGTGCAGCCGGTTGCGGCGAAGAAGATGATCGAGGTGCTCGACCTGCACAAACGCTTCGGCAATATCGAAGTGCTCAAGGGCATCTCCCTGACGGCCCACGAAGGCGAAGTGATCTCGCTGATCGGCGCCAGCGGCTCGGGAAAAAGTACCTTGCTGCGCTGTATCAACATGCTCGAAGTGCCGGACCAGGGCAGCATTCATGTCGACGGTGAAAGCATCAAGCTTAACTACGGCCGGCCCGGCGCACCGCTGGTGGCCGACGCCAAACAGCTGGTACGGATTCGCTCGACACTCGGCATGGTGTTCCAGAATTTCAACCTGTGGCCCCATCGCACGGTCCTCGAAAACCTTATCGAAGCGCCGATCCAGGTGCTGCGGGAAAGCCGCGCCGAAGCCATCGAACGCGCCGAAGCCTTGCTCGACCGGGTAGGCCTGGCCGCCAAGCGCAACGAATACCCGGCGTTCCTCTCCGGCGGCCAGCAGCAAAGGGTGGCCATCGCCCGCGCCCTGGCCATGCGTCCCAAAGTCATGCTGTTCGACGAACCCACTTCGGCCCTCGACCCGGAATTGGTGGGCGAAGTGTTGCGGGTGATTCGCTCCCTGGCGGAAGAGGGCCGCACCATGATCCTGGTGACCCATGAAATGGCGTTCGCCCGGGACGTGTCATCCAAAGTCGCGTTTTTGCACCAAGGCCTGATCGAGGAAACCGGCTCGCCGGACTCGGTGTTTATCGACCCACGCAGTGAACGTTGCCGGCAGTTCGTCAACGCGCATCAAACTCGCTAACTCCAAAAAAAGACGGGGCAAGATCATGAAATCCAAACGATTGGCAAAGTGGTTGAGCAGTGCAGTGTTGATGCTGGCGGCAGGTACGGCGTTGGCGGCGGAGAAACCCATTGTGTTCGCGGTAGCGGCGGAACCCTACCCACCGTTCACGGTGAAGGGCGGCAACGGTGAATGGTCCGGCTTTGAGGTGGACCTGATCCACAAGCTCTGCGGACTGATGAAGGCAGAGTGTCAGATCAAGGAAGTGGCGTGGGACGGGATTATTCCGTCGTTGCTGGCGAAGAAAATCGACGTGATTTTTTCCTCGATGTCGGTCACCGAAGAGCGCGAAAAACAGATCGCTTTCAGCCGCGCCTACTACGACTCGCTGCTGGGCATTGCCGGCCCCAAGGGCACCACCGTCGAGGTCACGCCGGCGGGGTTGAAGGGCAAGATCATCGGCGTGCAGATCTCCACCGTCAGCGCCAACTACCTGAAGAAGTACTACGAGAACATTGCTGACCTGAAGTATTACGACACCCAGGAATCGGCCAACGCCGATCTGATTGCCGGGCGCACCGACCTGATGATGGCCGACGGTGTCGCCATCGCCATGATGGTCAAGACCCCTGAAGCACAGGGCCTGGCGGAAATCGCCGAAGTGCCTTACGACCCGATCATCGGTCGCGGCGTGGGGGCTGGCCTGCGCAAGGAAGACACCGAACTCAAGGCCCGCCTGGACAAAGCCATTGGTGAGTTGCTGGTGAGCAAGGACTACGCGGACCTCTCGCAGAGCGTGTTTGGTGTGTCGGTCAGCCCGTGCAAAAGAGCCGATACCCCGGCGTACGTCAGCAAGGTATGTGACAGCCCCTACACAAACTAACCCGGTAGAAAGGGAGTGCTTGTGGCGAGGGAGCTTGCTCCCGCTGGGGTGCGAAGCGCCCCCAAAACATGGGCCTGCTGCGCAGTCCAGCGGGAGCAAGCTCCCTCGCCACAGGGTCACTGCGTGTCATCGAAATAGGGAGCCGCGATGTTCGATCTACTCAACTTCAGCGAGCAAGGCTGGGGCAATGCATTGCTCAAAGGGTTATGGATGACCCTGCAGATCTCCGCCGGTTCGTTTGCGGTGGGGCTGTTGATCGGCCTGGTGGTGGCCTGTGCCAAACTCAGTGCACCGCGCCCGATAGCCCTGCTGATGCGCGGTTACACCACAGTTTTTCGCGCCGTGCCCGAGTTGCTGCTGATCCTGCTGCTGTACTACGCAGGCTCCATGGGCCTCAACGCGCTGATGCTGTGGCTGGGGTTTGCGCAATTCAACATCAGCGGCCCGCTGGTAGCCGTCCTGGTGCTGGGGCTGGTGCAAGGCGCGTACGCCTCGGAGATTTTCCGCGCGGCGATCCTCGCGATTCCCCACGGCCAGATCGAAGCGGCGCGGGCGTTTGGCTTGAGCGGCTTTGGCCTGTTCCGTCGGGTAACCCTGCCGATCATGGCGCCGTACGCCCTGGCCGGGATGTCCAATTTGTGGATCAACCTGATCAAGGACAGCGCGCTGATCAGCGTGGTAGGCACCAACGAACTGCTGTACACCGCCAAACAGGCGGCGGGCTCGACCCGGCATTACCTGTTGTTCTATCTCACGGCCGCCGCCTTGTATTACCTGGTGACATTGGCCTCCAACTACCTCTCCGGGCGCCTGGAACGACGTATTCGTCGCTGGATGCCGGTTGTCGAGTGAGCCGCATATGCCTGAGTGGATAAGTTATTACGCAGGACTGATCGCCAAAGGCTTGCAGACGACCCTGTCGTTGCTGGTGATTTCGGCAGTGCTCGGCTTCGCGTTGGCGGTGCTGGTAGCCCTGGCGCGGCTGTCCCGGCGCAAGTGGCTGGCCCGCTGTGCGCTGGGGTACACCAGTGTGCTGCGGGGCACGCCGTTGCTGATCCAGATCTACATCTTCTACTACGGCCTGGGCAGTCTATTTGCCCAGTTCCCGATGATTCGCGGGAGTTTCCTCTGGCCGTTCCTGCGGGACGGTTACTGGTACATCGTGTTTGCCCTGGTGTTGTCAGTGGGCGCGTACGTCGGTGAAGTGATTCGCGGCGGCCTGCTGGCGGTGCCCAAGGGTGAAATGGAAGCCGCCTCGGCGTTTGGCATGACGCCGCGCCAGGCCCTGTTGCGGGTGCGCTTGCCACGGGCCATGCGCCTGCTGCTGCCGACCCTGGCGGGGGAGACGGTGATGTTGCTCAAGTCCACCGCACTGGCTTCAACCATCGCCGTGGTCGACCTGCTCGGCGCTGCCAACGTGGTGCGCGCCCAGACCTTGCAGATCTACCAGCCGCTGCTGCTGGTGGCCGGGGTCTACCTGTGCCTGACCTTTTTGATTGAAGCCCTGTATGCCGTTGCCGAGCGGCGCGGCACACCGTTGCGCAGGTCTGCCGGATGAAAACCGATCGCTCGTTGCAAGGGATTGCCCTGTGCTCGCTGGCCTATGCGTTCCTGGCGTTGCAGGACGCCGGGATCAAATGGCTGGTGGCCGACTATTCAGTTTTCACCATCCTGTTCTGGCGCAGCCTGGTGGTGGTCGCTGCGTGCGTGATCGCCGGGCGCCTGGGCTTGCTCAAGCGTGCCTGGCGTTCCGTCAGTCGCAAGCTGCTGATCATTCGCGGCCTGCTGTCGCTGCTGGCCTGGCTGCTGTACTACACCGCCGCCAAGGACCTGACCCTGGCGGAAATGACCACCCTGTATTTTTCTGCGCCGATCATGGTCACGCTGCTGGCGGCGCTGATCCTCAAGGAACGCGCCAGTCGCGGCCAGTGGATTTCGCTGATCATAGGCTTTGTCGGCGTGGTGATCGCCTGTCGCCCCAGCAGCATGGTCGACCCGCTGCCAATCGCCCTGACATTGGCCGCCGCACTGTGCTGGGCATTTACCTATATCCAGTTGCGCCAGGTGGACGACAACACCTCGGTGCTGGAGCAAATGCTGATCACCAATGTGGTGTTTGTGATCTGCATGGTGGTGACGCTGCCCTGGACCCACACACCGTCGCCGACCCCGGCGTGGCTGGGCATGCTCGGTGCCGGTCTGGTGGGCGGCATTGGCCAGTTCCTGTTGTTTGCGAGTTTCCGCCGGGCCACGGCGACGCTGTTGGCGCCGTTTGAGTACACCGGCTTGATCTGGGCCTTTCTGCTGTCGAGCCTGGTGTGGGGCACGGTGATGGACGTGTCGCTGATCTTCGGCGCCGCGCTGATCGCCGTCAGCGGCACCCTGGCCATGCTCAGCGCCCGGCATCACGTGTCACAAGACGTGGTCGGCGCCGAATGCTCCGTGACGCAACCCTTGTATCCAGCAGCGGCAGATGTGCAGCCCGTTGCCGGGACTGAAGGTGCCGGGGTTGAGGCACCACTCGAGCCAGAGTCCGTCGAGCATCGCCGATAAACCGATGGCGGCCAGGCGCGTGTCGTGGATCACGAAGCCTTCGCTCTGGGCCAGTTCGTCGAGCAGCTGGCGGATCAGCTCCAGGTAGGCGCGGTAGCTTTTTTCATGGGAGTCATTCACGTGTTCCGAGTGGCGGATCAAGCTCCAGAACACCACCCAGACGCCCAACAGTTTCGGATCCATCACCCGCGAGGAAAACGAGCCGGCGAGGAATGCATCCAGCCGCGCGGCAGGGCCCACGGCCTGGTCGACTTCCTGCCAGAGGGCGGTGGTCAGTTCGCTGGCCAGCTTGTGATAGGTCTCGGCGATCAGTGCATCGATGCTGCCGAAATGGTGATTGAGCAATCCCACCGAAACCCCGGCTTCAGCGGCGATGCGCCGCACCGAAATGCCGGCATGCCCGTCCCGGGCGAGGCTGGTGAGGGTGGCGGCAATCAGCAGGTCGCGACGGTCTTCGGTCACAGGCACATCCCAGATGGTTGAACGTATGTTCAATATATACCTGCAGAACCAACAAGAGGAGGGCAACGGCATGGCAAAAGACCTTTCGTGGCAAGTCCCCGGCGATTCCGGGAACACCCTGCACATCGGCGCCTGGCGCTTCGAGGGTGACGGCAGCGGGCCTCGGGTGCACCTGCAAGCCGGGGTGCATGCCGATGAAATCGCCGGGATGCTGGTGTTGCATCAACTGCTGCCACGGTTGCAGGCGTGTCAGGACCGGGGGCAACTCAAGGGCTCGGTGACGGTGGTGCCTCAGGCTAATCCGTTTGGCATTGGGCAGTTTCGCCAGGGGCGGTTGTTGGGGCGGTTTCATGAGGCCACCGGGCAGAACTTTAATCGGGCGTTTGATCATTCATTGGCCATGGAGCGGCCGGCAAGCAACTTGGCGCAATGGCAGAAAAGTCTGGTGCAGTTGGCGGCTGATGCCGAGTTGGTGCTGGACCTGCACACCGATGATGAGGCGCTGCCGTATCTGTATATACATCGCAGCTTTTGGCCGGAGGGCCAGGTGTTGGCGGCGGCGTTGCAGGTGGATGTGGTGATTGTCTGGGACGAGGGCGGTGATGGGTCGTTTGAAGAGACGATCATTGATCACGGGAAGCCGCGGTTGGCGGCGACGATTGAATTGCGTGGGCAGGCGGATGTGAGTGATGCCTTGGCCGGGCAGGATGGTGACGGGATCTGGGGTTGGCTTTGTGCTAGCGGGGTGATTGATGAGGCGCCGGTGATTGCCGACTGGCAGGGGCAGGTGGTGGACATGGGCTGTATGGAGACCATTCTGGCGCCGTGTGCCGGGGTGTTGGTGTTTGAAAAAGGTTTGGGTGAGCAGGTTGAAGAGGGTGAGCGGTTTGCACGGATTATTCGGCGGCCTGGGGATTCGGCTTCTGAAGTTGTACTGCATGCGGCGCAAACCGGGCGGATGGTGACGGGGCATCGGGAGCGCTTGGTGTCACAGGGTTCGGTGGTGGCCAAGTTTACCGGCACGCGGTTGTCTGAGGGTTACAGCGGGGGGGTGTTGGATCCTTAGGCGGGAGTACATAATCAAGAGCGGGCACGGTCAAATGTGGGAGCTGGCTTGCCTGCGATGCAGACACCTCGGTGTATCAGGCAGACCCAGTTGATGCCATCGCAGGCAAGCCAGCTCCCACAGAAAAGCAGAGCTACCCCCATTCGCCCTAGCTTTTGATCTGCGGCCCGCGAGCAATCAAGTTACAGAAGCGGGTGGGGCTGTTCGAAGTCAGTGGGGCTGCGGCCTCACCAGGCCGCGTTTTTCCAGCAACAGACGCTCCAGTTCTTTCATCGGCAATGGCCGGCTGAACAGATACCCCTGGATCTGATCGCAGCCGGCTTCCCGCAGAAACTCCAGCTGCGCCTGGGTTTCCACACCTTCGGCGACCACTCGCAGCTTGAGGCTGTGGGCCAGTTCGATGATGGTGCGGGTGATCGCCGCGTCCTGGGGGTTGCTGGTGACTTCGCGGATAAACGCAATATCGATTTTCAGCGTATCAATCGGGAACCGCCGCAGGTAAGCCAGGCTGGAATAGCCGGTGCCAAAGTCGTCAATGGAGATCTTCACCCCCATGGCCCGCAGGCGTTGCAAGCTGGCGATGGTGTGTTGGGTGTTCTCCATCAACGAGCCTTCGGTCAATTCAACCTCCAGCCAATGGGCCTCGACGCCGGCATTGGCGAGTGATTGGGCGATATCGGCAATCAGGTCGCCCTCGATCAATTGATGCCCGGAAACGTTGACCGACACTTCCACCGCACCCACCGCGCTGGACTGCCAGGTCGCGATCTGACGGCACACGTTGTCGATCACCCAACGCCCGAGCGTGACGATCAGCCCCTGGCTTTCCAAGATCGGTATGAACACCGCCGGAGACACTGCACCGTAACCGGGCCGGTCCCAGCGCAGCAGGGCCTCAAGGGCGCACACCTGACCGTTGGTCAGTTCGACCTTGGGTTGGTAATGCAGCACGAATTCTTCGTGCTCGACGGCCAGGCGCAGGGCTTTTTCAAGGTCCAGGCGCGCCAGGTCATGCACATTCAACCGCGAGGACTCCTGTTGGTGGTGTTTAAGTTGCTGCTCCAACAACAGGCTATGGTTTTTCAACTGATCGCCGTGGGCCTTGAGCCGCAGCAAGTTGCGTACCCGTAGCCACAACTCGACCCGTTCCACTGGCTTGCTGATGAATTCTTCAGCACCGGTTTCCAGGCCACTGAGTCGCGCGCTGGATTCGCTCAGGGCCGAGAGCATGATGATCGGAATGTTCGCCGTGGCCTGGTTGCCCTTGAGCTGGTTGGCCACTTCGTAACCGTCCATGCCCGGCATCATGATGTCCAGCAGGATCAAGTCCGGCGGCCGTTGCGCCACCATCTGCAAGGCTTCTTCACCACTGGCGGCACTCACGGTCTGGTAACCCTCGTGACGCAGCAGGGTTTCCAGCAGCTTGCGCACCTGGATTTCATCATCGACGATCAAGAGCGTTGCGGGTTGGCTGGCCATGGAGAGGACTCAAGTTGGAGGTGTAATGTTCTTTTGCAGCAGCGTATCGATTACCTGGTACAGCTCTTTGTAGCGCAGGGGCTTGATGATGTAGGCATCGCAGCCGGCCCGCAGGGTTTTGTCGCGGTCTTCCTTCATGGCCATGGCGGTCAGGGCGATCACCGGGATGTGGGCGGTGTGAGGGTCCTGCTTGAGCAGTGAGGTGGCCGCCAGGCCGTCCATGCCGGGCAACTGGATATCCATCAGGATCAGCGCCGGTTGTTTTTCCCGGGCCAGGGTCAACCCGGTCTCGGCGTCGGCCGCCCACAACACGCTGTGGCCGGCGTTCACCAGCAGCAAGCGGGCGAGGCGCATGTTGGCCTCGTTGTCTTCGACGATCAGGATTTCGGCCATGGG
Source organism: Pseudomonas sp. Xaverov 83 (assembly GCF_019352905.1). Classification (NCBI taxonomy): domain Bacteria; kingdom Pseudomonadati; phylum Pseudomonadota; class Gammaproteobacteria; order Pseudomonadales; family Pseudomonadaceae; genus Pseudomonas; species Pseudomonas sp. Xaverov 83. Next base: position 146,154 of record NZ_JAAAFU010000026.1, on the reverse strand, counting down.
GCCTCCGCATCCGCAGCGCGGTGCAGCGGCAGCCACACCACAAATCGCGCGCCGGCACCTTCACGGCTGGCCACGGCGACACTGCCGCCGTGCAGGTCGGTCAGTTGCTTGACCATCGCCAGGCCCAGACCCGTACCTTCGAATTTACGCGCCAGGCTACTGTCGATCTGGCTGAAAGCCTTGAACAGCTTGCTCATGTCGTGCCGGGCGATACCGATGCCGGTGTCGCTGACGCTGAATTCCAGGAACTGTTGGTGCTCGCTGGGTTGCAGGGCAAAACCATAGGTGGGCCAGTCGCCAGGAACCTGCCCGACTTGTGCACGACTCACCTCGCGCACCGACAGGGTCACCGAGCCGCCGTGCTCGCTGAACTTCACCGCATTGGCCAGCAGGTTATAGATGATCTGCTTGGTCTTGCGCAGGTCGAGTTCCAGGGTGCCGAAGTCGTCCTGGCTTTCGAGCTTCAACTGGATGCGTTGCAGCGCGGCCTTTTCCCGCACGATCAGCAGGCTATTGGCCAACAAACCCGCCAGCTCCACGGCTTCCAGTTCCAAGTCCATCATCCCGGCCTCGACCTTGGACAGGTCGAGGATGTCGTTGATCAGCGACAGCAAGTGCTGGCCGCTGGTGAAGATGTCGCCGATGTATTCGCGCTGGATATCGCTCATGTCGCCCACCAGGCCGTCCTTTAGCGCCTCGGAAAAACCGATCACGGCATTCAGCGGCGTGCGCAATTCGTGGGACATGGTGGCGAGGAATTCGGACTTCATGTGGCTGGCGTGTTCCAGCTCCAGGTTCTTCTCTTCGAGGGCACGCTCAAAGCCTTTACGTTGTGCCTCTTCCTGCTTGCGTGCGGTGTTGTCGGTGCCGATCAGCAGGTAGCCGATGATCGCGTCGTTGCGGTTGCGCAGGGCGGTGACCGAGACCATCGCCGACAGGCGACTGTTGTCCTTGCGGATATAGGTCAGCTCGTAGATGTCCTCAATACCCCGGGAAGCCTTGAACACCAGGGCTTCGAAGCCGGGCGTGATCGGTGTGTCCAGTTCCAGGCTGAGGGCGGCGGCGCGGGTGATCAGCTCGGCGGGGTCGGAAATGTCGGCCGGTGTGACGCGGTTCAGCACATCGGCGGCGGCATAGCCGAGCATGCGTTCAGCGCCGACGTTGAAGATCTGGATCACGCCTTTTTCGTCGGTGGCAATGCTGGAGAAGTAGGCGCTGTTGAAGATCGCGTCTTGCAGCGCGCCGGTCTTGAGCAGGGCTTTCTGACGTTTGAATTCGACGATTTTCTCGGCCCGGGATTGCGGCTCGATGGGGCTGTCGGCTGAAGAATTGTCCATCGTGACGTGTTCCGTGAGCTTGAGGCCTGACGCTGCCCAAACGCAGCGCCGCAGAGCATGCTCACAGAAGATCGCGCAGGCACGATGAGGAGGAGATGATGTCTTTGGACGATAGCAGATTAACAGCAAACCACAGGGGGTGCGGTGGCCAAAAGCAGTGCCTTTTTCGAAAAGTCACCCAACTGGATAGATTCCGATGAAAAAGGCGCGATTTTGTGTGCGCTTAACCGGTCCAGATCGCCGAATGAACATTTATTCATCAGGTGAAACGTTTAATCAAGCGATAAACGGCTGACGCAAGCGCTTGCGTAAGCAAATATATCTGATTAGAGTCGGCAGCAGTCAGGTCTGCCGATAGCTGTCATCGGCAAACGCTTGAATACAAAAATAATAAAACCAGGAGCTCAGCCATGAGCCTTGAACCCTTGCTTGAAATGCAGGGCATCAGCAAGACCTTCAGCGGCCTGCGGGTGCTCAAGAACGTCAGCCTGAAGGTCTACCCCGGTGAAATCCACGCCTTGATGGGTGAGAACGGCGCCGGCAAATCGACCTTGATGAAAATCCTCTCCGGTGCCTACCAGGCCGATGACGGCGGCACCATCCGCATCGATGGCCAGCCTGTCGCCAGTTACAACCCAGCCTCCGCCAAAGCCCTTGGCATTGCCGTGATCTACCAGGAACTCAGCCTGTGCCCGAACCTCACGGTGGCCGAGAACATCTACTTGGGCCGTGAACTGCGCCGTGGCTGGACCATCGACCGCAAGGGCATGGAAGCCGGGGTGGCTGAAGTGCTGGCAAGGCTCGGCGCGGAGTTCCTGCCCACCACCCGCGTCGCCAGCCTGTCCATCGCCGAGCGCCAATTGGTAGAAATCGCCCGGGCGCTGCATGCCCACGCGAAAATCCTGGTGATGGACGAACCCACCACGCCGCTGTCTTCCCGGGAAACCGACCGCCTGTTTGCGCTGATCAAACAGCTGCGCAGCCAAGGCTTGGCGATCATCTACATCAGCCACCGCATGGCGGAAATCTACGAACTGTCAGACCGGGTCTCGGTGCTGCGGGACGGCGAGTACGTCGGCGAACTGGCGCGGGACGTGCTGTCGGCCGAGGTGCTGGTGAAGATGATGGTGGGCCGCGACCTTTCCGGTTTCTACAAGAAGGAACATGCCGCCTACGATCCCGGCCAGGTGGTGATGCGTGTGCGTGACATGGCCGACGGCAAGCGCGTGCGCAATTGCAGTTTCGACCTGCACGCCGGTGAAGTGCTGGGCATTGCCGGGCTGGTGGGCGCTGGCCGTACCGAACTGGCGCGGCTGATCTTTGCGGCCGACCCGCGTACTTCGGGCACCCTGGAGGTGGTCGGCAAGACCGTGACCCAACTGCGCAACCCGGCGGATGCGATTCGTGCCGGCGTGGTGTACCTCACCGAAGACCGCAAGGCCCAGGGCCTGTTTCTCGACATGAGCGTGGCCGACAACATCAACGTTTGTGCCTGTGTGCCGGATGCCCATGCCGGTGGGGTGCTCGACCGTGGCCACGCGGCACAACGCTCACGCGATGCAATCAAGTCCCTGTCGATCCGCGTGGCCTCGGGCAAGGTCAATGTCGGCAGCTTGTCCGGTGGCAATCAGCAGAAGGTGCTGCTGGCCCGGCTGCTGGAGGTCAAGCCTCATGTGCTGATCCTCGACGAACCCACCCGTGGCGTGGACATCGGCTCCAAATCCGAGATCTACCGCATCATCAATCAACTGGCCAAGGCTGGCGTCGGCATCGTGGTGATCTCCAGCGAGCTGCCGGAAATCATCGGCACCTGCGACCGCGTGCTGATCATGCGCGAAGGGCAATTGGTAGCCGAAGTGGGCGGGGCATCGGGGCTGGATATTTCCCAGGAGGCGATCATCGACCTCGCCACCGGCAGCGAGCAGGTGGCCGCCCATGGCTAATTCAACTACGAGCGGGAGCAACACCATGACTGTGGCAACGATCGGCAAGGCTGAGCGTATTCGCGAACTGATGCGCACGGTGGGCATGCTGCCGGTGTTGGTGCTGCTGTTGGTGGGCTTTGCCCTCGCCAGCGAAAACTTCATGACGGTGCAGAACCTGTCGATCATCACCCAGCAGGCGTCGGTCAACGTGGTGCTGGCGGCGGGCATGACCTTTGTGATCCTCACAGCGGGCATCGACTTGTCGGTAGGCGCGATTCTCGCGGCTTCGGCCGTGGTCGCGCTGCAAGCCTCAATGTCGCCGCAATTCGGCATGTTCGGGATTGCCGCCGGGGTTGGCTTCGGCCTGTTGCTGGGCCTGGTCAATGGCGGCCTGATCGCCTTCATGCGCCTGCCGCCGTTTATCGTCACCCTCGGTGCGCTGACGGCCATGCGCGGTTTGGCTCGTCTGTTGGCCGACGACAAAACCGTGTTCAACCCTGACCTGCCATTCGCGTTTATCGGCAACGACTCGGTGCTGGGCGTGCCCTGGCTGGTGATTATTGCCGTGGCCGTCATCGCATTGTCGTGGTTCATCCTGCGGCGCACGGTGATGGGGGTGCAGATCTACTCCGTGGGCGGCAACCCGGAAGCGGCGCGGTTGTCGGGGATCAAGGTGTGGAAAGTCCTGCTGTTCGTCTATGCCATGTCCGGTGCCCTAGCCGGCCTCGGCGCGGTGATGAGCGCGTCACGCCTGTTCGCCGCCAATGGCCTGCAACTGGGGCAATCCTATGAGCTGGATGCAATTGCCGCGGTGATCCTCGGCGGCACCAGTTTTACCGGCGGCGTCGGCACCATCGGCGGCACGCTGATTGGTGCGCTGATCATCGCGGTATTGACCAACGGCCTGGTGCTGCTGGGGGTGTCGGATATCTGGCAGTACATCATCAAGGGCATCGTGATCATTGGCGCCGTAGCGCTGGATCGCTATCGCCAGTCCGGTGCGCGGACCTGATTTCACTCAAACAACAATCACAAGAGAGTCATCATGAACTTCAAACGCATGTTTCCTGTTGTCGCCTCCCTGGGCGTTGCCGTGTTGATGTCCCAAGCCGTGGAGGCCCGTGAACTGAAAGCCATTGGCATCAGCATGGGTTCCCTGGGCAACCCGTATTTCGTGACCCTGGCCGACGGTGCCACGGCCCGGGCCAAGGAGCTGAACCCGGCGGTCAAGGTCACCTCGGTGTCGGCTGACTACGACCTGAGCAAGCAGTTCTCGCAGATCGACAACTTCATCTCGTCCAAGGTCGACCTGATCCTGCTCAACGCCGTCGACCCGTCGGCCATGGCCTCGGCGATCAAGAAAGCCCGTGACGCCGGGATCGTGGTGGTGGCGGTGGACGTCGATGCGAAGGGCGTGAATGCCACGGTGCAGACCGACAACGTCGAAGCCGGCAAGCTCGCCTGCCAGTTCATCGTCGACAAACTGTCGGGCAAGGGCAACGTGATTATCCAGAATGGCCCGCAGGTCACCGCCGTGACCGATCGCGTCAAAGGCTGTAAAGCTGCGCTGGCCAGTGCGCCGGATATCAAGGTGCTGTCTGATGACCAGGACGGTAAAGGCTCCCGCGAAGGCGGCTTGAACGTGATGCAGGGCTACCTGACCCGCTTCCAGAAAATCGACGGCCTGTTCGCGATCAACGACCCGCAAGCCATCGGCAGCGACCTGGCCGCCAAGCAGCTGAAACGCAGCGGCATCATCATCACCTCCGTGGACGGCGCGCCGGACATCGAGAATGCCCTGAAGACCGACACCCTGATCCAGGCCTCTGCCAGTCAGGACCCATGGGCCATGGCCCAGACCGCGGTTAACGTCGGCAATGACATTCTCAATGACAAACAACCCGCCGAAGCGGTTACCCTGCTGGCGCCAAAATTGATCACCCGCGACAACGTCGGTTCCTACAGCGGTTGGTCCAGCAAACATTAAAAGCGCGCAGGAGTGAACACCGTGGCAACCATGGAGGATGTGGCAAGAATTGCAGGGGTGTCGACGTCGACGGTTTCCCACGTCTTGAACGGCACCCGCAAGGTCAGCCCGGACACGGTGCAAGCGGTGCAGAGCGCGATCCGGCAGTTGGGCTACATCCCCAATACGCTGGCGCGCTCCCTGGCTCGATCCACCACCAATACCATTGGCGTGGCGATCTCGGCGCTGTCCAACCACTACTTCAGTGAAACGGTGCACGCGATTGAAACCGAGTGCGCCAAACACGGCTACATGATGCTGTTTGTCGATACCCACGACGATCCCGAGCAGGAGTTGCGGGTGGTTACGACGCTGCACCATCGACGGGTGGACGGCATTTTGCTGGCGCCGTCTACCGGTTCCCTGGCCCTGGAATACTTGCAGGCCAATGAAGTACCGGCAGTGCTGGTGGACCGGATGATGAGCGATCGCTTTGATCAGGTCGGGGTGGAAAACACCTTGTCGACCCAGGCGTTGGTGGCGCACTTGATCGAGCATGGCCACCGGCGCATCGGCTTTATTTCCGGGCGGGCGGGGCTGGGCACTTCCAGTGAGCGCGTGGCCGGGTATCAAGCCGCGTTGCTTGCGGCGGGGTTACCGTTTGATCCGCAGTTGCTGGTCAATGGTGGGTCGAGCAGCGAACCTGCACGGCAAGCGACGGCGCAGTTATTGGCCTTGGACACACCGCCCACGGCGATCATGGCGGGCAACAACCTGATGACCCTCGGCGCAATGCATGCCTTGCGCGATGCGCATATCGATGTGCCCGGGCAAATGGCTTTGGTGGGTTTCGATGATTTTGAATGGGCGGATTTCTTTGTGCCGCGCCTGACCCTGATCGCGCAGCCGGTCCAGGAACTGGGCGCCCGTGCGGTCAACCTGCTGCTTGAGCGCATGGCGTCGCCCAAGCGTAAAACACACAGTGTGCGGCTCGCGCCCACCCTGAAGATTCGTAATTCATGCGGCTGCCCCTGATATGAACAACCCGGTTTCCCTTGGCATTGATCTCGGCACCTCGGAACTCAAGGCGATCCTGATGGACGAGCAAGGCCGCGTCCTCGCTCATGCGGGGGCGCGGCTGACGGTCTCGCGCCCTCACACAGGCTGGTCCGAGCAGGCGCCTGAGGACTGGTGGCAAGCGTGCCTGAAGGCCTTGGACCAACTGCGCATTGATCAGCCGGATGCCTATGGCCGTGTCGGCTGCATCGGTTTGTCCGGACAGATGCACGGGGCGGTATTGCTGGGGCAAGACGACCGGGTGTTGTACCCGGCGATTCTCTGGGATGACTCCCGTGCCATGGCCCAGGCTGAAGCGTTGGGCCGTGAGTTTGCCGACATCACCGGCAGCTTGCCGATGGCCGGTCTCACGGCGCCCAAGCTGCTGTGGTTGCAGGAACATGAGCCGGCGGTATTCAGCGCCATTGATTGCGTGCTGTCGCCCAAGGACTATCTGCGCTTGCGCTTGAGTGGTGAGCGCGTGATTGATGTGTCCGATGGTGCGGGGACGTTGTGGCTGGATGTGGCCAACCGTGAATGGTTTGAACCGATGCTGCAGGCCACGGGTTTGCGGTTGGCGCAGATGCCACGGCTGGTGGAAGGCGGCGCGGCCAGCGCTTGTTTGAATGCTGCGGCGGCGGGGCGACTGGGCTTGGCTGAGGGCCTGGTGATTGCTGGCGGTGGCGGGGACAACCCGGTGGCGGCGGTGGGCATTGGGGCGGTGAATGCGGGTGATGCGTTTATCACGTTGGGGACGAGTGCGGCCATCGTGGCGATTACTGATCACTCGGCGGGGAATCCGGCGAGTGCGGTGCATAGTTTTTGTCATGCGTTGCCTGGGCGTTGGTACACCATGGGGGCGATGTTGGCCGGGGCCAGTTGCTTGCGTTGGGTGACGCGGTTGACGGGGTCGGTTGATGAGCAGGCGTTGTTGGATCGGGTGCAGGCCGAGTTGCCGATCGGGCAGGTTGTGCCGGTTTCCAATCCGTTGTTCCTACCGTATCTGGCGGGTGAGCGTACGCCCCATAACGACCCGTTGTTGCGGGGTGGGTTTATGAATCTGGGGCATGATTGCACGCCGGCCATGTTGGGTTATGCGGTGATGGAGGGGGTTGGGTTCGGGTTGTTGGATGCGCTGAGTGCGGTGCAGTCGGCCGGGGCCTCGGTGGGGGCTTGTGGGTTGGTGGGGGGTGGGGCCCGCAGTGAGTATTGGGCGCAGTTGCTGGCCAATATTCTTGGGCGGGAGATCTATACGTTGCACGGTAGTGAGTTGGGGGCGTGTATTGGTGCGGCAAAGTTGGGGTTTGTGGCGATTGGGCGGGGTGGGGCGCTGTTGCAGGCGGGGATGCCGGTGAAGGCGCGGTTTTTTCCGGATGGTGCTCAAGCGGGTGTGTTGCAGGCACGTTATCGGAAGTTTCAGGGGCTGTTGGGGGCGGCTAAGGCTTTGCACGATTAGCTAAGTTTTGGGTGTATGTCCGTTATTTAGGTAACGGCCGCTTATGGTTCCGCTCTTACAGCGGCTCACTTTTGAACAGCGCAAAAGTAAGCAAAACGCTCTTGCCCCACCACTCGGCACCTCGCCTAGGCTCGGTGTGCCCTCACTCCGGCTTTGGACCGTGGGCCGCCGTCATGGGCCATCCTTGGCCCAGCGCGGCTAACCTGGCGTCCTGCCAGGTTACCCACGCTCCAAAGCCTGCGTTCGGCCAGCGTGGTTTAACGGGGCGCCTAAGTTCAAGATCAAAAGCAGATCAAGAGCACAGCGGCCTCCCGGCCGGCTTGAGTGTTGAAGAGCAAAATCTAAAGCTAAAGCGGGCACGGTCAAATGTGGGAGCAGGCTTGCCTGCGATGGCATCACCTCGGTTTATCTGAAAAAACCAGTTGTCTGCGATCTATGTAGCAGTCTCGGTCAATATCCAGTCGCGGAACGCTTGGACTTTTGTCAGCTCGCCGCACTCTGGCCGGTAGACCACGTAGTAGGCGAGGGCCACGGCGCTTTTGACTTCGCCAAACGGCCGGATCAGACGCCCGGATGCCAGGTCGTCGCGCACCATGACGCTGCGGCCCAACGCGATGCCTTGTCCTTCGATCGCGGCCTGTACCACGGCCGCTGAGTTGTTGATACGCAGCCCGTGGCTGGCATCCGTTCCCGTTTGCTCCATCGCGTCCAGCCAGGTTCGCCAGCTTGGGAAGCTGGGGTCGCCGGCCATCGAAAGGTCGTGAATCAGCGTGCACTGTGCGAGCGCTTCCAGGCTGAGCTTGCCGTCCGCCAGCGCTGGATAGTTCGGGGAGCAGACGGGAAAAAGGTCTTCATCCATCAACTTGATCGCTGCTAATCCAGGCCAATTACCGGCGCCATAACGCACGCCGATGTCGATACGCTCGGTGAGGAAATCCAGGGTCTTGAGGTTGGTGTTCAGCAGTACGTCGATTTCCGGATGCAACTGCTGAAAACGCTCCAGTCTGGGGAGCAACCATTTGCCGGCGAACGCCGGGCTGACCGTCACGGTCAGGTCGGTACTCTGTGACGCTTCCTTGAGACGTGCCAATCCCACTCGCAACCGATCAAAACCCTCGCGGATATCCGGCAACGCAGAACGGGCCACGTCCGTCAGCAACAGTCGGGCATTGCCGCTGCTGGCGCGGGTGAATAACGGCAGCCCCAGCCAGGATTCCAGGCTGCGCACTTGTTGGCCGACGGCGGCGGAGGTGACGTTCAGCTCTTCGGCCGCCGCAGTGAAGCTTTGATGCCTGGCCGCTGCTTCGAAAGCACGCAAGGCATTGAGGTATCCAAGTGGGTTCATCTAAAGAATTTCTTTAATGGCGACGAAAGAGATCTGGTTTGTTGGCCTGACGCTGAATCGCAAGAATAGCAGGCAATCCAGCGATACAAGCTACACACGCTGGCAAACCATACGCTCAGGGGTTATTCGTCATGCAAAGGTTTTCTTCCAAAGTTGTGATCGTCACCGGGGGCGGTTCGGGGATCGGTAAAGAAGTCGCACGCCGTTTTGTGGAGGAGGGGGCCAATGTGGTGATCGGTGGTCGTGATCCCGCGAAGCTGCAGCGTGCTGCCGAAGAAATCGATCCGAGCGGCGCTTCGATTCGTGCGTTGGCTGGCGACATCGCCAACCCGACGACTGCCCAGGCGCTGGTAGACGAAGCGGTAAGGGCTTTCGGTGGTGTGGATATCCTGGTCAACAACGCCGGAGTGTTCCGTCCCAAACCGTTCCTCGAAGTGGATGCCAAGGAGTACGACTGGTTTCTCGACACCATCCTCAAGGGCAAATTCTTCATGGCCCAGGCGGCGGCGAAAGCCATGTTGCAGCGTGGCGGTGGTGTGATTGTGCAGACCGGTTCCCTGTGGGCGATCCAGGCCATTGGCGCTACACCGTCGGCTGCGTACTCGGCGGCCAACGCCGGGGTGCATGCGCTGACCCGTAACCTGGCGATTGAACTGGCGTCGTCCAACATCCGCATCAACACCGTGGCACCGGCCGTAGTGGAAACTCCGGTGTATGGGACGTTCATGGACGAAAACCAAGTCAAGGAAGTGCTGCCGACCTTCAACGCTTTTCACCCGCTGGGGCGCAATGGCCAACCGGCGGATATCGCCCAGGCCATTCTGTTCCTGGCGTCCAGTGAGGCTTCGTGGATTACCGGGACCGTGTTGCCCGTCGATGGCGGCGTGACTGCCGGGCGTAACTGATCGAAAACTCAGCGTGTGGCGAGGGAGCTTGCTCCCGCTGGAGGGCGAAGCGCTCCCACGGTTTTTGGGGCCGCTGCGCAGCCCAACGAGAGCAAGCTCCCTCGCCACAAAAAGCCCTCCAGCCAAGGTTTAGACGTTGGCAGCCAGTTCGCGCAGCACCTTGAGCAACGTGGTCTCACCCATGACTACGTCCGCCTGCTCAAAGCAGATCCAGCCTTCGTTGAACCCATCAATCATGCGCATGCGCGGCATTGGATTCTGCGCGCCTTGCTCACGAAACATCGGCTCCCACGCATCGCGAGGCACCACCTGTGCAGTCACACCGCGACCAAGCACTTCGGTCAAGGTGCGGGCGATGTCGTTCGGGCTGACCCTCTGACCTTCCAGCTCAACCACACGGCGGCCAGTCCAGTGTTGCTGCAACAATTGCGCAGCGAGGTGCCCGACGTCGGCGGTGGCGATCATCGGTACGGTCTTATCCAGCGGTTGCAGGAAGCTGTGGATCACTCCGTGTTCGCGGGCCGTGGCTACGTCGTAGGCGGCGTTTTCCATGAACCAGCCCGGGCGCAGGAAGGTCACCGGCACGTTCAACGCGCTTAGCGCCTGTTCCATCAAGGTGCGTTGGGTCAGCAGGTTAAGGTGTTCGGCCTGGGCGCCGATGGTCGACAGGCACACCACTTTTTGCGGTGCCGCCGCCTCGATGGCTTGGGCTACGGCGGCAATCACCTTGCACGCCTCGGGGAAGCCGGGCTCCGGGTCGAAATCCGAAGGCGGCAGGATGAACACGCCGGTGGCACCCTTGAATGCTTCAGTGAGGGCCGCAGCGTCGTCCATGTTGGCGATGGCGACCTCGCAACCAAGGGCGGCCCATTCGGCGCCTTTGCTGGCATCGCGAATGACTGCGCGCACGGGTTGAAGATCGTTGAGCAGAAACCGCGCCAGGGCGCCGCCGACTTTGCCTGTGATTCCGGTGATGACATACATGGTGTTTACGCCTGTTGTTCCAATGTGTGGATCAAGCATAAACACCGCTCTGCGTTGACAGAATAGCGATCCCGTCACTGCATCAGTGACTCAAAATCATGAATCACTCAGTGGTGGCAACCGGCGTTTTACCGGAGTTTTCTTGACGATGGCGGTGTTGGTTTCGGCGTACGCGTTGAGTCGGTCAAGCAGTGTGTCCAGTTGGTCCATGGTGCGCACATGCAGGCGTGCGATGAAGCAGTCATCGCCGGTCACTTTGTCGCATTCGGTGAACTCGGGGATCGCCTGGATCTGGCGCTCCACTTCCTGCAGTTTCCCGGGCAGCGGGCGGATGCGCACGATGGCTTGCAGCAGATAGCCAAAATGCTTGGGGTCAATGTCCACGGTGTAGTTCTTCAAGACGCCGCGCTCTTCCAGGCGCCGCAGCCGCTCGCCGACGCTGGGGGAGGAGAGGCCGGTGATGCCCGCCAAGGCCTTGAGGGACAAGCGCGAATCATCCATCAGTGCGGCGATCAGTTGCTGGTCAATGCTGTCAATCATGGTCGCTCCGAAAGCGATTGCTCAGGTTTGCCTAATAAGAATAGGCGAAATGCAAGGTTCGCCTTATTTAGAATCTGGAGTCGCTATCGGCCAGATTGCCATAATTGAGCCTCACTTGAGGAGCTCAATCATGGACAAATCCATACGTCGCGGTTCATGGGAAATGGTCGCCGCCATGCTCATCTCCGGCACCATCGGCTGGTTCGTGCTGGTGTCGAGTGTGCCGGTGGTCGAAGTGGTGTTCTGGCGCTGCGTGATCGGCGCGCTGACGCTGCTGGTGGTGTGCGGGTTGCTGGGTTATCTGCGTCTGGACTTGCTGAACTACACCAAGCTCGGGCTGGCGATGCTCAGCGGCGTGGCGATTGTGGGCAATTGGTTACTGCTGTTCGAGTCCTACGCCAGGGCTTCAATCTCCATCAGCACGGCGGTGTATAACGTCCAGCCGTTTATGTTGGTGATGCTGGCGGCGGTGTTCCTGGGGGAGAAAATCACCGTGCAAAAGCTTGCCTGGTTGAGCGTGGCTTTCGTCGGGATGCTGGCGATTGTCACCGCCCATGGCAGTCAGCAAAACACCGGGGATGACTATTTGATGGGTGTGGCGTTGGCCCTGGGCGCGGCATTTCTGTATGCGATTGCGGCGCTGATCATCAAGCGCCTGAAGGAGGTGCCGCCGCATTTGATGGCGTTGATCCAGGTGACCACGGGCGCCTTGCTGCTGGCACCACTGATGCAGTGGCACAGCCTGTCTGCCTCGATGGATGCTTGGGCGGCATTGCTGACCTTAGGCGTGGTGCATACCGGCTTGATGTACGTGTTGCTGTATGGCGCGATCCAGAAGTTACCGACGGCAATCACCGGGGCGCTGTCGTTTATCTACCCGATTGCGGCAATCTTGGTCGACTGGATTGCCTTTGGGCATCGCCTGGGCTGGTTGCAATGGCTGGGCGTGGCGGCGATTTTGCTCGCGGCGGCGGGGTTGCAGCGGGGTTGGTGGTGGCGTTCGAAAACAGTGGTGAGCATCACGCCGTAGCATGACGCTCACCCGCGACTCAGTGTGCGCCGCGCGGGATGGTCTTGAGCAGGTCATCCGGGCTGATATAACCCACCACGCTGCCCGGTTGCGGCAGGCCGAGGATGTGGCCCTTGATCTTGCCGATCACGTGCATCTCGCAAGGCTTGCAGTCGAACTTCAGCGTCAGCACTTCGTCGCCGTGGATCAGCTGCATCGGTGCCACTTTGGTCTTCACCCCCGTCACACCCTTGGCCTGTTTAGGACACAGGTTGAACGAGAAGCGCAGGCAGTGCTTGGTGATCATCACCGGCACTTCGCCGGTTTCTTCGTGGGCTTCGTACGCCGCGTCGATCAGTTGCACGCCATGGCGGTGATAGAAGTCGCGAGCCTTCTGGTTGTAGACGTTGGCCAGGAACGACAGGTGCGATTCCGGGTACACCGGCGGCGGCGTGGTTTCCGCCTTGCGGCCGCCCCGTGGATGAGCCTGGATACGCGCCTCGGTCAGCGCCTCGATCACTTCACGGCGCAGGGCCTTGAGCTGCGAATTCGGGATGAAGAACGCCTGCGGCGCATCCAGCTCGATCGCGGTGGCGTGGTACTGGGTGGTGCCCAGTTGGCCCAGCAGGTCGCGCAGGGTTTCCAGGGCCTGTTCCGGCTTGTTGGCCACGCCAAACGGGCCGGGCAGGGCAACGCTGGCGCTGATGCCTTCTTCGCTGGTGACGGTCAGTTCCAGGCGATCTTCCTGCAGGTGAGCCGCCCACGACACGCCGATACGGCGCTCGGCGGAGGTCTTCAGTAACGCCTGCTGCCAGTTATGGTCCAGGTTGCGGTTCAACGGATGATTCGGCCGCAGTTGATGCAGGCCGGCCGGCATCTCGTTGGGTTCGACGCGGTAGCGGTAGCGCTTCTCGCCGTCTTCTTCGAACTCACCTTTTGGCTCGGCGATGTTCGCGCGGAAACCCACCACTTCACGCTTGATCAGCACATTGAGGCCGTCGCCGTTGGACAGCGGCTCATGGGTGATCACTTGCAAGTCACGCTTGCCGGCTTTTTCCACCACACCCACCGGCAGGCCGGTAAAGGTTGGGGTGTCGAAGGCGCCAATGTCGACCTTGCGGTCGGTGACGAAGTAGTCGGTGCTGCCACGGTGGAAGGTCTTTTCCGGGTCCGGCAGGAAGAAATGCGCGGTGCGGCCGCTGGAGGCGCGAGCCAGGTCCGGGCGGTCTTCAAGAATCTCGTCCAGGCGCTGGCGGTAATAGGCGGTGATGTTCTTCACATAGCCCATGTCCTTGTAGCGGCCTTCGATCTTGAACGAACGCACGCCGGCATCCACCAGGGCGCGCAGGTTGGCGCTCTGGTTGTTGTCTTTCATCGACAACAGGTGCTTTTCAAAGGCAACCACACGGCCCTGGTCATCCTTGAGGGTGTAGGGCAGGCGGCAGGCCTGGGAGCAATCGCCGCGGTTGGCGCTACGGCCATTCTGGGCGTGGGAGATGTTGCACTGGCCGGAGAAGGCCACGCACAAGGCACCGTGGATGAAGAACTCGATGGCGGCATCGGTTTCATCGGCAATCGCCCGGATCTCTTGCAGGTTCAGCTCACGGGCCAACACCAGTTGCGAGAACCCGGCCTGGTCGAGGAACTTGGCCCGGCCCAAAGTGCGGATGTCGGTCTGGGTGCTGGCGTGCAGTTCGATGGGCGGGATATCCAGCTCCATCACCCCCAGGTCCTGGACGATCAGCGCGTCGACGCCGGCATCGTAAAGCTCGTGGATCAGCTTGCGCGCCGGCTCCAGCTCGTTGTCGTGCAGGATCGTGTTGATGGTGGTGAACACCCGCGCATGGTAGCGCCGAGCGAACTCCACCAACTGCGCGATATCGCTCACGTCGTTGCAGGCGTTATGGCGCGCGCCGAAACTCGGGCCGCCGATGTACACGGCGTCGGCGCCATGCAGAATGGCCTCGCGGGCGATGGCAACATCGCGGGCAGGGCTGAGCAATTCCAGGTGATGCTTGGGCAAGGACATAGTTTTTTTAGTCAGGCTTGTCACGGAGGCGGGCATTGTAGCTGCGAAATGCCCGACCGGCACCCGCGAGTTGCCCGGTGGCAGATGCTTTGCGTGGGAAATTTCCTACATATTGGCAGGCGACTTCCTTCGCTGAAGGTTACGCCGCCTCGCCATTATTAAGGCCTTCGAGTCTGCAAAACGGTTGATGACGATGGCCCCACCACGTGTCCTGGTTATGGAAAACCACAGTTCCCAGCGCAGCGCCCTGGTCAATATGTTGCGACGGCTCGGGGTGCGGGAGGTGTTGCAAGCCAGCAATAGCGAACAGGCAATAATCCAGATGCAGCGCACGGGCGGCGTGGATATCGTGCTTTGCAACCTGGGGGACAAGGGCTCCGAGCAGGTGGAATTCCTGCGCTATGCCAGCCAGATCGGCCTGGTGCAGGCCGTTGGATTGTCCAATGAGCTGCGCCCGGAGTTGCGCCGGGCCCTGGGGCATCTGGAGTTTTTATCGGGTGTGCAGCTGTTGGGTATCTTGAGCACGCCGTTGCAACTGCCGGCACTGGATCACTTGCTTAAACGCTATCGCGCGGCACCGCCGCCCGTACTCAACCCCGCGAGCCGGGTCCCATTGCCCAGCGAAGAAGAGATCCAGCTGGGCCTGGCCCTGGGCGAGTTCCGCGGCTGGTTCCAGCCCAAGCGGATGATGAACGATGGCAGCCTCGCAGGCGTCGAGGCGCTGGTACGCTGGGAACATCCGGCCCGGGGCTTGCTGCTGCCCAAGGATTTCCTCGCGGCAGTGCTGGCCTATGACCTGATTGATGAAATGTTCAAGCAACTGCTGGAGCAAGGTCTGAAATTGCTCGCCGTGCTGCATCGCCAGGGCGCCGTGCTGGAAATGTCGTTCAACCTGCATGCATCCCAACTGGCCCGCCACGGCCTGATCGAGCATATCCAGGGTGCCCTGCAACGCCACGGCCTGTGCGCTTCGGTGCTGGTGTTCGAGCTGGCGGAAAACGGCTTGCTGGACCTGCAGCCGCCGACGCAGGAAAACCTGCTGCGCCTGCGCTTGATGGGCTGCGGCTTGTCGATTGATGATTTTGGCGTGGGGTTCTCGTCACTCAAGCTGCTGTGCCAGTTGCCGTTCAACCAGATCAAGCTCGATGGCGACCTTATCCGCACCCTCAACGAACCACGCAGTCAGGCCATGGTCGGCAGCACCCTGGCGCTGGCACGCTCGCTGGACATGAGCCTGGTGATCGAAGGCGTCAGCAACCGGCATATTCGCGACGCGCTGATCAGCCTGGGCTGTGAGGTGGGGCAGGGTTTTTTCCTCGCCCGGCCGATGACCGGCCACGACCTGCTGCATTGGCTGGCGCGGGAAGATGTGCAGCCGTTAAGTTCGCCGGTGGGCTAGGCGGCAAAACTTCAGAATTTTCCTACACTTCAGTCGTGTTCGTGTAACTTGAGCGAGGCGTCGGCTGGTCGCTTATCCATCGTTTTGCGTCACAGGTGCTTCTGTCACCGGAGCTTTCCGGCGCGCCCTACAGGAGGTTACATGTATACCGCTTTGGTTGTGGACGACCATCCCTTCATTCGCTCTTCCGTCAAAATGCTGCTCAGCCAGTTTCAGTTCGAAGTAGTCGCCGAGGCCGATAATGGCGCCGATGCGGTGCAACTGGCCCGGGAGCATGTGCCCGACCTGATCATTCTCGACATCGGCATGCCCAAGCTCGACGGCCTTGAAGTGCTCAACCGCATCGCATCCCTGCGCCTGCCGAGCAAAATCCTCGTGTTCACCTCTCAGTCGGCACTGTTCTATTCCATGCGCTGCATGAAAGCCGGTGCGGCCGGGTTCATTTCCAAGACGAACGACATGGAGGAGGTGACCAAGGCGATCAAGGCGGTGATGGACGGCTACACCTTCTTCCCCAACCTGGCCCACAGCTCGGTACGGCGCAGTGATCTGGAAGCCACTGATCATGATCTGATCCAGAACCTCTCTGACCGCGAATTGACCATCCTGCAACAACTGTCCCAGGGCTTGACCAACAAGGAAATCGGCGACGCCATGCTGATCAGCAACAAGACGGTCAGTACCTACAAGACGCGCCTGATCGAAAAACTCAACGTCAAATCGGTGGTGTACCTGGCCGACTTTGCCAAGCGCAACAACCTCATCTGAATGAACACACTTCTTCGACACGGCCTGCTGGGTTTCCTGTTGCTCTGTGGCCTGGGCAACGCCCTGGCGGCGCCGCAAATGCTCAAGCTGCATGGGCGTTCCGACGTCAGCGACTACAGTGTGGGCCTCGACGAGGCCGACTGGAGATGGCTGCGCGGCAAAGGCACGCTGGTGCTCGGCTCGTCGGCGCCGGACTACTCGCCGTTCAGCATCACCAGCAATCGCCATGACTACGAAGGCATCACGGCCGACTACGCGCAGTTGATGGAGCAGTTGCTGCACGTGAAAGTGCGGGTGCAACGGTATGCCTCACGCAATGGGGTGTTGGCTGCGCTCAAGGCGGGTGATGTCGATATGCTGGGCAGCTCCAACGGTTTTGAGGCAGCCGACCCGCAGCTTCAACTTTCCGACGCCTATGCCGAGGATCAGCCGACCCTGGTCAGCCGGGTCGGTGACAGCCAGAACCTCGACCCGGAACTGGCCGGCAAGCGTGTGGCGATGCTCTATCACTATCTGCCGCCCAAAGCGGTCGAAGACTTCTACCCCAAGGCCAGCTTGCAGCTTTACCCGTCCACCCTCAGCGCCATCGGCGCCGTGGCATTCGGCCAGGCCGACGTATACCTGGGCGATGCGATCAGCGCCAATTATCTGATCAACCGCAACTACCTGAACAACGTGCAACTGGCCGACTTCTCGCGCATGGAGGTCAGCAATTTTTCCTTTTCGGTCAAGCGCGACAACACGCGCCTGCTGCGGATTATCAATGCGTCACTGGCGGCGATCCCGGTCACCGAGCGCCAGACCATCCTGCGCCGCTGGAGCGCCGGGGGGGCAAGCATGCCAGGCCAGCATCCCCTGCATTTCAGTGTCAGTGAACAGCGCTGGCTGGACAAGAATCCCCGATTGCGCGTGGCGATTGATGAAGACTTCCTGCCGATGTCGTTCTACAGCGCCGAAGGCGAATTCCGCGGCATCAGTGCCGACGTCCTGGCCAAGGTGGCCCTGCGCACGGGCTTGAAGTTCGATATCCAGCGGGTGAGTTCGGTGCGCGAGATGATCGACGCCATCACCAGCAACAAGGCCGACCTGCTCATCACCATCACTCCCAGCGAGGAGCGCGAAGCGGTCCTGCGCTTTACCCGTCCGTACCTGGCCACGCCCTTTGTCCTGGTCACTCGTACTGCACCGAGCAGCCCCAATACCTTGGACGATATGCACGGCAAGCGCCTGGCGGTGATCAGCGGTGATTCCAGCCGCGACATGCTGACCGAGCAATACCCGGACATCCGCCTGGTAGATGCCGACAGCGCCCATGACGCCATGGAGAAAGTCGCCAATGGCGAGGCCGATGCGGCAGTCAATTCGCTGATTACCGCGCGCTATATGATTTCCCGGCAATACCGTGACCGCTTGCGTATCACCAGCACCGTGGGTGTAACCAACTCGCGCATGGCCTTTGCCACGGCCCGCGGCTCGCTGGAATTGTTCTCGATCCTGGACAAGGCGCTGCTCAGCATCGCCCCCGAGGAAATGGACGAGTTGACCAATCGCTGGCGCAGCGAAGTGGTGGTAGGCGACAGCTACTGGCTGCGCAACCGCAGCGCAATTATCCAGGGCTTTGGGATTGCCGCCGTGTTGCTGGTGACTGCCCTGGGCTGGATCGCCTACCTGCGGATGTTGATGCGCAAGCGCAAGCAGGCCGAGCAGGCGTTGAGCGATCAGGTTGAGTTCATGCGAGTCTTGATCAACGGCACGCCGCACCCGATCTATGTGCGTGATCGCCAGGGCAAGTTGCTGATCTGCAACAGTGGTTACCTGGAAGTGTTCCAGGTGGAACGCGAGCAGGTGATCGGCAAGACCGTACTGGACGGTGTGCTGGGCGACCCGGATGAGGCCGCCGCATATCACCGGGATTACCTGCAAGTGATGGAAAGCGGTGAGGCGCAGTTGCAGGATCGCAGCCTGATCATGCCCGATGGCCGCGTACTGACCATTTACCACTGGATGCTGCCGTACCGCAGCAGTACCGGCGAAGTCAGCGGCATGATTGCCGGCTGGATTGATATCAGCGAGCGCCAGCGCCTGCTGGAGGACGTTCACGCCGCCAATCGCGCCAAGACCACCTTCCTGGCGACCATGAGCCATGAGATCCGCACACCGATGAACGCGGTGATCGGCATGCTCGAGCTGGCGACGAAAAAGGCTGACCAGGGCGTGATGGATCGCTTCGCGATTGATGTCGCATCCGGCGCAGCACGCGGCTTGCTGGACCTGATCGGCGACATCCTTGACATTGCCCGCATCGAGTCCGGGCGTCTGTCCCTGAACCCCGAGCGCGCCAACCTGCGGGAGTTGTTGGAGTCGGTGGTGCGCATTTTCGAAGGCCTGGCACGGCAGAAACAGCTGCAACTGCAACTGGACCTGGATGCCGGCGTCAACCGTGATGTGTTGATCGACCCGCTGCGCTTCAAGCAGATCGTGTCCAACCTGTTGAGCAACGCCATCAAGTTCACCGCCCAGGGCCACGTGCGCTTGAGTGTGCGAACGGAGGCGGGCAAGGAACAGCTGGGCGTAAGGCTGCAGGTGGAAGACTCGGGCATGGGCATTGGCGAAGAGGACCAGAAACGCCTGTTCAGCCCCTTTACCCAGGCCAGCAACAATGACCAGTCCGCACGTAGCGGCTCCGGCCTGGGTTTGGTCATCAGCCGCACACTCTGCGAAATGATGGGCGGGCGACTGACCCTCGACAGCACCTTGGGCCAGGGCACGCGCATCGACGTGAGGCTGGACCTGACCATCCTTGAGCCGTTGGCAGACATTGCTCCCGTCGAGGACGAGCCGACAGTAATGAGCCACGCGTTGAACATTTTGGTGATTGATGATTACCCGGCCAACCGTCAGTTACTGACCCAGCAACTCAACTATCTGGGCCACCGGGTCGAGGATGCCGAGGACGGTGCCCATGGCTTGCGGGCCTGGCGCAACGGGCAATTCGACGTGGTGATCACTGACTGCAATATGCCCCTGATGAACGGCTACGAACTGGCCCGGGCCATTCGTGCCGACGAGGCGGCCCGTGGATTGCCACCGAGCCTGATCCTTGGTTTTACCGCCAATGCACAGCCGGAAGAGAAGGGCCGGTGCCTGGCCGCCGGCATGGATGACTGCCTGTTCAAGCCCATCAGCCTCAAGGATTTGAGCGCGCGCCTGGCAGGCCTGGCAACGGAGCCGGGGAGTGGACACCCAGGATTTGCTGCAGATGACGATATTGACCTGACCAGCGTCGAGCACCTGGCCGGCGGCAACATTGCTTCGATCAAAAGCTTGTTGGGTGACCTCGCCGCCAGCAATGAGCAGGACATGGCGCGCCTGATGCAACTGTTCACCCGCCACGACCTGCAAGGCCTGGCGGACATCGCGCATCGGGTCAAAGGGGGCGCGCGGATCATCAAGGCCCGAGTACTGATCCGCTGCTGCGAAGACCTGGAAGCCGCCACCCGACAAGCAGACTCCATGCGACTGACCGAGACAGTGGATGCATTGCATCAACAGATGGAGCAGCTCGGCGAACGGCTGGAGCGCTATCTGGCTTGAATTACCGGTAGGAAATTTCCTACAAGAACGCGGCACCATTCATACGTAGTCAACCCACCCCACACCCGATACTGAGCCTCGTTGAACGGCCCCACCGACCAAGCGGACCGGGCCTTGCAACCTGATTGAAGCCCTCATCGGGCTTCAGACTTTCCTCACTATCTGGATTACGTTATGAACAAGTTTGCGCTTAAAGGTCTGTTTGCCGCTGTCATCCTCGCCGCTGGTTCCCAGGCTGCCATGGCTGCTGACGGTGAAATCAACTTCGTCGGTTCCGTAACCGACAACACCTGCCCGGTGGTCGTGACTGACCTGAACGGTTCGGTCGGTGCTGGCGATGTGGGCCTGGGCGACGTGCCCGCCACTTCCCTGGCTACCGTTGGTGCTGTTGCCGGTGGCGGCGCGTTCTCCCTGACTATTGACACTAACGCCCCAGGTTGCAGCGTCACCGGCAAGAGCGCCGTGGTCAAATTCCTGTCCCTGAGCGGCACTGCCGGCGCCAGCGGCCAGTGGATCGGCATCACCCCAGACGCCGGTCACGCCACCAACGTTGCAGTACAGATCAAGGACGCCACGGACAGGGACGTGCAACTGGGCCTGGAATCGGCTCCGTACCTGGACCTGACCCAACCGCTGCGCTTCACCGCCAACTACATCGCTACCGGCATTGCGACCTCCGGCCCGGCCAACGCCAAGGCTGCGTTCACCGTCGAGTACCAGTAAGCCCTGTTGATGCGCCGCTGCAGCGCTGAAGCGCGCAGCGGCCATCCCCTCGCTCACGGCAAGAGGATGATCGAAATGAACGTTTCCCCCTTCAAGAAGGCATCGGCCCTGGCGCTGTTGCTCAGTACTGCACTGCTCAGCACGGCCAGCCAGGCCGGTGTGATGCTCGGCGGCACGCGGATCGTGTTCGACGGCAACAAACGCGACGCGTCGATCACCGTCAGCAACACCACGGCGCAGCCGTACATGGTGCAGACCTGGGTCAACACCGAAGCCGATGACATGACCACCGCCACGCCCTTTGTGTCGACGCCGCCGCTGTTCCGCCTGGACCCGCGCAAAGAGCAAATGGTGCGAATCCAGAAAGTCGCCGGCAACCTGCCGAGCGACCGTGAATCGGTGTTCTATTTCAACGCCCAGGAAATCCCGGTGGCCAGCGAAGGCAACGCCAATACGCTGAAGATTGCCATGCGCACCCGCGTCAAATTGTTCTATCGCCCGGCCGGTCTCAAGGGCAATGCGATGGAAGCACCGTCGCAGCTGACCTGGAGCCTCGCGCAGGAACAGGGCAGGGCCGTGCTAGTGGTCAATAACCCGTCGCCGTTCCATATCTCGTTCATTGGCGTGACCGCCAAGTCTGCCGGCCAGAGCGTCGAGGTCAACGAGCCGACGATGGTCGCGCCGATGAGCAGCCAGCGTTATCCGCTGCCGGGCTTCAAAGGCACAACCGGCGAAGTGGTGTTCTCGGCCATCAATGATTACGGCGGCTACAGCGAGCCGCAGACCGTGCCACTGAACCGCTGATTCCTTTTCTTCCTGTAGACGTTTGCGCGTGCCACGACTGTGGCGCGGCGGCCGGGTATTGCCATGCGAATCGATAACTCCTTCAGCTTTAGTCGTTTGCCTTTGTGGGTCGCCGTGGCCGCCGCCTGTGCCGGTGAGTTGGCCGTGGCCGGTGAGCCTGCCAAGTTCGATGCCGGCTTCATGCAGTCGTTTGGCGGCGCCGGTGCCGGGCCCAATCTCGACCTGGATGCGGTGGCCAATAGCGGCAGCATCGGTCCTGGTACCTACCCGGTGCTGGTTCGCCTGAACCAGAGCTTTTTCGACCGGCGTGACATGACCTTCATCAAGGATGAGCAGGGCCGTGACGTACGTGTATGCCTGTCCGAGGCTTTTCTCAAGGAACTCGGGGTGAAGCTGGAGGCGTTCAAGGTGCCCGGCGAAACACTGCCCGCGTGCATCGACCTGGCAGCTCTGATCGAAGGCGCCTCGGTGACCTTCAACGCCAACTACCTGGCCCTGGATATCAGCGTGCCGCAGATCGCCCTGAGCCGGGATGCGGCCGGCTACGTGGCACCGTCGGAATGGGACCGCGGCATCAACGCCGCGATGCTCAACTACCAGTTTTCCGCTGCGCAAACCAACAGCGACGCCCGAGGCACCGGCAACCAGTACAACCTGTATGCCACCGGTGGTTTCAACCTCGGCGACTGGGGTTTTCGCTCCAGCTCCTCGTTCCGCCAGGGCGATGAAGGTGGCCGCCAGTGGCAGCGCAGCAATACCTACGCGCAACGGGACATCACGCCGCTGAAGGCCACGCTGACGATGGGCGAGAGCTTCACCCCTGGCGATGTGTTCGACAGCGTGCCGTTTCGCGGTGTGCAACTGGCCTCGGACATGGGCATGTTGCCGGACTCGATGCAGGGCTACGCCCCGGTGATCCGTGGCATTGCCGAAACCCAGGCCAAGGTCGAAGTACGCCAGAACGGCTACTCGCTGTACACCACTTACGTGGCGCCGGGTGCGTTTGAAATCAACGACCTCAACGCCGCCTCGGGCAGCGGCGACCTGGAAGTGATCATCACCGAAGCCGACGGCCGTGAACGACGTTTCACCCAGCCGTACGCAACCCTGGCCAACATGCTGCGGGAAAACACCTGGCGCTATAGCGCGATTGTGGGCGAATACAACTCGGCCAACGGCGGCGAGCGGCCGATGTTTACCCAGGCGTCCCTGGCCTATGGCTTGCCGTTCGACCTGACCCTGTACGGCGGCTTTCTGGGGGCTGATTTTTACCGTGCCGGTGTGGTTGGCGTGGGCAAGAGCCTGGGCAGCATCGGCGCCGTCTCGGTCGACGTCACCCAGGCGCAGACCGACGTGCCCAAGGCCGTCACCACCCAAGGCGACAGCAAAAAAGGCCAGAGCATCGGCCTGCGCTACGGGAAGGCATTTGAAAGCGGCACCTCGGTGCGCTTCGCCGGTTACCGCTATTCCACCGAAGGCTATCGCGACTTCAGCGAAGCCGTGGATTTGCAGCAACCCAACGACTACAGCCAGTTCTCCAAGCGCAGCAAGGTCGAGGCCAGCGTCAACCAGGCCCTGGACAACTACGGCTCGCTGTACTTGAACCTGAGCAAGCAGAACTACTGGGGCACGTCTCGTGAAGACAAGCAGATGCAGCTGGGTTTCAACACCCAGTACAAGGGCGTGACCTATGGCGTGTACGCCAGCAAGACCCTGACAGACGACTTCGGCTCCAACAACCAGGTGGTCTTCACTGTGTCCATGCCCCTGGGACAAACCCGCAGCACCGGTACGTTCAGCGTCACCCGCAACAATGACGGCAGCCTGGATCAACGGGCCGGCCTCAGTGGTCGCGATGGCAACCTGAACTACAACGTCAACGCCAACCGCGTGGAAAACACCGGTAACAACGGTTCGGCACTGCTGGGCTACCGTGCACCGTTTGCCCAGTTGGGCGCCGGTGTGAGCGTCGGCTCGGGCTACCGGCAGACCTCGGTCAGCGCGGCGGGCTCGGTGCTGGCCCATGCCGATGGCGTGGAATTCGGCCAAACCCTGGGTGAAACCGTGGCGCTGGTGGAGGTCAAGGACACGCCGAAGGTCGGCCTGCTGAATGCCCCGGGCACCCTGACCAATGACCGCGGATACGCCCTGGTGCCGTACGTCACGCCGTATCGCAAGAACCGCGTGGCCGTGGACACCAGCGAACTGGACACCAGCGTCGACATCGCCGAAGGCGTGACCAACGTGGTGCCGCGTCGCGGTGCGGTGGTCAAGGCGGTATTCGCCGCCGGCCGATCGGAAAAAATACTGCTCAACGTCCGCCTGCAGAACGGCTCGCTCTTGCCTTTCGGCACCACCGTGCAGGACGACCAGGGCGCCAGTGTCGGCGTGGTCGGCCAGGCCGGACAAGTGCTGCTGTCGGCGGGCAAAGGTGTCACCTACACCATGAAATGGGGTGGCAAAGCCGCGCAGCAGTGTGAAATCAATTTGGATATCAGCAGCACGCCAGCCACCGACGGTTATCGGGTGATGGACGCTGTGTGCGTAGGAGTTCGTCCATGAAACAGATAAACAAGTGGAAAAAACGCGTGCTGTTGAGCGCGCTGGCGGTGGCACCGTTTGCCCTGTCAGAGATGGCGTTGGCCGACTGTGCGTCTACCAGCGCGACCCAGAGCGTACACCCCATCGGGGATGTGTACATTCCTCAGGATGCGCCGGTGGGGTCAACCATCGGGCTGGTCAAGTACACCCGCTTCCCGATCATCAACTGCACGACGACGGTACCGTTTTCAATCCAGGCCAACATGCTCGGTGCCAAGTTACCCGCAGTCACCGCCGCCATTGGCGCGGTGCAAGGCAGCCAACTGTACGCGACGAACATACCGGGGATCGGGGTAGGCGTGGTCAACGAAAGCCGCCCCAGCTTTCTGTGCCGGACCTCCGGCAACTGGTACTTCCCGCTGACGTACGTCGGCTGCAATACCGGTGGTTTCGCCTCCAATACCAATAACAGCCTGATCCTGATCAAAACCGGACCGATCCCGGCAGGCGTCAATGATTTTGGGAACCTGCAGGTGTACACCGTCACGATCAACAACAATGGTACGCCGTTCGACTGGATCGACGGTCGCCTGACCGGCAGCGTGACCGTGGCCGGCTGCAGCATGCCCGAAGGCGTGGGCAGCATCATCGACGTTCCGTTGAACAACTGGGAAAAGCGCGTGTTCAACGGTCCCGGCAGCGTCACGCCAACCGAAAGTTTCAATATCCCGCTGAATAACTGCATTGCCGGGACGTACGCGGGGAATCCGACCTGGAACTACTTCCAGGGCAACACCGCCAACATCCGCCTGGATGGCGCCAAGGGGTCGGTGATTGTCGATGCCGGCCAGGGAGTCCTGGGGCTCAACTCTGAAGCCACCGCCA
This sequence comes from Pseudomonas sp. Xaverov 83, assembly GCF_019352905.1. NCBI lineage: Bacteria > Pseudomonadati > Pseudomonadota > Gammaproteobacteria > Pseudomonadales > Pseudomonadaceae > Pseudomonas > Pseudomonas sp. Xaverov 83. Next base: position 120,888 of record NZ_JAAAFU010000026.1, on the reverse strand, counting down.
GCGGCGTGGCGGTACAGGTGCTCAAGCAGGACGGAACCGTGCTGCCGCTGGGCGTCGACGTACCGATCATGCCGGTCCAGGACGGCACCACCAACCTGCAGTTCGGTGCCCGCTACATCCAGACCGCCGGCGACGCCTCCGGGCCGCAGCCCGGTATTGCCAACGCCACCGCGAACTTCACCATCACCTACAAATAGGAAAAACCCCCATGCAACGTTTTACCCGTCGCTTCATGGCCGCTTGCGTGCTCTCCACCGTGGTTGCCAGCGGTGCTGCTATTGCCAACGATCACCCGACCATCCGCGCCATGTCGGGTGCCGAGCAGATCAAGCAATTGCCGGCCGCCAAGACCGCGCTGATCGTGATCGACTTCCAGAACGAATACTTCACCGGGCGCATGCCAATCCCGGATGGCGCCAGTGCCCTGGCGAAAACCCGCGAGCTGATCAACTACGCCGACAGCCACAAGATCCCGGTCTACCACGTGCAGCACGTGTCGCCGGCCGGCGCTGCGGTATTCGCCATTGATGGCGAGACCGTAAAGTTCCACAAGGACATGCAGCCACGCCCTCAGGACCACGTGGTGCAGAAGAACACCGTAAGCGTGTTCGCCAGCACCGACCTGGCCACACAACTGAGCAAGGCCGGGATCAACACGCTGATCATCAGCGGCCTGATGACCCACGCCTGTGTCGCCGGTGCCGCCCGTGATGCAGCGCCACTGGGTTTCAACGTGATCGTTGCTTCCGATGCTTCTGCCACCCGTGCGATCACCGGTCTCAATGGCCAAAGCGTCGACAAGGACGCCTTGCATCAATCGGCACTGGCCGAAGTCGAGGACACCTTCGGCGATGTGATGACCACCGAGCAAATCGTCAAGTTGCCCGTGCTCTAAACCGCTGCGACACGCCCGGCGTCATACCCGGGCGACCTTATTCCTTTCAGATGAGCCGACTTCAATGACGAGTTTTCCCATACGCGTGCTGGTACTCGAGGATCATCCTTTTCAACGTGCCGTCGCAGTGAGCCTGCTGCGCCAACTGGGTTGCCACGAGGTATTCGAGGCCGCAGACGGTGTGCAGGCGCTGACGGTGCTGCAACAGGTGGGCGGGGTGGATATTGCCCTGTGCGACCTGTGCATGGACGGCATGGATGGCCTGGAGTTTCTTCAGCAGGTGGGGCACTCGGGACTGGTCGGCTCGGTGATTATCAGCAGCTCACTGTCGGCCGATGTGCGCCGCACGGTGCAGCAGATCGTTTCGTTGCTGGGCCTGGAAATGCTCGGTGACGTCGGCAAGCCGTTGCAGGCCCACGCCCTGGAGACCCTGCTAAAAAAGCGCTCCAGTGGCCCTGGTGTCGCGCCACCCAAGGCTGCATCGGTACGCCTGGCCAGCGATGAAGAAGTGCGGTGGGCCCTCAACGAACAGCAACTGCAGGCCTGGTACCAGCCCAAGGTCGACCTGCATACCGATGACGTCTGCGGCGTAGAGGTGCTGACCCGCTGGGTGCACCCGTTGCGCGGCATCCTGTCGCCGGCCGTGTTCATGCCGGTGCTGGAGCGCTGCGGCTTGCTGGATACGCTGTTGTTCATGCAGATGAACCAGGCCCTGAGCCTGCAGCGACTGGCGAAAAACGCCGGGCTGGCGCTTGACCTGTCGTTCAACCTGAATGCCAGCCAGTTGACCAACAGCAACCTGACCGCAGTGATCAAGGGCATCCTCTCGCTGCACCAGACGGCACCTGCCAGCGTGACCTTCGAACTCACCGAAAGTGGCCTGCTGGAAGCCCCGGCCACCAGCCTGGAAACCCTGGTGCGCCTGCGCATGATGGGCTGCAAGTTGTCCATCGACGACTTTGGTGCAGGCTTCTCGTCGTTGCAGCGCCTGTGCCAGTTGCCGTTCAACGAGATCAAGCTCGACGGGGAGTTTATCCGCACCTTGCTCCACGAACCGCGCTGCCAGGCAATCGTCAGCAGTACCCTGGCATTGGGGGAAACCCTGGGGATGTCCGTTGTAGTGGAAGGCATCGAGACGGAGGAGCAGCGCGAGTCGTTGCTCGCGATGGGATGCACTCAAGGGCAGGGCTACCTGTTCGCCCGGCCCATGAATGATGTGGATCTGCTGCGCTGGCTACCGGCGGCGTCGAATATTGAACGACGCTCCTGATCAGCCCTTGGCGGCCATCGCAGTGACTTCAACCCGCATGCCTTCGACGGCCAGGGCGGCAACACCAACCGCCGCACGCACCGGCCAAGGCTTGGCGAAGTAGCGCTTGTAGACTTCATTGAAAGCGGCGCGGTCGGCCATGTCGGTCAGGTAGATGGTCAAATGCATGACCCGGTCAATCGAACTGCCGGCGCGTTCCAGCGCAACCTTCAGGGCTTGCAGAGTGCATTCGCTTTGCAGGGTGATATCGCCAAGCTCCAGGCTGCCGTCGGCGCGGGTAGGGATTTGCGTGGAGACGAGGATGCCGTTGAAGCCGATGACGTCGGAGGAGATGGAGTCAGGGTCGAGGTCGGGGGTGAAGGCGAGGTCGTTGTTGGCCATGGGATTCCCTTGGATGACGTCAGAAAGAAGGCCGATATGGTCCCCGAAAAAAAGGCCCGGGGCAAACCTGAGCCTTTTCGGCGAAACAGCAAAGTAAAACGGAAGTCCACGATCAACCGTGTTTGTTTAACTAACCTGTTGTTTTCGTGGATAGTTTAATTGCCAATAGTTGCATGCACAGGTGCACGACTGATTAAACTCGATTAATTAAAATTCACTGTGCATACGCGCACGTTGCTGTAGTTTCAACCCTGTCTTAGCCGCTCTGCTTCGACAACATCCTTTGGTTTGCCGCCGCAGTCTCTGCGGCGGTTTTTTTATGGGCGCTGGATGTAGATATATTTAATCTTTTACAAAGTGGCACTTTGATAGTTATTAAGAGCCAACTAACCATAGGCGATTTAATAGAACAGATCCTTCGGTGACAGCATCTCGCTGAACGGTGAGCCTGGCCTCCTGGCGTGCTGCTTGATCACCTGCTTCAACACGGCAACGAACGCAGTGGCAGCCTTGCTGCGCACGTTACCTCGGCGGCTGACCACCCCGAGGATCCTCGATTTTGAACCCTTGAACGCACTCAACGGCGCCACCGCATCGGCAAAACACTCGGACTTGAGCAGCAGGTCCGGCAGCACCGTCAGCGAATCCGTCTGCAGTAGCACCGGCAGCAGAATCCCCGCCGAGTGCACGCTCACCACGTGGCTGGGTGGCGGTGACAAGCGAAACTCGCGGTTCAGGTCGCTGATAAAGGTGTTGTGCAGCGAAGGTGGGTAATTGGCCAGCCATTTCATGGCATTCAGTTCATCGATAGAGCCGGAGTGTCGCAGTGGGTGATCGTTACGCCCCACCACATGGGCCTGATAGGAAAACAACGGTTCGATCGAGAACTCGTTTTCAGTGATGAAGTTACTTGCCTGGATCAGCGCGAAATCCAGATAGCCATCCCGCAACTGCGGCACGGAAATACCGTGCAACCCCTCGAACACTTCCAGGAAGACATGGGGATACTGTTGCTGATAGAGGCTCAGGCATTCCGGCAAAAAGGTGAAGTTGATAAAGGGCGCGATGGCGATGCGCAGTCGTTCGGCCTGCCCGCTGCGGATCAGGTTCAAGTCGGCCTTGGCTTTCTCGATCTCGCTGAGTATCAGGCGCGCATGGTGCAGCAGGCTTTTGCCAGCCTCGGTAAACCGCACGCCGGTGTGGGTGCGCTCCAGCAGTTCCACCCCTTGCTGCTGCTCAAGGTCGCGCAGGGTGCGGGTGATTGCCGCTTGGGTCAGCCCGACTGATTTGGCCGCACTGCGGATGCTCCCGGTTTCGGCGACGGCGACCAAGGCGGTGAACTGGTTGGTTTTCATGTCGACCCTAATGACAACTAAATGTTGTCATCGAGCCTAAAGGTTGTCTTTTCATTCTGTCAATACGGGTCAGAATCTGCCCAATATCGAGTCTGAGGAGACAACAAAAATGAAGATTCTGGCAGAGATCGAGCAGATTCAGGACGAGATGATAGCCATCAGGCACGCTATCCACGCGCATCCGGAATTGGGCTTCGAAGAGTTTGCAACCAGTGACCTTGTGGCGCAAAAACTCGAGGAGTGGGGCTTTGAGGTGCATCGCGGGTTGGCGGGCACCGGTGTAGTCGGGCAGTTGTGCAACGGTGATGGTCCGCGCATCGGTTTACGGGCCGACATGGATGCGCTGCCAATTGCCGAGGAAACCGGCCTGGAATACGCCAGCACCCAACCCGGCAAGATGCACGCCTGCGGCCATGACGGTCACACCGCAACGCTGCTGGCAGCGGCCAGGGTATTGGCTAACACCCGGCGCTTCAGCGGCACCCTGAACGTGATCTTCCAGCCGGCGGAAGAAGGCCTGGGCGGCGCCCGTGAAATGGTCGAACAGGGTTTGTTTGAGCTGTTTCCGTGCGATGCGATCTTCGCCATGCACAATATGCCGGGCTACCCCCCGGGCAAGCTGGGCTTTCTCGCCGGGCCGTTCATGGCCTCATCCGACACGGCGACGATCACCCTGAACGGCGTGGGAGGGCATGGAGCAGTGCCCCACAAGACAGTGGATCCGGTAGTGATCGCGGCTACTTTGACCTTGTGCCTGCAAAGTGTGGTATCGCGCAATATCGACCCACTGGATACCGCAATCGTCAGCGTTGGCTCTATTCATGCAGGTTCCGCTGCGAATGTGATCCCGGCATCCGCCAAGCTGCTGGTCAGCGTTCGGTCGTTGCGAGCAGACACTCGCGACCTGTTGCAAACCCGCATTACTACCCTGGCGCAGCACATCGCACAGAGTTACGGTGGCAACGCAGACGTGCATTACAACCGGCGTTACCCGGTACTGGTCAATGATGAGGCGGAGACGGAACTGGCCCGCAGTGCAGCTCTGGAATGGTGCGGGGAAGACGGCCTGATCGAGAATATGCGCCCGCTCACGGGCAGCGAAGACTTCGCCTTTATGTTGGCAAAATGCCCGGGCTCCTACCTGATCATCGGCAATGGCGACAGTGCGGAGAACGTCATGTGTCACCATCCCAAATTCGACTTCAACGACCAGTGCCTTTTGGTCGGTGCGTCCTACTGGGTCAAGCTGGTGGAAAAAATGCTCAAGCACACTGCTGCTGTCAATTGAGGCCCGGACCCGATCATGGAAACTACTTTATCTGAAGCGTCCGCCGTGTCTGCGCGCACATCGGCACCGGCCCAGCCCGGCAGGAAAAACAACATCGCCGCCGTCACCATCGGCAATGGCCTGGAGTTCTACGACTTCACGGTCTACAGCTTTTTCGCCACGGTGATCGGCAAGCAGTTCTTTCCCATGGAAGGCTCAAACCAACTGCTGCTGGCGTTCGCCACCTATGGCATCGGTTTTTTCATGCGCCCGTTGGGCAGCATTTTGCTCGGCCAGTATGCCGACCGGGTAGGGCGCAAGGCCGCGATGATATTGACCCTTTGGCTGATGGCCATCGGTTCGCTGATTTTTGTGCTGACGCCCACCTACGGCCAGATAGGTATCGCCGCGCCATTGCTGATCGTGTTTGCCCGACTGCTGCAAGGCTTCGCGATTGGCGGCGAGGTCGGCGCGTCGACGACTTACCTGATGGAAAAAGCTGACAGCCACGAACGAGGTTACTTCACCAGTTGGCAATTCTTCAGCCAAGGCCTGAGCGTGTTGCTCGGTGCAGTGGTGGGCCTGAGCGTGAACTACGCCCTGACCGAGGAACAGGTCATGGCCTGGGGCTGGCGTCTGCCATTTGTGATCGGGCTGCTGGTGATCCCGGTGGGCTCGTATATGCGCCGGCACCTGCAGGAAAGTGACCAGGTGAAGCACGACGTCAGCCATCGCTTGAGCTGGGGCGAGCATAAACGTGCGTTGGTCGCCGGAATCCTGATCGCCATCGGCGGCACTTCGGCCTCCTATGTAATCCTGCATTACCTCTCGAATTTTGCCGTGGCCCAGTTACACCTGCCGCTGTCTGCCGGGATCTGGACCGGCTGCGCAGCGGGTGCCGTGCAAGTGGCGCTGGCGGTGGCTTCCGGCCGAGCCTGTGATCGCTGGGGGCGCAAGCGCATGATTTTCTGGTCGCGGCTGGCCTTGTTGCTGTTGATCTACCCTGCGTTCGTGCTGTTGCAGCACTCGCCCACTTTGCCCGCGCTGGTGATTGTGGCGAGTACCCTGGCGGCGTTGCTGGTGTGCAATACCGTGCCGTCGCTGGTGTTGCTTGCCGAAATTTTCCCCGCCCAGGTCCGGGCGACAGGCCTCTCGGTGACCTATGCCCTGGCCAGCATCATTTTCGGCGGCTTTGCGCAGTTCTTCTGCACGCTGCTGATCTCACTTACCGGCAACCCCAGCGCCCCGGCGTTCTACCTGATTGTGTGCGGGCTGGTTTCCCTGCTGGGCCTGGCGCTTGTCAAAGAACCCACTCAACGTTAACCCAGAAGTAACGGAGCTTTTCATGACTACCTCAATAACGCGGTACGGGCGCGTACGCCCTGGTTTTTTCCGACTGTCGACGCTGGCAGCGGCGGTGTTGTGTTCAACCCTGGCGGGGCCGTCCATGGCCAGGGAAACCGATGAGGCCCGGGTGGATGCCCTGCTGAAAAAGATGACCCTGGACGACAAGTTCAACCTGATCCGCGGCATGACCGAAGCGGATGCTACCAACCAGGGCCAGGCCGGCTACCTGCCGGGCGTACCGCGCCTCGGCGTGCCAGCCCTGCGCATGGCAGACGGGCCACCCGGTATCCTGACCCGCAAGGCCTCGATCATTCCCACCTCGACCATGGGCCTGGCCGCCACCTTCAGCAAACAGGATGCCTTTGATAACGGCACGGTGATTGGCGAGGAAGCAAAGCGCTTGGGCATCGACGTGGCGCTGGAGCCCTTCATCAACATGTTCCGCGACTCGGGCTTTCGGCGCGGCTGGAACACCTATGGCGAAGACCCGCTACTGACCGGCAGCATGGGCGCTGGATTGATCAAGGGCATCCAGGGCCAGGGCGTGATGGCGCAAGCCAAGCACCTGGTCGGCTACGACATGACCGGCTTTGACGTGAGCATCCCCGAGCAAGCCTTGCACGAGGTGTACCTTGCTCCGTTCCAGGATGCCGTTGACGCCGGCGTAGCGTCAATCATGTGCTCCTACAACAAGCTCAACGGCGAATTCGCCTGCGGCAACGAACAATTGCTGGAACAGGTGCTGCGCAAGCAGATGGGCTTCAAGGGCTTTGTCACCTCTGACTGGGGCGGCGTGCACAGTGCGCAATACATCAAGCGGGGCATGGACATGGAGATGCCCGGGCGCATCGATGAACAGCACCCATTCTGGGACATCATGCGTTCCTACTACGACAACACCGAGCAGCAACAGCCTGCGCTGCACACGTCCATGGGTAGCATGAAAAAGGTCTTCGCTCGGCCCATGCCGGAGGAGTGGATGGTCGGCCAGAGGCCAAACGTGCTGCTGGGGCAATTCCCCAACGACGAGAAGCCGAGCAACCTGTTTGAAGCCCTGCGGGATAAAACCGTCAGGGAACAGGACATCGACAAGGCCGCCAGGCGCGTGCTCGGGCAGATGGAGCGTTTCGGCCTGTTGGACAAGGGCAGCCACCAGCCACAGTCGACCCCGATGGTTCCCGGGTTGTCCGCCATCGTGCGCCGCACCAGTGAGCATTCGGCGGTGCTGCTGAAAAACCAGGACAACGTACTGCCGCTATCGAAGGACGACCTCACGGGCGTGGCGATGATCGGCCCGGGCGCTGTCCAGCCGGTTGCGCTAGGCGTCTCAGCCGAGCACGCGATCGGTATGCCGCAGCTACAAGTCGGGCCGGCCAATGCACTAAAGGCAATCGAACCGAATGCCGCGATCAGCGTGACGGTGGCCAATGACATGACCGGCGTCGTGATTCCGGCAGACCGGGTTTCGTTCGATGGCAAGCCAGGTTGGGTTAGAGTCGAGGAGGGGCAGAACCAGCGTGACAATCAACTGCAGTTCACTGGCGCGAATGCCCTGGCGGCAAACACCTTGCCAAGCTGGAAAACCCACCTGACCATCGACCAGGAAGGCGACTACAACCTCAACCTGCACATGCTTGGCGCCGGTGCCGTGCTGAAGGTCGACGGGAAAATCATCGGTGAAAGCAGCTCGTTGAAAAACGCCCTGCACGGTGATGTGGTGCATCCGGGGCAGGATGCCCTGATGCCAACCACCGATGGGCTCAACAACGTGCGGCGCATGGCCAAGCTCAGCCGTGGCGAACATCTGATTGAAGTCAGCACCTATAACGACACGTCTGGTGCACCGGTTCAAGTACGCCTGGCGTGGGTCACGCCGGCCATGCGTGAAGCCAACCGGGCGCAGGCGCTGGCTGCTGCCCGCAGCGCGAAGAAGGTCGTATTTTTTGCCTGGGCGCGTACCGACCCACAGTTTGGCCTGCCGGGCGACCAGGACAAACTGATCGAAGAAATCGCCGCGATCAATCCCAATCTCGTAGTGGTGCTCAACACCAGCAGCCCGGTCGCGTTGCCATGGCTGGACAAGGTCAAGGGCCTGGTGCAGATGTGGTGGACAGGTGATGAAGGCGGCCCTGCGACTGCGAACATCCTCACCGGCCGCAGCAACCCCGCAGGCCGCCTGCCGTTTACCTGGGCCCGCAGCCTGCAGGACTATCCCGCCACCGATCCCAAGTACCCCGAGCGTGGCCAGCAACTGGATGGCGTGGTCCGTTACACCGAGGGCGTCAATATCGGCTACCGCTGGTTTGAGTCGCAGCATAAGGCACCGCTGTTCCCATTCGGTTATGGGTTGTCCTATAGCCGCTTTGATTACAGCGCGCTGCAAACCTATCGCCTGGGCAATGGCGACCTCAAGGTTGATTTCAAACTGACCAACAGTGGTGGCGTTGCGGGAGATGAAGTACCGCAGCTGTACCTGAGTGCACCGCAACACAAGGTCGAAGGTGCCGAGTTCGCGCCGCAGACCCTGGTCGGGTTTGATCGGGTCAGCCTCAAGGCCGGGGAGACTCGGGAGGTGTCCATCACCGTGCCGCTGCGCAAGCTCCAGTACTGGGCGGTGAAGACCCAATCCTGGGAGCTGCCGCGAGGCAAGCGCACCTTGAAACTCGCCAGTGCGTCGGACAACGTGAAGGCCAGCCACGCCGTCTCGTTCTGACCGTTACACCCCATAAAAATAAAAATATCCAGGCTTTAGCGTCACCTACCTCTTGAACGTCTGCGCCATTGCCTGGTGGCGCAGCGGGAGCTTTCACCGATGAATTTCTCTGTTCGTCCAACTGGACAAGGCTTTTGCGTGCGTCATCGTTTTATCCTGGCGTGCTTCCTGGCGCTGTGCAGCGTGCAGCCAGCCATGGCCATCGACCTGATCAAGACCGACAGTGACCGGTTGGAGCTGCACGCCCAGGGCATTTTCGCGTCAAACGACAAGGTCTACATCCAGGGCCGTCACACCGGCAGCATCGGCCACCGCATCAACATGATCTACACCCACCAGCTCGACTCGCAGTGGGCCGTGGGCATGCGTCAGGAATGGGCCTACGACCCGTTCTACTACGACGGCACCGCCGCCCAGACCAAGCGTTTCCAGTATGTGTTCGTACGCAATGCGCGCTGGGGGCAACTGAGCTACGGGCAGCAAAAGTCCCTGACCTTCGACATGGTGGGTTCGATCACCGACTGGTATTTGGGCTACGGCACAAAAGGGCAGGGCACGTTCAATGGTTATGGCGGCAACCAGTTGCTGGGCTTCTCCCGGCCGAACAAAACCCTGTATTACCGGGTAAGAAGCGACGATTTCGAATTTGGCGTGATGTATGGCCTGGGCACCGGCCCGGTACACAACTCCGTCAACCCCAGCAGCGTGGGCGCCGGAAAATTCGTCGACAGCTCCCGCGATGCGCTGTACCAGGTGGGTACTGTCTGGCGCCCGGCAGATAATTGGTCATTGCGCCTGGCCTACGGCTACACCGAAATGAGCGAGCGTTCACTGGACGGCCACGCTCAACTCAACACCCGGCACCCGAATGTCGAAGGCTGGTTGTCGGGGGTGACCTACACCAATGCGCCCTGGTATCACGCGGTGGTTTACGGCGAGTACCGCAACCTGAATGCATCAGCACCCACCGCCAGTGGTTATCGCGAGGCTAAGGCACTGGAGTCCTACAGCAGCTATTCGTTTCCGGAAATGGGCGAGCTGGGATTCTTCAACGCGTATGGCGGGATCAACCTGTTCTCGGACAAGAACAGCTCAGGGCGCAGCGGCTACTCGGTGGCCGGTTTTGCCCTGATCACCTTGCATGACACTTTGGCGATCGGCCTGGAGAGGAAGTTCGATATGGCCAGGAACAAGCAAGGCGACTATACGGGGCAGGATGAGTATGAGTTGGTCGCCAAGTACTACTTTTAACAATCTACCTGCCCCTGGTCGCACAACTGCTGTGCGACTTGGGGGGTTAATCCACTGCCGTACAGTGCCTATAGTCCTCTCACCGCCGCAGCGCCCCACGGAGCGTTGCGAAATCCAGCCGTAGATTGAGGTGATCATAATGAATAGCGAATTCAAGCCTGATGTGACCGATACCCAACCCCTGCACCTGCTCGACGCCGAGTACTTCGAATACAGCAAGGCCGCCAACCCCATCAGCGCCAACCTGATCACTCGCATTCCCTACCACAGCTTTCCGGCCTCGCTGTATGACAGCGGACCGTCCCGGGTGGTCCCGCTGGACCTCAGCGAGGCACTGGGCTGCGAAGGCCCGGCGACCGGGCCGGGGCTGTGTGCGAACTTCATGCGCCTGAACGCAGGCGACACGCTGGAGCTGCAACCCAACGCCACCTCACAGGTGTTTTATGTCATCGCCGGGGAGGGCAGTGTGGTCCAGGGCGAGCACCGCATCGACTGGACCAAAGGCTGCTTCATCGCGCTGCCAGGCCTGCAGCAAGCGCAGTTCAGTGCCTCTGAGGATGCGCGCCTGTACTACGTCCACGATGAGCCGCTGTTGCGTTACCTGGGTGTGACCCGCAGTACCGATCGCTTCGTACCGACGCTGTATCCCGCAGAACTGGCCAACGCAAAGCTGCGTGAAGCGGCCGATGATCCCCGCGCCCAGGACCGCAGCCGTATCAGCATCCTGCTGGGCAATCGCAACTTCCCGCAGACCCGAACCGTGACCCATGTGCTGTGGGCGATGTACGGCATCCTGCCGGCCGGGTCGATTCAAAAGCCTCATCGGCACCAGTCGATTGCGTTGGATTTCATCATCGATTGCCCACAAGGTTGCTACTCGCTGGTGGGCACCGAACTGGACGCCGATGGGCAGATCCGCAACCCGGTGCGGGTCGACTGGTCGCCGGGCCTGGCGTTCGTCACCCCGCCAGGCTACTGGCATGCTCACTTCAACGAGTCCGATACGGAAGCCTTCCTGATTCCGATCCAGGACGCCGGGCTGCAAACCTATCTGCGGTCGCTGGATATCCGCTTCAGTTGAGACGTTTCCAGTGCGGTGTTTCGCCCAGCTGCTCGACGATAAAGTCGATGAAGCACCGCACTTTGGAAGACACGATCCGCTTGGGTGGATAGACGAACCACACCGCCGGTTCGCGGCCGGCGATCCGGACAGTCCACTCCGGCAACCACACCACCAACTCGCCGGCTTCAACAGCCTTGGCCACCAGCCAGTCAGGCAGCAAGGCAAACCCCAGGCCTTGTTGTGCGGCGATCAGCTGTGCGTCGAGGTCGTTGATGCGGATAGCGTCTTTATGCAACAGCGGCGACACCTCATGCCTGTTGGCAAACGCGATATCCGCCGCGATATCTCTCCCCAGAATCACCGGTAGCGCCGCCAGTCCCGAAGGAACGGAGGGCGCCGGATATTCCCGGCAAAACCCCGGGCTGGCCACCAGCCGGTAGCGCTCATCGCAGATCTTGCGTGCCTTCAAGGTGGAATCCGCCAGGGTTCCAATACGGATCGCCAAGTCCGCACCGGCATGAATCAGATTGACGTGGCTGTCGTCCAGCACCAGTTCCAGCTTGATCTGCGGGTAGCGGGCCAGGAAGGCATTCAACGTGGGGAGGATATGGTGACGGGCAAAGGCGGGCGGCAGGTTGAGCTTGAGTACGCCCCGTGGCTGTTCGTTCAGCGCGGAGGTGGCGGCCTTGGCTTGTTCGAGTTCATCCAGTACCCGGCGTGCGTGCATCAGAAACGTCTGGCCACCCTCAGTCAGGTGCAGCGTGCGGGTAGAGCGGTTGAACAGGGCGATGCCGAGGTCCTGTTCAAGGTCCTTCACGTAACGGGAAACCGTGGAGGCCTTGATGCCAAGCCGGTCGGCGGCGCGGGAGAAGTTATTGCCCTCGGCGGCTTCGACAAAGGCGGTTAACGCAGCGAAGTAATCCAAGGGCGGCCTCGATCTTGACGGTGGGTTGCCTGGCCTACAACGGCGTCAGCACATTCATCACGGTGTCCAGCGCCACCCGGGTATCGTCCAGTTGCACCAGGGAGGCATGCCGCGCGCCGAGGGCGTCACGGTTCTTGATCGCCGTGAGAATCGCCTTGTGCCGGGGCAGGCTGAGGCCCTGGATGTCGGGGCGGCGGTTGGTGATGTTGATGGACTCGCGAAGTGGCAGCGACAGCATGTTGCACATGTAGGCCAGCAAGTCGTTGCGGGTCGCATCGGCAATCGCGCGGTGGAAGTCCAGGTCGGCCTGCAACAGCGCGTCGTGGGTATTCGCGGTTTCCATGCCGAGGTAGGCTTTTTCGATGATGGCGATGTCGGCGTCGGTGGCGGTGGTCGCGGCCATAGCGGCGATTTCCGGCTCGAGGATCCGACGTACACCGGCCAGGGTGTTGAAAAACTCGCTGTGAGGCGTCGACTGCATCAGCCAGGACAGCACGTCCGGGTCCAGCAAGTGCCACTGCACCCGAGGGCGCACCACGGCGCCGACCTTGGGCTTGGAAATCACCAGACCCTTGGCGCTCAGCACCCGAGTCGCCTCACGCAATACCGAGCGGCTGACCTTGTACTCCTCACACAAGGTGGCCTCCATGGGCAATCGTTCTTCCGGCTTGAAGCGTCCGGAAACGATGTGCATGCCCAAGTCCTGAACGATTTGGGCGTGCATGCTCTTGCGCGGCTTGGTCGGCTGCTGATCCATAACAGGGAGGCTACTCTGGCGAAATAGGCGGCATCATAGCATTGCTCCCGTCCCAATTAGTGGGAATGACGCGGCACTTCCGCACCACGGCAGCCCACCAGGAAGTCGAAGTCGCAGCCCTGGTCTGCCTGCAGTACGTGGTCGATGTACAACTGGCGGTAGCCCCCGACAATCAGCTGTTGGGGCGGAGCAAGGTCGGCCATGCGCGCTGCCAGTTCGGCGTCCGGGATGTCCAGGTGCAGGCGGCCATTGGCGCAATCGAGCTCGATCCAGTCGCCTTCCTTGACCGTGGCCAATGGGCCGCCGGCCGCCGCTTCCGGTGCCACATGCAGCACCACGGTGCCGTAGGCCGTGCCGCTCATGCGTGCATCGGAAATCCGCACCATGTCGGTCACACCCTGGGCCAGCAGTTTGGCGGGCAAGCCCATATTGCCGACTTCCGCCATGCCCGGATAACCCTTGGGCCCGCAGTTTTTCATCACCAGGATCGAGTTGGCATCCACGTCCAGTTCCGGGTCATTGATGCGTTCCTTGTACATGTCGAAGTTCTCGAACACCACGGCGCGCCCGCGGTGCTGCATCAGCTCGGGGCTGGCGGCCGAAGGCTTGAGTACCGCACCCAGTGGCGCGAGGTTGCCCCGCAGCACACAAATGCCACCGTCGGCGCGGATCGGGTTGTCGAGGGTACGGATCACTTCGTCCTGGCCGTAGATCGGCGCTTCCCGGGTGTTTTCGCCCAGGGACTTACCGTTGACGGTCAACGCGTTCGGATGCGGGATCAGGTTGGCTTCACCGAGGCGGCGCAGCACCGCCGGCAGGCCGCCGGCGTAGTAGAACTCTTCCATCAGGAAGCGCCCGGACGGTTGCAGGTCGACGATGGTCGGCATGCCACGGCCCATGCGGGTCCAGTCGTCCAGGTCGAGCTCGACGCCGATACGCCCGGCGATGGCTTTCAGGTGAATCACCGCGTTGGTTGAGCCGCCAATGGCTGCGTTGACGCGGATCGCGTTTTCGAACGCCTCCTTGGTCAGGATCTTCGACAGTTTCAAGTCTTCACGCACCATCTCCACCGCACGCATGCCGGACATGTGCGCCAGTACATAACGCCGCGCATCCACCGCCGGAATCGCCGCATTGTGGGGCAGGGAAGTGCCGAGTGCTTCGGCCATGCACGCCATGGTCGAGGCGGTGCCCATGGTGTTGCAGGTGCCTGCCGAGCGGGACATGCCGCCTTCGGCCGCGAGGAAATCGTCGAGGGTGATGGTGCCCGCCTTGACCTGTTCGCTGAGCTGCCACACCACGGTGCCCGAGCCTATGTCCTGGCCCTTGTGCTTGCCGTTGAGCATCGGCCCGCCGGTGACAACGATTGCCGGCACGTCGCAACTGGCGGCACCCATCAATAGCGCCGGGGTGGTTTTGTCACAGCCGGTCAGCAGCACCACGCCGTCGATGGGGTTACCGCGAATGGCTTCCTCCACGTCCATGCTGGCCAGGTTGCGGGTGAGCATGGCGGTGGGGCGCAGGTTCGATTCGCCGTTGGAGAACACCGGAAACTCCACGGGAAAGCCACCCGCTTCAATCACCCCACGCTTCACATGCTCGGCAATCTGGCGGAAGTGCGCGTTGCAGGGCGTCAGTTCCGACCAGGTGTTGCAGATCCCGATGATCGGTTTGCCATGGAACTGATGATCGGCAATCCCCTGATTTTTCATCCAGCTGCGGTACATGAAGCCGTTTTTATCGGCGGTACCAAACCAGCTGGCGGAGCGCAGGACGGGCTTTTTCTCGGACATGGTCGACTCTCTTATTGTAAGACTATATTGATCTAATCCTGGCTTAACATAGGCGTAAATTCGACGCTTTGGAAGTGTTGTTGATTAAATAGTAATACTATATAGTCCGATTCAACGAGGCTTGGCCCTGGCGGATTTCCGCGAGAGGCGACCCGCAATGCTCTATAAAAATAACAATCGGAGACTGCTCACATGAGCCAGGAACAGCGGCTGATACGTCGCATCACGCTGAAACTGATTCCCTTCCTGATCTTGCTGTACCTGATTGCCTACGTGGACCGCTCGGCCGTGGGCTTCGCCAAGTTGCACATGGGCGCGGATGTCGGCATCGGCGATGCGGCTTATGGACTGGGGGCAGGGCTGTTCTTCATTGGCTACTTCCTTCTGGAAATCCCCAGCAACCTGATGCTCGACCGTTTCGGCGCGCGGCGCTGGTTCGCGCGGATCATGGTCACCTGGGGCGCCATCACCATCGGCATGGCGTTCGTCCAGGGTCCCCACAGTTTCTATGTGATGCGCTTTCTGCTGGGCGCCGCCGAAGCCGGGTTCTTCCCGGGTGTCCTCTACTACATCACCCAATGGTTCCCGGTGCGCCACCGCGGCAAGATCCTCGGGTTGTTCATCCTGTCCCAGCCCATCGCCATGATGATCACCGGCCCGGTGGCGGGCGGTTTGCTCGGCATGGACGGGATTCTCGGCCTGCACGGCTGGCAGTGGTTGTTCATCGTCATCGGCACCCCGGCGATCCTGCTGACCTGGCCGGTGCTGCGTTATCTGCCGGACGGCCCGCAACAGGTCAAATGGATGGACCAGGCCGAGAAGGACTGGCTCACCGGCGAGCTGGCCAAAGACCTGCAGGCCTACGGCCAGACCCGGCACGGCAACCCGCTGCATGCGCTGAAGGACAAACGTGTGTTGCTGCTGGCGCTGTTCTACCTGCCGATGACCTTGAGCATTTATGGCCTGGGCCTGTGGCTGCCGACGTTGATCAAGCAGTTCGGCGGCAGCGACCTGACCACCGGGTTCGTGTCGGCGGTGCCCTACATCTTCGGGATCATCGGTTTACTGATCGTCCCGCGCAGTTCCGATCGCCTGAATGATCGCTACGGCCACCTCGCCGTGCTCTACGTGTTGGGCGCCATCGGCCTGTTCCTCAGCGCCTGGCTGACAGCGCCGCTGTGGCAACTGGCAGCGCTGTGCCTGGTGGCGTTCGCGCTGTTCTCCTGCACGGCGGTGTTCTGGACCTTGCCGGGACGTTTCTTTGCCGGCGCGAGTGCGGCGGCGGGCATCGCCTTGATCAACTCGGTGGGCAACCTCGGCGGCTACATCGGGCCGTTCGTGATCGGCGCCCTCAAGGAGTACACCGGCAACCTCGCATCGGGCTTGTACTTCCTGGCGTGCGTGATGCTGTTCGGGGTGGTGCTGACGGCTGTGGTCTATCGGCTGTTGGAGCGCAAGCACGTACTGCCGCCGGACCAGTTCGCCGCCAGCGCCCGTGGCGCCACGCGTACTTAATTGGCAATCAGGAGAAGACTCATGGGTTTAGTGCAGTTTGAATTGAGCAACGGCGAACGCCGGGTGGGCGTGGTCGAGGGTGATCAGGTACGCGAGGTGCGCGCCGCACGCACGGTACGTGACCTGGCACTTGCCGCCATCGAGGCCGGCGTCACCTTGCAACAGCAAATAGATCACCTCGGCCTGGGCGAGAGCCACGACTACGCCGAACTGCTGGCCGGGCACAAGATCCTGCCACCGCTGGATCACCCGGACCCGGCGCACACGCTGGTCAGCGGTACCGGCTTGACTCACTTGGGCAGTGCGGCGGCGCGGGACAAGATGCACCAGAACGCCAGTGACGAAAGCGCGATGACCGACAGCATGCGCATCTTCAAATGGGGCGTGGAGGGCGGCAAACCGGCTTCTGGCCAGACCGGTGTACAACCGGAGTGGTTCTACAAAGGCGACGGCAGCATCGTGGTGCGCCCGGGCCAGCCATTCCCGTGGCCGGCGTTTGCCGAAGACGCCGGTGAAGAGCCGGAGATTGCCGGGCTGTACGTAATTGGTCACGACAGCAAGCCGTATCGCCTGGGCTACGCGGTGGGCAACGAGTTTTCCGACCACGTGATGGAGCGCAAGAATTACCTGTACCTGGCCCACTCCAAACTGCGCAGTTGCAGCTTTGGTCCCGAGTTGCGCCTGGGTGAACTGCCCCAGCACCTGGCGGGCACCAGCCGCATCCTGCGCGACGGCGAGGTGCTGTGGCAGCACGAATTCCTCAGTGGCGAAGCCAACATGTGCCACAGCCTCGAGAACCTTGAATATCACCATTTCAAATACACCCAGTTCCTGCGCCCAGGTGACGTGCATATCCACTTTTTCGGCACCGCAACCTTGTCGTTTGCCGACGGCATTCGTACCCAGCCAGGCGATGTGTTTGAAATCAGCCAGGCCGAATTCGGCGCGCCCTTGATCAACGGCATTGCCGTGGCCAATGGCGGCGTCGCACCTGGCGGCATAGGCACCCTTTGAAGGAGACAGGCATGACCCGGATTTACGGCCACAACTACATCGGCGGCCAGCGCAGCGCCTCCGGTAGCGTCACGCTGCACAGCGTCGACGCCACTACCGGCGAAGCGTTGCCCTATGACTTCTACCAGGCGACGGCGCAGGAAGTCGACGCGGCAGCCAACGCCGCAGCAGCGGCTTACCCGGTTTATCGCAGCCTGAGCGCGCAGCATCGTGCGTCGTTCCTGGAGGCGATAGCCGATGAGCTGGACGTCCTTGGCGATGACTTTATCGCCTTGGTCTGCCGCGAAACGGCGTTGCCCGCCGGGCGTATCCAGGGCGAACGCGGCCGTACCAGCGGCCAGATGCGGCTGTTCGCCAAGGTGCTGCGGCGCGGTGATTTCTACGGGGCGCGGATCGATCTGGCGCTGCCGGATCGCCAGCCTTTGCCACGCCCGGATTTGCGCCAGTACCGCATCGGTCTCGGCCCGGTCGCCGTGTTTGGGGCGAGTAATTTTCCCTTGGCCTTTTCCACTGCCGGTGGCGACACCGCCGCCGCGCTGGCGGCCGGCTGCCCGGTGGTGTTCAAGGCCCACAGCGGCCACATGGCCACTGCCGAGCGGGTGGCCGATGCGATCATGCGGGCGGCGCAGAGCACCGGCATGCCCGACGGCGTGTTCAATATGATCTTCGGCGGCGGGGTGGGTGAAGCACTGGTCAAGCACCCGGCAATCCGCGCCGTGGGTTTCACCGGCTCGCTCAAGGGTGGCCGGGCCCTGTGTGATATGGCGGCCGCACGTCCGCAACCGATCCCGGTGTTCGCCGAGATGTCCAGCATCAACCCGGTGATCGTCTTGCCCCTGGCTCTGCAAACCCGGGCAGATACCATCGCCCGCGATCTGGTGGCGTCGGTGGTGCAAGGGTGCGGCCAGTTCTGCACGAACCCGGGTCTGGTGATCGGGATTGCGTCGCCAGCGTTCACTGCCTTCACCCAACAGGTCGCCCAACTGATCGGCGACCAGCCGGCGCAAACCATGCTCAATGCCGGCACCTTGAGCAGCTACGGCAAAGGCCTGCACACGCTGCTCGCCCACGCTGGCATCGAGCACCTGGCGGGCCAGGCGCAAGCCGGCAATCAGGCGCAGCCACAGCTGTTCAAAGCGGATGCCAGCCTGTTGATCAACGGCGATGAAGCGCTGCAGGAAGAAGTGTTCGGCCCCACCACCGTGTTCGTGGAAGTCGCCGATCAGGCGCAATTGAGTGCCGCGTTGCACGGCCTGCACGGCCAATTGACGGCGACGATCATTGGCGAGCCGGCAGATTTCACCCAGTTCGGCGAGTTGACGCCGCTGCTGGAACAAAAGGTCGGCCGCATCCTGCTCAACGGTTATCCCACCGGCGTCGAGGTGTGTGACGCGATGGTCCACGGTGGACCGTATCCGGCGACATCCGATGCCCGTGGCACCTCGGTGGGCACCCTGGCGATCGAGCGTTTCCTGCGACCGGTGTGCTTCCAGAATTACCCTGATAGCCTGCTCCCCGACGCGCTGAAGAATGCCAACCCGTTGCGCATTCAGCGTCTGGTAGATGGGCAGCCGTCGCGCGACGCGCTGTAACCGTGCCACCTGAAAACAACAAGAAAGCAGGAGGTTTCATGTCGTGGAATGCCGTCACACCGCACCGCGCTCGGCTGGGCGAAGGCCCGTTCTGGGACGAGCAGGGCCAGGCGCTGTATTGGGTGGATATCATCGGCCAGCAGGCGTTACGCCTGAAAGACGGGCAACTGCACACCTGGCAACTGCCTGAGCCTGTGTCGGCGTTTATCCCGTGTGCCAGTGGTGATGCGCTGGTGACCCTGAGCAGTGGCGTGTATCGCCTCGACCTCGATTCGGCGCCGAGGGATCCACGCCTGACCTTGCTCTGCGTCGCCGATCCGCAACCGGGCAACCGTGCCAACGAAGCCCGTTGCGATGCCCAGGGCCGGCTGTGGCTGGGCACCATGCAGAACAACATCGGCGCGCACGGTGAAGATTTGCCGGTGCTGCAGCGTTCCGGCGGCCTGTTCCGGGTCGATGCCGACGGGCAGGTCACGCCGTTGCTGCAAGGCCTGGGGATTCCCAACACCTTGCTGTGGAACGACGCCGCTACCCATGTGCATTTCGGCGACAGCCTGGACGGCACGTTGTATCGGCACGCGATCACCGACGATGGTCAGCTTGAACCCGCGCAGGTCTGGTTCGGGCCTCACTCCCGGGGTGGCCCGGACGGTTCGGCCATGGACGCCGAAGGCTATATCTGGAACGCCCGCTGGGACGGCAGTTGCCTGCTGCGCTTGACGCCGGGCGGTGAAGTCGACCGAGTGATCGAGCTGCCGGTCAGTCGTCCCACCAGTTGCGTGTTCGCAGGCCCGGACCTCAAGACCTTGTACATCACCAGTGCCGCCAGCCCGCTGAATCACCCGCTGGACGGCGCGGTGCTGGCGATCGAGGTCGATGTGCCGGGGAAAATCTGTCACCGCTTTGCAGGATAACCAACAGGCTGTTTAACGCATTCAAATACAACAACAAGGAGTCACCCTATGAATCGTCGTCGTGGTATCCGTTCCCTGTGCTGCGCCGCTGTGGCGGTATCCGCCGTCAGCCTGAGCAGCCTGTTGCTGGCGGCCGAGCCGGTGAAGATCGGCTTTCTGGTCAAGCAGGCCGAAGAGCCCTGGTTCCAGACCGAATGGGCCTTCGCCGAAAAGGCCGGCAAGGACAAGGGCTTTGAAGTGATCAAGATTGCTGTACCCGACGGCGAGAAAACCCTCTCGGCCATCGACAGCCTGGCGGCCAACGGCGCCAAGGGTTTTGTGATTTGCCCGCCGGACGTGTCCCTCGGCCCGGCCATCATGGCCAAGGCCAAAGCCAATGGCTTGAAAGTGATCGCCGTGGATGACCGGTTTGTGGACGCCAAGGGCAACTTCATGGAAGACGTGCCGTATCTGGGCATGGCCGCCTTTGAAGTGGGTGAGAAGCAGGGCAGTGCCATGGCCACGGAAGCGAAAAAACGCGGCTGGGACTGGAAAGACACCTATGCCGTGATCAACACCTACAACGAACTCGACACCGGCAAAAAGCGCACCGACGGCTCAGTCAAATCCCTGAAGGCCGCGGGTATTCCGGACGACCACATCCTGTATGCAGCCCTCAAGACCCTCGACGTCCCCGGCAGCATGGACGCCACTAACTCGGCACTGGTGAAACTGCCCAGCGGCGCGAAAAACCTGATCATCGGCGGCATGAATGACAACACGGTGCTCGGCGGCGTGCGCGCCACCGAAAGCGCCGGCTTTGCCGCTGCGAATGTCATCGGTATCGGCATCAACGGCACCGACGCCATCGGCGAATTGAAGAAAGCAAACAGCGGCTTCTTCGGCTCCATGCTGCCCAGCCCGCACATCGAGGGCTACAACACCGCGAGCATGATGTTCGAGTGGGTCACTACGGGTAAGGAGCCGCCGAAGTACACCGCGATGGACGAGGTGACGCTGATCACCCGCGAGAACTTCAAGCAGGAGCTGGAAAAGATCGGTTTGTGGAACTGATGGCCGCTGACGTTTCCCGGCAGCCCTGTTAACGCCGGTATTGTGGGAGCTGTCGAGCTTCAGCGAGGCTGCGATAGCGGTGGGTCAGTCACCTTGGATATTGATAGTGCCGACGTCATCGCAGCCTCGCTAAAGCTCGACAGCTCCCACAGGGTTAGTCAGCAGAGAATTTCAGCACGGTATTCTGGGTGTAGGTCTGGCCCGGATCGAGACGGGTAGAGGGGAAGCTCGGCTGGTTGGGGCCGTCGGGAAAATGCTGGGTTTCCAGGGTGAACGCGCTCCAGTGGGCGTAAGGCTTGCCACCCTTGCCCTTGATTGTCCCGTCGAGGAAGTTGCCGGTATAGAACTGCACGCCAGGCTCGCTGGTATACAGCTGCAAGCGCCGACCGGACTGCGGGTCACGAACGTCGGCGGCCAGTTTGCCGATATCACCCTTGGCATCCAGCACCCAGTTGAAGTCAAAGCCGCCTTGTTTCGGCTCGGCGAATTTCAGTTGGGGATGATCGTCCTTGATGTGCTGGCCGATGGCGGTGGGCTTGAGAAAGTCCATCGGTGTACCGGCCACCGGGGCCAGTTCACCGGTGGGAATCAAGGTGCTGTTGACCGGTGTGTAATGGCTGGCGTGCAAGGTGGCCAGCTGCTTGAGCACGTCACCTTTACCGGCGCCGGCGAGGTTGAAGTAACTGTGGTTGGTGAGGTTCAGCACCGTGGGTTTGTCGGTGGTGGCCTTGTAGTCGATGTGCAGTTCGTTTTTGTCGTTGAGGCTATAGGTAACATCCACTTTCAGGTTGCCGGGAAAACCCATCTCGCCATCTTTCGACAGGTAGCTCAGGGTCACGCCCACAGAGTCATCTTGCTTGACCGGCTGGGCTTTCCACACGTGCTTGTCGAAACCCTGCGGGCCGCCATGCAGCGAGTTCGGCCCATCGTTGAGGGGCACTTGATAGCGTTTGCCGTCCAGTTCAAAGCTGCCCTTGGCCAGGCGGTTGCCAAAACGGCCGATGGTCGCACCAAAGAACGCGGTGCCGGCCTGGTAGCCCTGGACGTCATCGAAGCCCAGTACCACGTCGGCGAACTGGCCGTGTTTGTCCGGTACCTTAAGCGACTGCAACACAGCGCCGTAGGTGATCACCGTGGCTTGTACGCCATGGCTGTTGCGCAACACGTACTGCTCGACGGCGGTGCCGTCATTGGTTTTGCCGAAGGGTTTGTGTTCGCTGGACAGGCCAGCCGCCTGAGCGCCAAGGCTGGCCATCGCCAGGGAGAGGCCGAGGCCGGTAAGCAGGAATCGGGATTGCCGCATGACTGAGCTACCTTTATTGTTGTTAATTAAATAGTTCTACTATTTATTCGGCTGCAAGGCTGATTTATAGCCAATATCGCGAAATATGCAATATAAAATAAGACTAAATACAGCGGAGTGACTGCCCCATGAACACTGCAAAACAGCCCGGCGCCCAAGCGATGTACCCGGACCTGCGGGATAAAACCGTGTTGATCTCCGGTGGTGCTTCCGGGATCGGCGAGTCGATGGTGCGTGCCTTCGCACGTCAGGGGGCCAAGGTCGCGTTCGTGGACCGGGCGCAAGGGCAGGGCGACCGCTTGGCGGCCATCCTGTCGGCCGAGGGGCATGCCGTCGAATTCGCCCATTGCGATATCACCGACGAGATCGCTTACAAGGCCGCGATAGCGTGCCTGGCGCAAAGCCTGGGGCCGATCGACGTGCTGGTGAACAATGCCGCCAACGACGTTCGGCACACCCTGGATGAAATCGATTCAGAGCGGTTCGACCAACTGATTTCGGTCAACCTTAAACACGCTTTTTTTGCGGCCCGGGCCGTGGTGCCGATGATGAAGGCCGCCGGCGGTGGGTCGATCATCAACCTGGGCTCCATTGGCTGGATGATGGCTTCCAGCGGCTACCCGGTCTACGCCGCCAGCAAAGCCGCTGCCCACGGCATGACCCGGGCCCTGGCGCGGGAGCTGGGCCCGAGCCGGATCAGGGTCAATACGCTGGTGCCGGGCTGGGTGATGACCGAGAAACAACTGGCGATGTGGGTGGATGACGCGGCCCGGGAATTGATCGCCCGCAGCCAGTGCCTGCCGGGCAGTGTGCAGCCGGAACATATCGCCAATATGGCGCTGTTCCTGGCGTCTGATGTGTCGGCGATGTGCACCGCCCAGAACTTCATTGTGGACGGTGGCTGGGTCTAGGCCGGGGAAGGGTCGCCATCCCGGATGCAACGAATCGTCGCCCGGGGCCTCATACAGTAACGAACGGTGGTTCACATGCAGCCACCGCAACCGACTACTTCATGGGTTCAGGTGATTGATTTATGACGGACGCCGATAAGAAACATGTGGCCTGGCTGGTGGAACAATCGATGCTGCAGGCTGCGAAGCAGCGCGCCAAGCTCTACTCGGGGCAGGGCCGGTTGTGGCAACAGCCGTATGCCCATACCCGGCCCCGTGATGCTTCAGCCCTGTCGTCGGTGTGGTTCACGGCCTACCCGGCGTCCATCGTCACCCGCGAGAACGGCAGCGTACTGGAGGCCCTGGGGGATGAAACCTTGTGGCACGCGCTGTCAAAAATCGGCATCCAGGGCATTCACAACGGCCCATTGAAACGCTCGGGCGGTCTTTCCGGCACCGAGCACACCCCCACCATTGATGGCAATTTCGACCGCATCAGCTTCGACATCGACCCGCAACTGGGCACCGAAGCCCAGCTTCAGGCGCTGGCCCGCATGGCCGCCGCGCACAACGCGGTAATCATCGACGACGTGATCCCGTCCCACACCGGCAAGGGCGCGGACTTCCGCCTGGCCGAGATGGCCTACGAAGACTATCCCGGGCTCTACCACATGGTGGAGATCCGCGAAGAAGACTGGCCACTGCTGCCCGACATCAGCGAGGGCCGCGATGCGCAGAACCTCAGCCCGCAGCAGGTCGACGTACTGAGGGACAAGCACTACATCGTCGGCCAGTTGCAACGGGTTATCTTCTTCGAACCCGGAGTCAAGGAAACCGACTGGAGCGCCACCGATGTGGTGATGGGCGTAGATGGCAAGCCCCGGCGCTGGGTGTACCTGCATTACTTCAAGGAAGGGCAGCCATCGCTGAACTGGCTGGACCCGACCTTCGCCGCGCAGCAGATGATCATTGGCGACGCCTTGCACGCCATCGACGTGATGGGCGCGAAAATCCTGCGCCTGGATGCCAACGGTTTCCTCGGTGTGGAACGTAAACTGGAAGGTAACGCCTGGTCTGAAAGCCATCCGCTGTCCATCACCGGCAACCAGATCCTGGGGGGCGCGATTCGCAAGGCGGGCGGTTTCAGTTTCCAGGAGCTGAACCTGACGGTGGACGACATCGCCGCCATGTCCCACGGCGGCGCCGACCTGTCCTACGACTTCATCACCCGGCCGGCGTATCAGCACGCCTTACTGATGGGCGACACCGAATTCCTGCGCCTGATGCTGCGGGAGATGCACACCCTGGGCATCGACCCCGGCTCGCTGATCCATGCCTTGCAGAACCATGACGAGCTGACCCTGGAACTGGTGCACTTCTGGACGTTGCACGCCCATGACACCTACCTCTATCAGGGGCAGACCTTTCCCGGCGGCATCCTGCGCGAGCATATCCGCGAGCAGATGTACGAACGCCTGACGGGCGAACACGCGCCCTATAACCTGAAGTTCGTGACCAATGGCGTGTCCTGCACCACCGCCAGCATCATCACGGCGGCATTGGGCATTCGTGACCTTGAAGCGATTACCCCGGCGGATATCCAACAGATCCGCCAGATTCACCTGCTGCTGGTGATGTACAACGCCATGCAACCGGGGGTGTTTGCGCTGTCGGGCTGGGACCTGGTGGGTGCACTGCCGTTACCCGCGGAGGAGGTCGCCCACTTGATGCTCGATGGCGACACACGCTGGATCCATCGCGGCGCCTATGACCTGGTGGACCTCAATCCGGATGCGGAGCAATCCGCCGGGCAGATGCCGCGTCCGAAAACCTTGTATGGCAGCTTGATCAGCCAATTGGCCGACCCGGATTCGTTTGCCTCGCAGTTGCAAAGAATCCTCGCGGTGCGCCGTGCCTATGACATCGCCGCCAGCCGCCAGATCCTGGTGCCGGATGTGCAGCACCCGGGGCTGTTGATCATGGTGCACGAACTGCCGGCAGGTAAAGGCACCCAGATCACGGCGCTGAACTTCGGCGCGACGCCGATTACTGAAACCCTGCACTTACCCAATATCGCGCCAGGGCCGGTGGTGGACATCATCAATGAGCGGGTGGAAGGCGATCTGACGCCCGAGGGCGATTTCACCATCACCCTGGATGCGTATGAAGGCTTGGCGCTGCGGGTAGTGAGTAGTTCGCCAATGAACTACTGACAGTGCGTGACTAGTTGTAATAACGTCTTCCCGGCACGTGTACGGAAATTTCTCCTGCGTGCCGAATTATCGTTTTAAACCCCGGAACTTTCAC
This sequence comes from Pseudomonas sp. Xaverov 83, assembly GCF_019352905.1. Lineage (NCBI taxonomy): Bacteria > Pseudomonadati > Pseudomonadota > Gammaproteobacteria > Pseudomonadales > Pseudomonadaceae > Pseudomonas > Pseudomonas sp. Xaverov 83. The sequence goes on along the minus strand of NZ_JAAAFU010000026.1, from coordinate 95,283 downwards.
AAGAGCCGGCGGGACTTCCCTCCATTCTTATTCCTGAACGATCTATTTATAGTTCGTGTGCTTGAGTTGTCTTATACCAAGCACTGGAATCCCCAAAGATATGGAGTTTAGATTTATGCGGAAAATTAATCTGATTAACAGTGTAATTGCTGCCTCTTTGCTTGCAGTTGGCGTGGCTCACGCCGATGCAACCATTGATGCAACCGTTAATGGCGGCACCATCCATTTCCAGGGTGAAGTTGTTAACGCGGCTTGCGCCGTAGACACCGGTTCTACTGACCAGACCGTGCAACTGGGTCAGGTAAGAACCGCAGCACTGAGCACGGCCGGCCAGACCAGCAGCCCTGTTGGCTTTAATATCCAGTTGAATGACTGCGATACCAAGGTTTCAAGTCAAGCCTCCGTCGCCTTCACCGGTGTAACTGATCCTACCAACACCGAAGCACTGGCACTGGAAAGCTCCGCTGCCGGCGCTGCCACCAACGTCGGCGTTCAGGTACTGGACCGCGTAGGTACTCCTCTGACGTTCGACGGCGCTACGTTCAGCGAGCCGTTGACCCTGAATGATGGCACTAACACCTTGCCGTTCCAGGCGCGTTACATCGCGACAGGCGTAGCCACTGCGGGTACTGCCAACGCCAACGCAAACTTCAAAGTGCAGTACCAGTAACAAGCAACTGACAAGGATGTGCGCAGGCCAGGGAGGCCAACTTTTCGCACAAGGTTTTTGTTCGCCTACAAGATTGACGTGAAAAAATGATGATGACCGCAAAGACAATTAGAACCCTGCTCGCGTTGGCGGTGGTGCTCCTCGCCAATCGCGTGGAAGCGGGCGTGGCCCTGGGTGCGACGCGCGTTATTTACCCGGCCGATCAGAAACAGACGGCGCTGGGTTTGAGCAATAACAATGACAAAGACACCTACCTTATCCAGTCGTGGGTTGAGAACAGTGATGGCAAGAAAGATGGCAGGTTTGTCATTACACCGCCATTGTTTGTGATGCAGGGAAAAAAAGACAATACGTTGCGCATTGTCGATGCCACCAACAATAGCCTGGTAAAAGATCGGGAAAGTTTATTCTGGATTAACGTAAAGGCAATCCCTTCTGCAGATAAGGCGCAACAAAAAGACAATACGCTGCAACTGGCGATTACCAGCCGGATAAAACTCCTGTATCGCCCACGCGACCTCAGCATCTCCCCGGAAGATGCACCGGCAAAATTGACGTTCAAGCGCAGCGGAAAATCGCTGCTTATTACTAATCCAACCCCTTACTTCCTGACCATTACAGAACTGAACGCCGGCACACAGGCGCTGGCAAATACCATGGTTCCGCCAATGGGTTTTGTGACCGTCGACCTGCTTGGAAGTACAGCCAGTGCGCTTAATTATCGAACTATCAACGATTACGGCGCATTGACTGCAGTGATGAAGGGAACTCTTCAGTAAACACTGTTGTGCTCATCAAGCCTTGATTATGGATCTTGCATCAGGCGGATCAATCCAGAGCCTGCACGGTTTTTTTGTGCGGGAGGGGCTATGTCGTACCTGGGTTATGGAACTGGCGATAACGCAAAATGAAAAATGGAACCCGGGAATCAGCACTTAAACGATTACTGTTGTCACCCTTGGCATTGCTTCTGGTAGGCCCCGCTTTTTCTGCGCGAGCAGACAACTATTTCAATCCTCGATTCCTGTCCGATGATCCTGCATCAGTCGCGGATCTGTCCGGCTTTGAAAAAGGCCTGGAGGCGCCTCCCGGCACTTACCGCGTCGACATCTATATGAACGATGGGTACATGGCGACCCGGGATGTTGCCTTTGATAAAAGCGCCGATGGGCAGAAACTGGAACCGTGCCTGACGCGTTCTCAATTGTCTTCCTTTGGCGTCAATACGCTCGCATTGCCCGATGTCGTTGCCATGAAGAGCACCGCCTGTGTTCCATTCACCCGGTTTATCAATGATGCGTCCAGCCGATTTGACGTTGGCCTGCAACGCTTGTACCTCAGCGTTCCCCAGGCATTCATGGGTAGCCAGGCCCGTGGGTATATTTCGCCAGATCTATGGGATGACGGCATTACCGCGGGATTGCTCAATTACAACTACACCGGCAGCGAAGTGCGCAGCGAGCAGGGCGGGGTGTCCAACTATTCATACCTCAGCCTGCAAAGCGGCCTCAACCTGGGCGCCTGGCGATTAAGGGACACCACTACGTGGAGCTACAGCCACGGCGCGGGCGTGACGCAGAACCAGTGGCAACACACCAACACCTATGTGGAGCGGGGCATTTCCTCGTGGCACAGCCGATTGACCCTGGGTGACGGTTTCACCGCTAGCGACATTTTCGATGGCATTAACTACCGCGGCGCTCAAATTGCGTCGGACGACAACATGCTCCCGGACAGTCAGCGAGGCTTTGCACCCGTTGTGCGCGGCATCGCGCGCAGCACAGCCAAGGTTTCGGTGAAACAGAATGGGTATGAAATCTATCAGGCCACCGTGCCCCCCGGTGCTTTCACCATCAACGACATCTATGCGCCAGGCACCAGCGGCGATTTACAGGTCACGGTTGTAGAGGCTAACGGTTCAACGCAATCGTTCACGGTGCCTTATTCATCTGTGCCGATGCTGGAGCGTGAAGGCCAACTGAAGTATTCGATGACGGGGGGGCAGTATCGCAGCGGCAATGCGCAGCAACACACGCCGGAGTTTCTTCAGGGCACTGCATTCTGGGGTTTGCCTCATGACTGGACAGTCTTCGGAGGCACGCAGGTCTCGAACAATTATCACGCCCTGGCCATTGGCTTGGGCAAGAACCTGGGCGACCTCGGTGCGATATCGGCCGACCTGACGGAGGCCCGTGCGATATTGCCTGACGACACTCAACACCAAGGGCAGTCCCTGCGGTTTCTTTACAACAAGTCCATCAACCAGTGGGGGACCAACCTGCAACTGTTGGGCTACCGCTACTCGACGAAAAATTTCTACACCCTGGCTGACACGGCATGGAGCCAGATGAGTGGCTTCACGGTGGTCAGCCAGAATCAACCGGTTCAAATAACGCCGCAAATCACGGATGCCTACAATCTGAACTACAGCAAGCGGGGTCGCTTCCAGGCCACGTTGACGCAACAGGTGGGCAAGACGTCTACGGTGTATTTAACCGGTAGCCAACAGAGCTATTGGGGAACGGGGCAGTCGGACGAACAACTCCAACTCGGGTACAACAGCACAATCGGAGACATCAGTTGGGGGGTGAGCTACAGCCTGACAAAGAGCGCCTGGGCGGACAATAAAGATCAGTTGCTGGCGATCAATATCAGTATTCCTTTTAGCCACTGGATGCGTTCAGACAGTCACTCATCCTTTAAAAACACCAATGCCAGCTTCAATACAGCCAGTGATTTAAAAGGTCGGAACACCAGTACGGCGGGGCTCTATGGCACGCTGCTTGATGATCACAACCTCAGTTACAGCGTGCAAACCGGATACGCCAGTGGTGGTGTCGAAGGCGCTTCGAAAACCGGCAACACTTCTCTGAACTATCGCGGCCCCTACGGCAACTCCAATATCGGGTACAGCACCAGTGACAACTACAGCCAGGTGTATTACGGCGTCAGCGGTGGCGTATTGGCGCACGCGGATGGCGTGACCTTCAGTCAGCCGCTGAACGACACCATGGTGCTGATAAAAGTACCGGGGGCAGAGCATGTCGCCGTCGAAAACCAGACCGGCATACGCACCGACTGGAGGGGATATGCCGTGCTCCCGTATGCGACGGATTATCGTGAGAACCGGATAGCCCTGAACACTAACTCGCTGGCCAATAACATTGAATTGGAAGACCCGATATTAAGCGTCGTGCCGACGCGTGGGGCCGTCGTGCGTGCTGATTTTAAAGCCCGTGTCGGGATGAAAGTCCTGATGACGCTGACCCACAACGACAAGCCGGTGCCATTCGGCTCAATCGCCTCATACGACGAGGGCTTGCTGGGGAGCATTGTTGCCGAAGGTGGCCAAGTCTATCTGACCGGACTGTCGCCGACAGGGCAAGTAAACGTGAAGTGGGGGGACGGTACGAACGATCGCTGTACCGCAACGTACAGCCTGCCGGCCGACAGCCTGGCGCAAGCCTTGAGTTATGCCTCGGCGACGTGCCAGTAATCAAACCAGGATGCTCCAGCCATGAAAAAGTACCTTCGTATCCTGTGCCTGATGCCGTGCCTCGCGAATCAATCTTATGCAGCGGACACTAGCATTTCTATCACCGGTTACCTTAAAGACAATTCCTGTTCCGTGTCGGTCGATTCCAAAGACTTTACTGTGGACTTGATGAGCAATGCGGCCAAACAACTCAATCATGTGGGGACGACGACTGTTCCTGTTCCCTTCACGATAGTCTTTGATAAATGCGGTGGCTCAACGACTGGCGTCAGGGTTGGCTACAGTGGCACATCAGACAATGACAATATCGCACTGCTTAAAATTGACGATGGCGTTAATGCCGCCAGCGGTATGGGCATACAGATACTGAACAGTGACAAACAGGCGATCCCTTTAAACACCGCTGAACAGTCCCTCAGCTGGACGCACCTGATCGCGGGCCAATCAAATACCCTGAATTTTTATGCGCGCCTGATGGCGACCCATTCCCCTGCGACGGCGGGAGTCGTGAATGCGACTGCCAATTTCACGCTCGAGTTCCAATAAAGGAGGCTGGGAATGAACGCTATGAAGACAACCCTGTTAGCAGGATTATTACTGATTGCCGGAATCATCAACGCCCATGCGGCAGACGTGACCATTACGGTCAATGGGCGAGTTGTAGCGCAACCTTGTACGGTCTCAACCCCACCGGCAGCCGTTGCTCTGGGAGACCTGTTTGCCGCTGATTTCAGTCAGGCAGGATCAAGTTCAGGCTGGTACCCGGTGACGCTGGGTTTGACTAACTGCCCGGTGGGAACATCAAGCGTAACAGCGACATTTACAGGCGTCGCTGACGACACCGGCTATTACCAGAACCAGGGCGACGCGCTCAATCTTCAGCTGGAGTTGCAGGATACCAACGGCAACAATTTGAATAATGGCAGCTCGACTACCGTCCATGTAGATGAGTCGAAGCAGTCAGCGAGCCTGTCGCTACAGGTGCGTGCGTTATCCGTTAATGGCAATGCAAAGCAAGGCAGTATTCAAGCCATGATTAACGTTACGTATACATACTCCTAGTAAAGGTGTGACAAATGAAGATGAAAATCAGCGCCGTGCTAGTGCTGTTACTAACCCTGGGGCTTTCAACCAGTGCCAATGCTTTTTTGTGCTATGCGAACGGAGTTATTTCAGTTCCCGACTCTTCCAACGTCTCCAACATCTATGTAAATCTGGACCCGTCCGTTCAAGTAGGAGGGAATCTCGTCGTCAACCTCGGCGAAAACATCTCGTGCATGAACTTAGACCCTACCCGCTTTCTCGACCCTGTAGCTATTACTTCCGGCCAGTACACTGGGCCACTCAATAATCTTACAGGCAGCATAAGCTATTATGGAACGCCCTATAATTTCCCTATTAACTCAGCCACCAAGACAGTCAACCATACGTGGGGCACGCCCGAGCCATGGAATACCATGCTCTATTTAAAAGTTATCGGTGCCAACGCCGCTGGAATCGCTGTTAATGCCGGGCAGATGCTCGCCGTCATCAGAATGACGAAGTTCAACACACCTCCCATCGCAGATGAAATATATACTTGGAATATTTATGCCAATAACACAGTTGTTGTTCCCACGGGAGGCTGTGATGTCTCATCGCACGATGTAATCGTCACCCTTCCTGATTACCCGGGAACAGCGGCAGTCCCGTTGAACGTGCACTGTGCGCAAAACCAAAATCTGTTCTATTACCTGACGGGCCCGACGACAGACAGCGCCAACACAATCTTCAGCAATACGGCTTCCATCTCCCCCGCAGCAGGAATTGGTGTGCAGCTATCTAACCGCAATGGCGTGATTGCTACCAACAACAGTATCTCAATGGGTTCAGTAGGGGTCAGTCCCGTGGAACTTGGGATGACGGCCTCCTACGCGAGGACCAGTGGGCAGGTAGTCGCAGGAAATGTGCAGTCCATTATCGGCGTTACGTTCGTTTATCAGTAGGCGCCTTCTACAGGCAGGGCCATGGACCCATGGTGTCCAGTCCGACGAATAAAAGCCTTCTGCCATATCCTCGGAAATTTCCGTGCGATATGCAGGAAAACGGCTTTCGTAATTCGTCAATAAAGACGGCAGCATGGCCGCAACGAAAACAAGGCCTGTACCGACATGATTTCTTTAAGAATCCTCGTACTTGAGGATCGCCTGCCACGCCGCAAAGCCATTACTCAGATGTTGGCGGAGCTGGGTGTGCGCGCGGTTTTCCATGCAGCCGAATGTGACAAAGCCCTGGACCTCATCACCCGTGCAGAAGGCGTGGACATTGTCATCTGCGACTTGAGCCACGAGAAACGTGGCTATTTCGATTTCCTGTTAGCCGCAGGACGGGCACACCTGGTCAATGCGCTGGTTTTAGGCTCGACGCTTGAGCCTCAGTTTTTGCGCGCGGTGGAGTGTATCAATCAGTTTTCACTGCTCAGGCTGATCGGCGTGATGGGGCCTGACGCGCCCCTGCATGACTTGAGCTCGATTCTGCGTGATTACATCAAGCACAAAACCTTCGCACCGTTGCTGGCCCCGGACTCCTTGAAGTTGCCTACCGAGTCCGAGGTTAGAAAGGGCCTGGAAGCGCGAGAGTTCAAGGCGTGGTTCCAGCCCAAGTTCGACTTGCGCACCGGAGCCCTGTGCGGCGTGGAAGCGTTGGCGCGCTGGGAACACCCAACCCGTGGTTTGTTACTGCCCGGTGAGTTCCTGCCGGCAGTGCTGGCGTACGATCTGATCGACGAGATGTTCAAGCAGGTTTTCGCCCAGGGCCTTGAGCTCCTGGTTGCCCTACGTGGACGTAATATCACGCTGCAGGTTGCGTTCAACCTCCACGCCTCGCAATTGGCCCGTTTCGATTTGGCGCTGCACATCGAAAACGCGTTGATCGAGCACGATCTACCCGGCTGCGCACTGATGTTTGAGTTGGCCGAAAACGGCCTGCTGGATATGTCGGTGGCCACCCAGAAAAGTTTGCTGTGTTTGCGGCTACTGGGATGTGGCTTGTCCATCGACGATTTTGGCACAGGATTTTCCTCGTTGACGCTGCTGTGCCAGTTGCCTTTCCAGGAGTTGAAACTCGACAGTTCGGTGGTGCAGGATTTGTCCGACCTGCACAGCAGGGCCATGATGCTCAGCACGATTGCGTTGGCCCGGGCGCTGGATATCAACCTGGTGATCGAGGGTGTCAGCAGCCAAGAAATACGTGACCAGGCCTTCGCCATGGGCGGGACCTTTGCACAAGGTTTTCACTTGGCCAAACCCATGAGTGCACGCCGCTTGAAAGAGTGGCTGGAATGACTCAGTCAATCTGAAAATCACAACGCGCGAAGGGCAAAATAACCTGCATTGTTCAGGTGCGGTTGGACTAGACTTTGCCGGTGTAGTCGCTTGCCTCCCTCTACGCCTTCTCGTTTCGTGATCTGTGTCCAGATAAACAGAATAAGTGAGATAGATATGCGCAAGGCGCTGGTAGTGGACGATCACCCGATAGTTCGGGCGACGGTCAAAATGGTCTTGAAACAGGAAGGTTTCGAAACGGTGGTAGAAGCGGGCGACGGTGCCGACGCCGTGCAACAGGCACGTCAGGAGTTGCCGGATCTGGTGGTGCTGGATATTTCGATGCCCAAGCTCGATGGGCTGGAAGTCATCAGGCGCATCGTCGATCTGAATATCGCCACGCGAATCCTGGTACTGACGTCCCTGGAAGCAGGTTTGTATCTCAAGCGTTGTATGAGTGCCGGTGCTGCCGGTTTCCTCTCGAAAATCGACGACCTGGACGACTTGCGTCGCGCTGTCAAAGTGCTGATGTCCGGCTACACGCATTTCCCCAACCTGGCGATCGGCTCGGTTCGTCGCAGTGACGTCGAAATGAATGAAGCGCGGGTGATCGAAAACCTGTCGGATCGCGAACTGGTGATCCTCAAGCACCTTGCCCTGGGTCTCAGCAACAAGGAAATCGGCGACTCCATGCTGCTCAGCAATAAAACCATCAGCACGTACAAGACGCGACTGCTGGAGCGCTTTGAAGTGACATCCGTCGTGTCACTTTCGGAAGTGGCCAAGCGCAACAGTATTATCTGATGAAGTCCGCCAAAACGATTGTTGCTGCGCTGCTGATGGTCGGGTTGCCGATGCTGGTACACGCCGAACCGCACATCGCAGGGACTTCCGACTTCGAACTCGACATGGTGTTCCGTACCCAGGGTAAATCCACGCTCTATTGGGGCATGGTGCTGGCAGGGGTGGGTTCCATCATCTGTTGGCACCTTGCGGTGATGCTGTGGCGACGCAGGGCCGATGACCCGCGCCGGGTCCTGGCAACCTTTGTCGCCAACATGCGCCTGATGCTTGATAACGTCCCGCGGCCGGTGTTCATCCGCGATCATGAGGGCCGGCTGGTCGCGTGTAACGACAGTTACCTGGACTTCCTTTCCATGGACCTGGACCAGGTGATTGGCAAGCCAATTACCGAGTTGCAGTTGATGCCGCTGTCCGAGTCCCGGCAGTACCATGAGCATTACCTGCGGGTCGTGCGCGACGGCATCCCGATGATCGGCAGCGGTAGCCTGGTGGCGCCCTACGGTGAAACGCTGGCGCTTTTCTACTGGATTTTCCCGTGTTTCAACTCGCGGGGGCGAGCGGTCGGGGTGATTGCGGGATGGGTCGATGTCAGCGACCGCGAGCAGTTGATGATTCAGTTGAAGGCCTCGCAAAAAGAAGCGGACGACGCCAACAACGCCAAGACCTTGTTCCTGGCGACCATGAGCCATGAAATCCGTACGCCCATGAACGCGGTGCTGGGCATGCTCGAAATGGCCACCAAACGCGCCGAGCAAGGCATTATCGATCGGGTGTCACTGGACATTGCTTCCAGCTCGGCCAACAGTCTGGTGGATTTGCTGGGAGATATCCTCGACATCGTGCGCATCGAATCAGGTCAACTGACGCTGGCCCCGAAAAGAGCGAATTTGCATGACGAGGTACTCAAGGTCGCGCGCATCTTCGACGGTGTGGCACAGCAAAAATTTCTCGAACTGCAGATTGAACTCGACCCCCAGGCCGACTGCGACGTGCTCGTCGACGCCATGCGGGTCAAGCAGGTGTTGTCGAACCTGCTGAGTAACGCGATCAAATTCACGGTTAAAGGCCAGGTGCGTTTTTTCCTGCGCTGCACACCGGTTGTGGCCGGCTCCGAGCTGGACCTGACGATGAGTGTCATCGACACCGGCATTGGCATCTCGCCGGAGGATCAGGCCCTGTTGTTCAGCCCCTTCACCCAAGTCGGCCAACCAGCGGAAGCCATGCGTACGGGCTCCGGGCTGGGCTTGGCCATTTCCCGCAAGTTGTGCGAGATGATGGGCGGGCAGTTGACCTTGTCCAGTGAGCTGGGCCGCGGTACCCGTATTGATGTTGCGTTGCGCTTGCCAGTCCTTGAGAGCCTTGGTCCGCCGATCGTGGATTCGATAGCACCGGTAGTGCGTGCGAAACGCTTGAGCGTATTGGTGGTCGACGACTATCCGGCGAACCGCCTGCTGCTTTCCCAGCAGCTGACTTACCTGGGGCATGACGTCAGTGATGCGGAGGACGGTGCACATGGCCTGAGAGCGTGGCGCCAGGGTGCGTATGACGTGGTGATCACCGACAGCCATATGCCCATCATGAATGGCTACGACCTGGCCCGCGCCATCCGTGACGAAGAGCAGCGTCAAAACTCGAAACCCTGCGTGATCGTAGGCTTGACCGCCAATGCCCAGCCGGAGGAGAAACAGCGGTGCCTGAACGCCGGAATGGACGATTGCCTATTCAAGCCCATCCGGCTCGGAGAACTGAGTGCCCGATTGACTGTCATCGAGCCACTGATACATCCGAATGAAGCGCCAATAGCGATGGTGGGGCAGGGGATCAACCTTGACCTGACCTCGCTGATTCAATTGGCGCGGGGCGACGAAGAGTCGGTGAACACCATCATCAAGAACCTGGCGCTCAGCCTGGAAGAGGACATGGGCGTGTTGATGCAATGCTATGCGAACAAGGACGTCGAAGGGCTGGCAACGCTGGCACACCGGATAAAGGGCGGCGGCCGGATTGTCGGTGCGCAGAACGTGCTGATTCGTTGTGCGCAGTTGGAGGCGGCCTGTGAAGAGGCAACGCCTGCCCAACTGACTGCCGCCACCCTGGCCTTGGAGCAAGCCATGATCTCACTGAAAGCGGCCTTGATTGCCCTGGTGTGAAATGGGGTCACACCCGATGGGATGGAGGTTCGGAAATTTCCGAATGAGCAGGAAATTTCCATTGAGCGTGTAGGTTTTTTCCAAAGGCCATTAGGAGCAATCCTAAATACACGGCGGGGGCGGGGCGCAATAATTTACCTGTCCCCACCACCTGTGTAAAAGCCGCCATGTCTTTCCTACCGATACGCGTTCTGGTAATCGAAGAACAGCCTTTCAAACGACTTATCGCCACCCGCGTTTTTCAGGATCTCGGTTGTGAAGACGTGGCGGCGGTGGCTGACGGGACTGCCGCGCTGGAGATGCTGGCACGTACTGGCCCGGTGGATATCGTGTTGTGCAGCTTGAAACTGCAATGCACCCAGGGCCTGTCTGTGATCGAGGACCTCAGCCGTGGGGGCTTCCTGAAGGCACTGATCATTTGCAGTGTGTACCCGGCGAACTTGCACGGGGCCTTGGACCGGATGCTGTCGATGCACGGCGTGAAAGTGTTGGGGTATGTCGATACGCCCGTGCGCGCCAGTGAGTTGGGCCCGATGGTCGGTGCTTTCCTGGAGTCGGTTGCCGTGCGCAGGACCGACGTTTCCAACTCGATCAATTTGAAGTGGTTTACTCAGTCCGAATTGAAAAGAGCGATTCTGGATAATGAGTTCAAGGCGTTTTTTCAACCAAAATTCAATCTGGTCACTGGTGCGGTCGACAGCCTGGAAGCCTTGGCTCGGTGGGACAACCCAAGCTATGGCTTGTTGTCGCCTGGCGACTTTTTGCCGTTGTTAAACAGCTTCTATTTGATGGACGATCTGTTTTTCGCGCTCTTTGAACAGGGCTTGATGGTGTGGCAGGAAGTCCTGGCAACCGGTCGCCAATTGAACCTTGCATTCAATCTGCAGGCAGAGCAGTTCAGCAATCCGCAATTGGTCACCGGCATTAGTCTGTTGATTGAACGCTATCAGGTACCGGCGTCCTGTCTGACCTTTGAAATTACCGAAAGCGGTTTGCTCGAAACTTCCCCGGCGGTGCTGGAGAGCCTGATCCGTTTGCGGATGATGGGCGCCGGATTGTCCATCGACGATTTCGGTGTGGGCTTCTCTTCCCTGGAGCGCCTGTGCCAACTGCCGTTTACCGAGATCAAGCTCGACGGCGGTTTCGTTCAGGACCTCGATACTAACGCCGCCAATCGCGCCATTGTCAGCAGCACCCTCGCGCTGGGTGAGGCGCTGAACATGTCGGTGGTGGTGGAGGGTGTCGAAACCGAAAAGCAGCGCCAGTCATTGATCAAGCTGGGCTGTGTGCACGCTCAAGGTTATCTCTGTGCGCGGCCTATGAGCGCCAATCGGCTGCTGTTGTGGCTGGACTCGCAGCGCGCGTCGATCAACAACGTCTGAATACAGGCCATCAATGCGGCTGAATGCTTACTGGGTGTTCAGTTTTCTCGTGGGCCAAGAAGGGTGTTTCATGGTGAATCCAAAGTTGCGTGTCTTGTTAGTTGACGAAGAACAATCCAGGTTAGTCAGCATAGAAAAGAACCTGTCGGGACTTGGCTACAGTCGTGTTGCCCCGCTGACATCATTCCGGGATTTATTGGTGATACTGGATAACGCGTTATGCCCGTTTGACCTGCTGATTATTCATCAGGTTGTGCTGGAAAACGCAGGCGAAGTGCTTGAGCAGCTAGTACGAAGTTCGCCGGCAATCAAACATTTACTGGTTTACCAGGGCAATACGCTGCAGGTGCTTTCCACTATCGAGTCGTCATCATCGTCGATGCGCTTTGAGTTGCCTTGCCCGCCGGACCGAGAGGCCATCAAGCAAGTAATGGGCTTTATCGACAAGGTCGAGTTGCATGAGGTTTACGGCAAGCAGCGGGTGTCTGTTTAGTTACAGGTGTATCACGAAAAATACTAACGGTACTGGAAATGTCATTGCTTCAGTCGGAATTTTCCCTAATTGCAAAGGGACCTTTAACGTTGAAGGGGTTGGCCGGAAAAAACATTATTCACTGCATGCAAGGTGCGCAGTCACAGCGAAGCAGTGAACGGTTCGCCGAGCATTTCGATCAACGATGTTTTAACCTTTCGAGGCAACTTATGACGCGCACATACCGCATCTTCGCGCTCGCAGCGCTGACGTCGACCTTCGTGATACCGGCTGCACAGGCAGGCGATGGCACCGTTAACTTCAAAGGCCAACTGATTGGGCAGACGTGTACCGTCAGTGTGAACGGTGGCAGCAACATGGGCACCGTCACGCTGCCGACACTGGGCATCACGGCCCTCGGCGCCGTAGGCGCTACCGCCGGCAGAACCCAGTTCACCATTGGGTTGAGTGCATGCGGCACCGGTAATTCCATCCAGGACTTTGTACAAGGCTTGACGGGCAATAGTGTGATTGGCAAGACGGCGTCCACTTACTTTGAGAGCGGCCCAGGCGTCGATCCCACCACCCGGAACATTATTAACACCGGTGGTGCCACCGGCGTGCAGCTCCAGTTGCTTGATTCCGGCGGCGATGTGATCAAGGCCGGTGACCCGGGACAACCGCGTACCCCGGCCATTACCAATCTCGCCAGCAACGGTGGCGTGATGACTTACGGCGTCCAGTACATCGCCAACGATGTTATTGCGCCGGGCAGCGTCGTGGGCTCGGTTACCTATTCCATCGCCTATAACTAAAACCCACAAGGACTTGAGAGCGATACCGCTGATCAAGTCTTTGATATATCCATTTCAACCAAAGAGCCGTTTGGCTGCACTTATACGAATTGAAAGTTCAAGCCTTCGGAAGAGTCTTAACTCTGGTAGGAAATTTCCGAGGCTGTTGCAGGACCTTTCAATTTGAAGGGTTTCACCAAAAGAAACATCATTCACTCTGTGCACAACGCACCGCCATATTGCAATTGCGAGTGGCCTGCCAGGCATTTATCCAACTAATGATTTTGAGGCAACTTATGAACCGTACTTACCTCGTTCTTGCAGCGGCGACTTCCGCATTCGTGATGTCTGCTGCACAAGCCTCCGATGGCACTATCAACTTCAGTGGCCAACTGACGGCTCAAACCTGCACCACGTCGGTCAATGGCACGAGCAATGTGGGCACCGTAACGCTTCCGACGTTCTCGATTGCGTCGCTGGCAAGCGCGGGGGCGACTGTTGGTGCCACCAACTTCACCATTAACCTGAGCGGCTGCCAGGGCACTATTGCGACCGCCGCTGCGATATTTGAAGCCGGCGCGGGCGTCGACCCGACCACCCAGAACATCCGCAACACCGGTAATGCGACTGGCGTGCAACTGCAGTTGCTCGACTCCAATGGTGCTGTGATCAAGGCCGGTGATACCAGCCAAACCGCCAATACTGCACGTACCGCTGTGACCGGCGCCACTGCCGTGCTGCCGTACGCCGTTCAGTACGTTGCCAGCGCGGCAACCACCGCCGGTACTGTCGTGGGTTCGGTTACCTACTCGATCAACTATCAGTAAAAGCTGCGCGGTCAGCGCATCTTCCAGGGCTTGGAAGATGCGCCGACGATGTCGGGAGAGAATGATATGCAGCGTAAAAAAGCCTGGTGTCGTTACTTCGTAATGATGGCGACCTTGCTTGGTTGTTCCCAGGCGATGTCTTCGGTCGTCATCACCGGCACCCGTGTGATTTTTCCGGCGGATAAAAAGGAAGTCACCGTCAAGATTAACAACAACGGCACCAAGCCCGTACTGGTTCAGTCGTGGATTGATAGCGGTGATCCCGCGTCCACCCCAAGCAATTCTTCAGCGCCATTTGTGATTTCGCCACCGGTCTCCCGGGTTGATGCTGACAAGGGGCAGAGCCTGCGCCTGATGTTTACCGGTACTGCGCTGGCTTCAGACAAGGAGTCTGTGTTCTGGCTCAATGTGCTGGAAATTCCGGTCAAGGCCACCAGCGATCAAAACATGCTGCAAATGGCCTTTCGCTCGCGAATCAAAGTGTTTTATCGGCCAGCGAATTTACCTGGCACACCGTCAGCGGCCATCGAGGCGCTGCAGTGGAAGGTTGTTGCGCAACCCAATGGTACCTATGGGCTGCAGGCCTATAACCCAACGGCGTTTTACGTTTCACAAAGTGACCTGGTGCTGGTTAACGGCGGCCAGCGAATACTGAGTGAGGCGGGGATGATTGCGCCCGGTGAAACCCATATCTTTGCCTTGCCCGGCCTGAAGTCGATGCCGGCACCCGGCGCCAAAGTTGAATACAGCGCCATCAATGATTACGGCGCTCTGGTTCCTACCCACGAATCCCTCATGCCTTAGGCCTATCAGGCCTTAATCGTTTTTCACCCTCCGTCGTCCGGGTAATTTATGACTACGCTGTCTCTTCTGCGCGCGCGCCGGACGGAAATCGCTTGCGCCCACGCCAGCGATTTGCCGGTTTGGGGTCGCCGAACTTTACTGATTGTCAGTGCATTGTTGATGCCTTACGCCATGGCTGAAGACGTGCAGTTCGATAACTCTTTTCTCCCGGCAGGCTCGAGCGGAATTGACCTGACGCTGTTCCAGAGCGGGAACCCGGTGATGTCGGGTACGTACCGTGCCGACATTCTGGTGAACTCGAACCTGAGCATGCGTCAGGATATCCGTATCGTGTCCGACGCCAAGGGCAGGACCCCCAGGGTCTGTGTCGACACCCGGATGCTGGAGCTGATGGGCGTAAACGTAGAAGCCCTGTCGCCGACGGCAACTGCCAAGCTGGCGACTGACCCGTGCCCGGTCATCAATGAACTGATTGACGGTGCCACGGCGCTGTTTTCCACCGACACGCAGCAACTGGACTTCAGCATTCCGCAGGCGGCCTTGCGGCGTAACGCCCGAGGGTACGTCAGCCCAGAATTATGGGACCGCGGGGTGACCGCAGGGATGCTCAGCTATGACTTCAACGCCAACCACAACAAAACCCTTTCAGGCACTGACGATTCTGCATATCTCGGCTTGAACGCGGGGCTGAACGTGGGTGACTGGCGGTTGCGGCACAATGGTTCGTTCAATTGGGACAGCCTGACTGGCAGCAAATACCAGGAAATCAACACCTTTGCCCAACGCGACCTGACAGGCTTGAAAAGCCAGCTGACGGTAGGCGAAGCTAACACCAGCGGCGAGATATTCGACACCCTGGCCTACCGTGGCGTCGAGGTGGCGACCGATGACCGCATGCTGCCGGATGCGCTGCGCGGTTATGCGCCCGTGGTGCGCGGTATCGCTCGCACCAACGCGCGGGTCACCATCAGCCAGGGCGGCAATGTCTTGCTGCAGACCACGGTGGCGCCCGGCGCCTTTGTCATCGATGACCTGTATGCCACCGGCTATGGCGGCGACCTGCAAGTGAACGTGCTGGAAGCCGACGGCACCCAGCAAAGCTTCATCGTGCCTTACGCCTCGGTCAACCAGTTGCTGCGTCCTGGCACCTCACGTTTCAGCGTGACAGCCGGTGAAACCCGCAATAACTACATCAGTAAACAGGTTGAGCTGCTGCAAGGCACTTACCAGTACGGCCTGGCCAACTCGCTGACCGGTTATACCGGTGGCCAGGCCAGCGATGGTTACCTGTCGGTGCTGGGCGGTATTGCATTTGGCACACCCATCGGCGCCTTCGGGGTTGACGTGACCCATGCCCAGACCGAACTGCGCTCCGGTGACCAGCAGGGGCAGAGCCTGCGCGTGTCTTTCAGTGAGAATGTCCAAAGCACCGGCAGCAACTTCTCCCTGGCGGCTTATCGTTTTTCCACCAGCGGTTACTTCGATTTCAACAACGCCGTGCTGTTCAGGGATGCGGAACAGAACGGTACCGACACCAGCCAGTTTGGCCAACCGCGCAGTCGCCTGACCCTGTCCCTCGACCAAAGCCTGGCCAACTGGGGGCATTTGTCGTTGAGCGGGTTTACCGAGAACTACTGGAACCAGCCGGGCCAGGATATCCAGTACCAGATGGGCTACACCACACAGATCGGGCGGGTAAGCCTGGGCTTCAACCTCAGTCGCAGCCGCTCCGGCCTGGCCGAGATGCAAACCACTGAATTGTTTACCGTGAGCATGCCGATCGGGTTTGGGTCCTCAAGCAATACACCGCAGTTCTCGGGCCGTTTGGCGCGCGACAGCCAGGGTAACTACAGCCAGCAGGCGAGCGTGAGCGGCAGTGCCGGTGAAGATCAGCAATACGGCTACAGCCTGACGGCAGACCGTGATGGCGCGAGCCAGTCGGCCGACACTTCGGTCAGCGGCCAATACATGGGCTCCAAAGCCCGGGTCAACGGTTCCCTCAGCGAAGGCGATGGCTACAGCAGCCTGTCCCTGGGTGGTGGCGGCACGATTGTGGTCCATCCAAAAGGTGTGACGTTGACGCCTTACACCGGTGAAACCATGGCGGTAATCAGCGCCCCCGGTGCGGCCGGCGCGAAGGTGGTGGGTTATCCAGGCCTGCGGCTCGATGGCAACGGTTCGGCGGTGATCAACTATCTGCAGCCATATCAGTTGAACGAGGTCGCTATCGACCCGGACGGTATATCCCAGGACGTCGAGCTGAGCGAAACCAGCCAGAAGATCGCCCCCCGGGCGGGTGCCGTGGTAGCGGTGGACTTCGCCACGGTGCACGGGACGGCCTTGTTGTTGAACGTGCGCTTGAAGGACCAGAGTCCGTTGCCGTTCGGTGCCACCGTGGTGGATGACGCAGGTAACCCGGTAGGCACTGTAGGGCAGGGCGGGCAATTGTATGCACGTATCAAGGACGGCACGCAAAGCCTGCTGGTCAATTGGGGTAAAGAGAGTGGTCAGACCTGCACGCTGAAAGTGCCGGCCCTTAAAGAGCAGGGTCAGATATTGAAGGGCAACGCGCTGTGCCTGAGTGCTGGGTCATGAGGTACGCGGCGGATGCAGCGGTGCAGTCTTCAGTCAACTATACGTGCAGAGGTAATTCCATGAAGGTGCTTTATTCCCTGATCGCCGCTCTGCTGTTGTGTGGTCTTGCGCAGTCGGCCCAAGCGATCAATTGTGTCTACATCAATGGCAACAAGGGGTTTGTAGGCACGACCGCATTGCAGATCAGCTCCCTCAGTGTGCCGAGGGATGCGCCAGTGGGCACAGTGCTCTATCAGCAGAACTTCAATCAGAGCGGTGCAGGCGCCGATTTCAAGTGTCTCAGTACCGGTGGAGCGGCAACCTTGAACACTCTTTTGACGCTGAAGAGCACGTTGGCCAATACCGGTTACAGCGCGGGACCTTACGCCAGCTTCGTCTATCAAACAGGCGTAGCGGGCATTGGTGTCGCCTGGGTTAACGGAACATCGGTGCAAACTGCTGCCGTCAGGGCAGCGATTCCAAATGGCTGCGCATTGTCGGGAAGCGCCGACTGTTTCATATCCGGCCTCAAGATTGCGCCAGCAACCGGGATAGTGCTGATAAAGACTGGGCCAGTGGGAACGGGCACAATCAGCGGCAGTTCGCTGGGTACGCTGGAACAGGATTTCTCTGTTCCCAATAGCGCTACCTCTGTCGCCAACAAAGTGGGGCTGACCGGCAGCATCAACATCGTCGCCCTGACCTGCATGACCTCGGACGTTAACGTACCCATGGGCACCAACAAGATTGCGTCGTTCAGCGGGATAGGTTCGGCCAGCACGCCGGTGAACTTCATGATCAGCCTGACGGGTTGCCCGGGGTTTCCAGGCTATTACGGCAACACCAGTTCGATCCCGACAAGCTCGCAATCGGCGGTCATCAGTGCGGGCACCCTCGTGCCCAATACCCTCAGCCTACGGTTGGACCCGGTCGACACACCGATTGATGCCGCCCATGGTGTGTTGAGCTTGTCGGCGGGTGCAGACCCGGCGACGGGTGTCGGTCTACAGGTGCTTGATGCTTCAGGCGCGCCTTGGGCGCTGTCCCAGAATCAGTTGCTGAACCTTCCGCTGGCCGCTGGCACCACGGCGTTGAACATCCCGTTGAGCGCGCGTTATTTGCAAACGGCCGCCACGGTGACAGCAGGTTCAGCCAACGCTGTGGCGACTTACACCATTATCTATCAGTAACCACGCCTGGCTCCTCATCCTGGCCAGGGACCGGCCGTTCAACCTCCTGATGGTGCGTTGAACCAATAAACATATACATCGCCGGCACCATGAACAACGTCAGCACGGTACCGATCGACAACCCGGCGAAGATCACCAGGCCCATGTCATGCCGCCCCGCAGCCCCGGCACCGGAGGCCCACACCAGCGGCACCACGCCCAGCACCATGGCCGCAGTGGTCATCAGGATCGGCCGCAGACGCACGCCGGCCGCTTCTTCTATGGCCTCACGCTTGCTGTGACCGGCGCGCTGCAGCTCATTGGCGAACTGCACGATCAGGATCCCGTGCTTGGTGATCAACCCCAGCAACGTCACCAGCCCCACCTGGGTGTACACGTTGATCGAGGCAAACCCCATGGTGATAAACGCCAGCGCGCCGAAGAGTGCAGGGGGCACCGAGAACAGGATCACCACCGGGTCGCGGAAGCTCTCGAACTGAAACGCCAGGGCCAGGTACACGATCAGGATCGAGAACATCAGCAAGCCGAAGAACCCGCCGGACTCCTGCATGAACTGGCGCGACTCGCCGGAAAAGTCCGAGGTGTAGCCCGAGGGTGCGACGTTGGTGAGGATGGTGTTCAATTTCGCCAGCAGTTCGCCTTGGGCCACGCCACTCACACCCGACAGGGTCGCCGAGTTGAGTTGCTGGAAGTGGTTGATGGATTCCGGCTGGGTTGAGGTTTCGATGTGCGCCACGGTGCGCGCCTGGATCATGCTGCCGGATGGGGTGCGGATGTAGTAATCGAGAATCTGGTCCGGGTTGAGCCGGTCAACCTGCAACACCTGGGGAATGACTTTGTACGAGCGCCCGGCAGTGGAGAAGTAGTTCACGTAGTTGCCACCGAGTGCAGCGGACAGCGCCGCACCGACGTCGGCCTGGGTCATGCCCAGTGCGGCGATTTTTTCCCGGTCCACCACCAGCTTGGCTTGTGGCTTGTCGAGTTTCAGGTCCATGTCGGAGAAATAGAACAGCTGTTGTTTCTGTGCCTCGGCCACCACGGCCTGTGCGACTTCGTTGAGGTTTTCCACCGAGTCGGTGGTGGTGATCACGAACTGCACCGGCAAGCCCTGGGCGCCCGGCAGCGATGGCAGCGGGAAGGCCGCGATGGTGGCGCCGGGTACCTGGTTCCATTTTTGCTGGAGTTCCAATATCAGTTCAGCTTGGGAGCGCGAGCGGTCGCCCCAGTTTTTCAGCAGCACACCGCCCAGGCCCTGGTTGAGGATCGGCAGCCCGGTCAACTGGAACATCTGCGCGTATTCCGGCTCTTTGTTGGCAATCTGGAAAGCCTGGTCGGCAATCCGCTCCATCTGCTGCGGCGAGGCGGTGGGCGGACCCTTGATCTGCATGAACACCAGCCCCTGGTCCTCGGTGGGCGACAGTTCGCTTTTGGCGGTCATGCCGCTGGCGGCCACCAGCAGGAACAGCACAAAGCCAAACGTCACCAGCACCGGCCACACGTTCAGGCCCCCTGAGAGCACGCGGTGGTAACGCCCCCGCAACCAGTCAAAGTACTGATCGAGCTTGCGGGCGAAACGACCTTCTTCCTGCCCGGTCTTGAACAGCCGGGACGTCATCATCGGCGAAAGCGTCAACGCCACCACGGCCGATACAGTCACGGCACCCGCCAGCGAGAAGCAGAACTCCTTGAACAGCGCACCGGTAAGCCCGCTGCGCAGCCCGATGGGCACGTACGCGGCGATCAGCACCACGGTCATCGCAACGATCGGACCACCCAGTTCCCGCGCTGCGACCAGCGCAGCCTCGAGCACGCCTTTGCCTTCCTCCTTGATATGCCGGTCGACGTTTTCCACCACGATAATCGCGTCGTCCACCACCAGACCGATCGCCAATACCAGGGCGAGCAGGGTCAGCAGGTTAATCGAGTACCCCAGCAGGTACATGATGAAGAAGGTCCCGACCAGGGACAGCGGGATCGCCACCAGCGGCACGATCACCGCGCGGAACGAGCCGAGGAAGAGGTAGATCACCACCGACACAATGATCATGGCCTCGACCAGGGTCTTCACCACCTCATAGATCGAGGTGTTGATGAACGCCGTGGAGTCATACACGATCTCGCCGCGTACCCCGGTGGGCAACTGGGATTGCAGCTCGGGGAAGGCCTCACGCACGCTGTCGGCCACCGTCAGGATGTTTGCAGTCGGCGCTGTCTTGATGCCGATGAACACCGAACGCTTGCCGGAAAACGCCACGCTGCTGTCGTAGCTTTCAGCGCCGAGGGTGACGGTGGCCACGTCCTCCAGGTACACCAGGGCATCGCCTTTCTGTTTGATCACCAGCCGCTTGAATTCATCCACCGTGTGCAAATCGGTGCCGGCCGTCAGGTCGACCGTCACCGTTTGCCCGCGGGTGGAGCCCACCGCAGACAGGTAGTTGTTGTTAGCCAGGGCGGTGGACACGTCTTGGGCTGTCACGTTATGTGCGGCCAGTTTGTCCGGGTCCATCCAGGCGCGCAGGGCGAACTGGCGCCCGCCGAGGATTTCTGCGGTTTGCACGCCCTGGATCGAGTCCAGCTTGGGCTTGACCACCCGCACCAGGTAATCGGTGATGTTATTGGTGGCCAGTGTGTCGCTGTAGAAACCCAGGTACATGGCGTCAGTGGTCTGCCCGACCGCCACCGTCAGCACCGGCTCCTGGGACTGTGCCGGCAGTTGGTTCTTGACCGAGTTGACCTGGGTATTGATCTCGGTAAGTGCCTTGCTGGCGTCGTAGTTCAACCGCAGTGTGGCGGTAATGGTCGAGACACCGGTGATGCTCGTTGAAGACAGGTAGTCGATGCCCTGGGCCTGGGCGATGGCCGACTCAAGCGGCTGGGTGATAAAGCCGGCCACCGTGGACGCGTCCGCGCCGTAGTAAGCGGTGGTGATGGTGACCACCGTATTTTCGGTGCGCGGCCATTGGTTCACCGGCAATTCGAAGATCGAGCGCAGCCCCAGGATCAGGATGAACAGCGAAACCACAATCGCCCAGACCGGCCGCTGAATAAAGGTATCGGTAAGCTTCATGGGACACCTTTAGTGTTCTTGGGGAGTCGGCGCAGGATCGTTCAGCGGCGCGGCGCTGTTATCGACCTTCACCGGCGAGCCATTCTTGAGCTTCATCTGGCCGCTGGTGATCAGCAGGTCGCCTTCCTTCACGCCCGACAGGATCGCCACCTGATCGCCCCGGGTTGGCCCGGTCTTGATAAAGGTTTGTTGCGCCGTCAGGACTTCCTCACCCTTGTCGTCCTTGCTCGATGTGGCGATGAACACCGTGGTGCCGTAGGGGTTGTAGGTCACCGATGTCTGCGGAACGGTGAGGTAGCGCTGCGTCGCACCGGAGTTGACCACGGCGCGAGCAAACATCCCGGGCACGAGACTTTGCTTGGGGTTGTCGACGGTCGCTTCCACCGTGACGTTGCGCGTGGTCGAGTCGAACTGGGTGTCGATGGTGCTGACCTTGCCGGTGAAGGTTTGATTGGACAGGCCGTCGGCCGTCACTGAAACCCCCTGGCCGATGGCGATCGCCTCCAGTTGGGTCTGGGGCACGGTGAAGTCGATGTAGATCGGATCAAAGGTCTGCAGGGTGGCGATCTTGTCGCCGGGGTTGAGGTATTGGCCCGGGTTGACGCTGGTGATCCCGATGCGCCCGGCAAACGGTGCGCGAATGGTCTTTTTCGCCACCAGCGCGCGCTGTTGTTCGGCGGCAGCGAGCTTGGCTTTCAGGTCGGCGGTGTCAGTGTCCACTTGTGCCTGGGAGATGGCGTTGACCGCCAGTTGCGCCTTGTCACGCTTGAGGACGATCACCGCCAGATCAGCCGTAGCCTCCAGGGAATGCAGTTGCGCGATGTCCGAGTCGGCATTCAACTGCACCAGCAGCGCTTGCGCCGCCACCTCTTGCCCCGGCGTAAAGCCGATGGTGCGCACGATGCCGCCCACTTCAGTGGTCACATCCACCCCTCTGACCGCCTTCATCGATCCTACGGCGCTGACATTCGGTTGCCAATCGCTGAACGGCACCTTCATGGCCGTGACCACGGAGGCGGGCCTGGGCATTTTCGACTGCGCGATCAGCGCCGAAATCTGCACGAACTTCACCCCGGCAATAATCGCCACAATCACCAGCACCACCACGATCATGATGAGCATCGGCCGCCACAGTCGACGCTTGCGCGGTGTGCCGGGCTCGGGTGGCAAGGGAGAGGCAGTAATGACGTCAGCCATGGGTGTTCTCGCTGTTTCAGATTTCAGTTCAGTCGAACCGTGCCGAATCGGCAGGCGCTGCCTTGTTTTTGGCCGGCATGATCTCGTTCCACGACGGCAGGCCGAAGCGATCAGGCCGGCCCTTGGTGGCAGGGTCCACATCGGTTCGGTTCCACCACCCGCCACCCAATGCCTGGAAGAGCGCCGTGGTATCGCTGTAACGGGAAGCCTGCGCCTTGACGCGGGCCAGCACGGTGTTCTGGTAGGTTTGCTGGGCCGTAAGCAGGTTGATGTAGGCCACGGCACCGAG
Organism: Pseudomonas sp. Xaverov 83; assembly: GCF_019352905.1. Lineage (NCBI taxonomy): Bacteria > Pseudomonadati > Pseudomonadota > Gammaproteobacteria > Pseudomonadales > Pseudomonadaceae > Pseudomonas > Pseudomonas sp. Xaverov 83. Next base: position 72,265 of record NZ_JAAAFU010000026.1, on the reverse strand, counting down.
CTTGAACTGCGCCTGCACCAGGTCCAGGTTGGCTTGGGCAGAGCGCTCGGCCACCACCTGCTGGTTGAGTGCGTCGGCGTCGGCCTCCAGCGCCCGCAGCGCGTTGGCCACATCCTGGAACGCACCAATCACCGTGCCACGGTAGCGGGCTGCCGACTCGTCATAGGCGGCCAAAGCGGCGCGTTTACGATGTTCCAGTGCGCCGGCATCAAAGATCGGTTGGGTAATCGACCCGGCCAGGCTCCAGACGCCACTGCCCGCCGAAAACAATTTAGTCCCGCTGGCCACCGTGGAGCCCACCGACCCGGTAATGCTGAACTGGGGCAACTGATTGGCCACGGCGACACCAATGTTCGCACTGGCCTGATGCAGTTGCGCCTGGGCAGAACGCACATCCGGCCGCTGGCCGACGATGGCCGAAGGCAGGCTCAGGGGCAGTTCTTCCGGCAGGTGCAGGGAGGCCAGGTTGAAGCGCTCATCCCGGTCCTGGTTGGGAAACCGGCCGAGGTAGGCCATCAACTGGTTGCGGGTCTGCGCCAATTGCTTTTGCAGGGGCGGCAGGCTGGCACGGGTTTGCGCCAGTGCGGTCTGCTGCGTGAGCACGTCGGTGTCGCCGATGGCCCCCAGCCGGCGCTGCGCCTGCAGGAGGTCGAGCTGGCCGCTCTGGATCCGGATGATTTCTTCGGTGGCGGCGACTTGATCGCGTATCGACGCCAGACTGACCGCCGTATTGACCACGTTGGAGGTCAATGTGAGATACGTCGCCTCCAGCTGGAAGCGCTCGTACTCGGCCTGTGCCGAGGTGGATTCGATTTGCCGGCGCGTACCGCCGAACACGTCCGGCGCATAGGACACACTCAGCGACGCCGAACTCACCGTGAGAATCGGTGACTCCGGGATGCCCGAGGTGACGCCTGAGACTTTCTCGCGGGCCTTCTGCACATTGCCGCTGACGGAAGGGAAGAGCGACGCCTGGTCGGCATAGACCAGTTCATTAGCCTGGCGCAACGCCGCCTGGGCCGCGGTGACATCCGGGTTGGCACGTAACGCTTCTTCCACCAGCGCGTTCAATGCCGGGGAGCGGAACAGCGTCCACCATTGCCCGGGAATATCCATCCCGGCAATCAGCCGCTGTGCGGCGCCGCCGGCGTCGATATCGGCCTTGGCGGTGGCAGAGAGTTTCTCTCGTGAGTAATCGGCATTCGCCGGCACATCGGGCCGCGTGAAATCCGGCCCGACCGTACAACCCGCGAGGGCGATGCACAGCAGACTCAAGGGAGCCATAAGGTGTGGTTGTCGAAAAAGGGCGCGTATATGCGCCACTGGTTGCGGTGCCGATGCAAGCTGCCGAGGCTGCTCTTTCATATTTACTCTGATTAATCAGCGGGTTAACTGTTTGGTTGAGCAATGAGTGGCGGTGCATCAGGCCGGCCCATGAAGGACGCGGGTTGACTGGGGTAACGTCGCGTTGGTCAGGTGGATTGAACGTTAATTCAAGATTGCGGTAACCGCCAATAGAGGGAATCTTTATCGGGCGGGGTTCGGTGAGGTTCGGGACTATCTGCGCAGGTGGTATCAAGCATAGAGGCTTACCGCGAATGACCTGTATGAAGTTAAAGTGCCCGCTTGATAAACGCGTTTTAACCTCGAAAGGGACGTCGATTCACCATGAAAAAAGCTTCTCGCATTCTGCTCACCGTTCTTTTGTTGGGTCTTGGCGCCTCAACCCAGGCGGCTGAAGGTTTCATTGGCACCGGTACTAACGCCGGTAACGGTTACGAAGCCGATGGCCACGGCGGGCTAAGGGGCACCGGGGGAAATCTGGGCGGCGACTACGAACTGCAAAAAGACGGGTCGCTGAAGGGCACTGGCACCAATATTGGAAGAGGCTTTGTCCCGGCCGATGACGGCGGCCTCACCGGCACCGGCAACAACCTGGGCAAAAGGTTTAGCCCGGATGGCGCGGGTGGCTACAAGGGGCACGGCGCCGCCTATGGCGAAGACTACAAGTCTGACGGCAAGGGCTATTTCCGCGGTGAAGACACCGCCTTGGGCGGTAGCTGGAGGTCCGATGGCAAGGGTGGCTATGAGGGGACGGGGGAAAACCGCAAGCGTGGCTACGAATCCGATGGCCGTGGCGGGTACATCGGCACGGGGAAAAACCGTGGCCGTGGGCTTGAATCCGACGGCAAGGGCGGTTTTATCGGCACTGGCGACAATGCCGGTGGCGGCTGGGTACCTGACGGCTACGGTGGCTACAAGGGAATCGGCAACGTAAAAGGCGAACACTGGCGGCCTGACTGATTTCCCGACTGCCGCCGATAAATGCATTATTTGCATTTTTATCGAATTAGGTTATGCGCAATCAGTATTTTACACGCAGCATCCTGGGCTTCATCGTATAGGCAAGCTGGATTACCTATAAACACTGCCGAGACCGCACGCGCGGATCGACTTTAAATGCTTGAGAAGGCATCTGGAGACGAACGTGCGTTACCTGAAAAAACTGGCGGCCGGGTTGGCCGCCACACTGCTGTGCCTGACCGCGAACGCGCAAACGCTGGTGGTCGGAGACCAAAGCTACAACGCCCAGGCCGTGATGGAAGCAGCGGGGGTGCTGGAGGATCTGCCCTATACCCTTGAATGGAAGCAGTTCACCGCCGGGTCTCCGGTGGCGGAAGCCCTCAATTCCAACAGCCTCGATATCGGCTTGCTCGGTGATGCGCCCGTGCTGTTCATGGGTGCGCTGGGTGCGCCGATCAAGGTGATTGCCATCAGCCAGCAAAACCTCGAGGGCGTAGCCATCCTGGTGAAAAAGGACTCCTCGATCCACAGCCTTGCGGATCTGAAAGGCAAGCGCGCCGCCATCTGGAAAGGCTCCTGGAGCCAGCAACTGCTGCTGACCGCCCTGGATAAAGCGGGCGTGCCAAAAGACTCCCTGGAATTGCGTTACCTCAGCGCGCTGGATGCCTCCCACGCGCTGGAAGGCGGTTCCGTTGACGTCATCGCCACCTGGGAACCCTACGTCACCCAACAGGAACGCCAAGGTGCGCGAGTACTGGCGACCGCTGAAGGGCTGATCCCGGCCCAGAGCTTCATCGCTGCCAGCACCCAGGCCGTCGACGGCAAACGTGCGCAAATCAGTGATTTTCTCCAACGCCTGAAAAAAGCCCGCGACTGGACTCGCCAAAGCCCGGCCAACGCTGACGCCTATGCCGATGCCTGGGCCAAGCGCACCCGCGCAGATGCCGACATTGCCCGCGCCTGGTTTGCCCGGGCACGTACGACGGTTGAACCCGTGACGGCCCAATCGCCTGTTGAGGCGCAAAAGACCGTGGACTTTTTTGCAAGCCAGGGACTGGTCAAGTCTTACCCGGCAGCCAAGCTGTTCGACGACTCCTTCGCGGCGTCCTTGCAGCCTGCCGTCGCCAAAATTCAGCCCTGAACGCTTCAAGGAATACGTCAGACATGACCCAAAAAAGACAGCTCAAACTGGGCGCCCTGACCATGGGCTGCGGCGGGCCCGGCCGCCACAATCTATGGCTCGACCCTCAACTGCCGGCCGATGCCAGCGTCAACGTCGACTGGTACATCGACATCGCACGCCAGGCCGAGGCAGCGTTGTTCGACTTGATATTTATCGTCGACAGCCAGTTCATCACCCCGGGCTCGCCATCCCACTACCTGAATCGGCTGGAGCCGCTGACATTGTTGTCGGCACTGGCCGTGAGCACCCGGCATCTGGGCTTGGTCGGCACGCTGACCACCTCTTACAACTCGCCCTATAACGTTGCGCGGCGCCTGGCCTCACTCGACCTGATCAGCAAAGGCCGCGCTGGCTGGAATGTGGTCACCAGTGGCGACGCCGGTACCGCCGGCAACTACAGTCGCGACGAACATTATGACTACGACACCCGCTATGGCCGGGCAGCCGAACACGTCCAGGTGGTGCAGGGGCTGTGGAACTCCTATGAGGAAGAGGCTTTCGTGCGTGACCGGGCCACCGGCCAATTTCTCGACCCGAGCAAACTCCATAGCCTGAACCACAAAGGCGAGCACTTTTCAGTGGTCGGGCCGCTGAATATCCAGCGCTCATCCCAAGGCCAACCGGTGATCTTCCAGGCCGGCGATTCGGAACAAGGCCGCGACCTCGGCGCCGCCACCGCCGATGTGATCTTCACCCACGCGGCCAGCATCGAGCAGGGCCAGGCGTTCTACCGGGATATCAAGGGCAGGGCGGTGCAACATGGCCGTGATCCGGAGCAATTGCTGGTGATGCCCGGCGCCGAGATTTACGTGGGCGACACTGATGAGCATGCCCGTGAAATCGAACAGCACTACCATCAGGCCGATCACAGTTTTGAGCTGGCGCTGAAGGAGTTCGGGCGCAATTTCGGCTGGCATGATTTCAGCCAGTACGACCTGGATGCTCCGTTTCCGCAGGAAAGCCTGGAGGCTGCCCGCAGCAGTTTTTTCACGGCGGCCAAACGGATTGCTGACCAGGCCCGGGACAAAGGCTTTACGTTGCGCCAGGCGGTGGAGTTTGGGCGCCAGTTGCGCCCGGGGGCGTTTGTCGGGTCGGCGGAGACCGTCGCGGGGAAAATGGCTGACTGGTTTGAAGCCCGTGCGGTGGATGGTTTTAACATCTACATCGGCCATCCGGAGCAGTTCAACCGATTCACCCAGGAGGTCATCCCGTTGTTGCAGGCGCGTGGCGTGTATCGCACGGCGTATGAAGGAACGACGCTGCGGGAAAGCCTGGGGTTGCAGATTCCGCGCTTTGCTCGCAACGGCGGTGTTTGACTCAAAAAGGGCGTTCAGATGAATAAACTGGTTGGCAGCGGAATTTTTTAGACATACTGAGGGTTCAAGCCACTCATTTGTCCCGAGACTTTCCTGATGCCATCCCAACCCGCACAAGGGTCGTTCAATCAGGACGACCGGTATCGACTGCTCGTCGACGCAGTAGTCGACTACGCCATCTACATGCTGGATACGAACGGGTTGATTCGTAGCTGGAACTCGGGGGCGAAGAAGATCAAGCAGTACGAACAGAGTGACGTGCTGGGCAGGCATTTTTCGCTGTTTTACACCCCGGAAGATCTGGCCTCGGACTTGCCCGCCCGAGCGCTCAAAAGCGCCGAACAGTCAGGCCGCTTCGAGGGCGAAGGCTGGCGCATCAGGAAAGATGGCACGCGTCTGTGGGCGCTGGTCATTATCGACCCGATACGCGCCGACGATGGCACGCTGATTGGCTTCGCCAAAGTCACACGGGACCTGACCGAGCGCAAGGCTGCGGAGCAGGCCCTGCGTCAGAGCGAGCAGCAATTCAGCCTGCTGGTGCAAGGCGTTACCGACTACGCGCTCTATATGCTCGACCCCAACGGCGTGATCACCACCTGGAACGCCGGTGCCCAGCGCATCAAGGGATATGAACCGGCAGAAGTCATCGGTAAACACTACTCCCTGTTTTTCCAGCGTGAGGATGCAGACAACAAGGTCCCGCAGCGCGCCCTTGAAACGGTTATCCGGGAAGGTCGGTATGAAGGGCAGGGTTGGCGCCTGCGCAAAGACGGCACCGGGTTCCTGGCCCATGTCGTTATCGATCCGATAAAGAATGAGCAGGGCGAGCTCGTGGGTTTCGCGAAAATCACCCGGGACGTTACCGAGAGCGTTCAGGCTCAACAGGAGATCAAGGAAACCCGGGAGGCGTTATTCCAGGCCCAGAAAATGGAGTCTCTGGGGCAGCTCACCGGCGGTATCGCCCATGACTTCAACAACCTCCTCATGGTGATTCTGGGGAGCCTCGAACTCGCCAAGAAGCGTGTCCCTCAGGACTCCAGAACCTACTCATTACTGAATAATGCCATCGCCGGCGCCCAGCGCGGTGCGACGCTGACTCAGCGGATGCTGGCCTTTGCCCGTCGCCAGGAGCTTGATCCGCAGCCAGTGGATGTGGGGGATCTGATCAGAAACATGTCAGACCTGCTGTCCCGCATGTTAGGCGCAGGCATCAGCGTCGACACCCAGTTCCCACTGGTCCTGCGGCCTGTGCTGGTCGACATGAGCCAACTGGAAATGGCCGTCATGAACCTGGTGATCAACGCCCGGGACGCCATGGAAGGCCGGGGCAGGATTCTGATTTCGGCGAAGGAGGATTCGTTTCCCGGCAGGCCGGATGACTCGGAAAGGCTGATTTGCATCGCTGTCATCGACACCGGCCCCGGAATGAATGACGCGACCTTGCAGCGAGCCATGGAGCCGTTCTTTACCACCAAGGGCGCGGGAAAAGGCACGGGGCTCGGCCTTTCGATGGTTCATGGCCTGGCAGCACAGTCACAGGGCCACTTTGTGCTGAAGAGCAAGGAAGGAGAGGGCACAACCGCAGAACTTTGGTTACCGGTGGCGGTGATGGATACCACGCAGTCTGCGGCGGTGGCATCCACTGCAAACACGCCAGCTGCCTCCCATCAGCAAAGCCTCGAGATTCTGCTGGTAGACGACGACCCGCTGGTGCTGATCAGCACGGGAGCCATGCTTGAAGATCTGGGCCATCATGTTGTGGCGGCGGCAGACGGGCACGCTGCGTTGGCGTTCCTGGCGCAAGGCACGCGCTTTGACTTGGTCATTACGGACATGGCAATGCCGGATATGACGGGGATTGAGCTGGCCGGCAACATCGAGGCGCTGTACCCCAAGCTTCCCATCATTCTTTCGTCTGGATTTGCAGAGATATCCCTGGACCTCAAAACCACACTGACGCGCTTGCCCAAGCCATTTGATCAATCGGCATTGGCGAAAGTGATCGCCGAAACCCTGCGCACCCGGATCGAAAAGCCGTGTTGAGCCAAGCGGCTGACCGTCCACTCTTTGTTTCCATGGACGGGCCCAAAGGCACTGGTAAAACCACGCTGCTGGAAGCCGTTACCAAAGCACTGAGGGCGGACAACAAAAAGGTGATCCGGCTGTGCGAGAGAAAAAGCGATCCCTACCGAAGTGAAACAATGGTCCTGGTTAACCAACTCGCCAGAACGCCCAGCCGCGAGTTGGAGTGGGAGGTGTGTAAGCGCTTCGCCGATAGCCGTGCCTGGATTTCCCGGCACGTGCTGACTCAACAGCCTGCTGGCAGCATTGTCTTGATTGACCGCTGGTACCCGTCGGATGCCGCGTTTCGCCGTGGCGTCCCGCTGGTAGACATCCTGCAATTGAACGTTGATCGAAACGTGCAAGTGCCGGACCTGCATGTCGGGGTGGTCACCGACCCTGATATTTCATGGGCAAGGGCCGCTGCACGCCGGCGCGGGCTGAGCAGCACCGTGATCCACAGGCTGGAAGAACACATCGCCTGTACCCAGGCGTTCGAGCGAGCGGTTGCGGATCACGGCTGGGTGTTGTGCCGTAATGAAGGAACCATTGACGGCGCGACACAGCAGGTCATTTCCGAGATTTATAACGTCCTTGAATTATCCCTGTGTGATTGACCCCGCCTGCTCTTGATAGCCTTTGCGCAGTTTCTCCGCGATCAGCTTTTCCGCTTCGCGCACGGCGCGTTCGGGGCTGTCGAGGGACTTGATCAGGGTCTGGCCCTTGGTGCCGATGCGACCGAAGTTCACCACCACGTCCGCCTCCGTGACACCGATACGCCAGAACTTGTTGGAGTTGCCTTCACCAAAGGTGAACTCACGCATCGGGGGCTGTGCTTCCGGGGTTGACGGAGCCTCGACCTCAACGGTTTCCGGTTCCACTGGCTGTTCAGGTTCTGGCAGCGCAGGCGCCTCTTCACCCCGTAGCAGCGCTTCAATCTGACTCAGCACCTCTTCCGGGGCCCGCAGCCAGTCATGGCTGAGCACGTCGATAATCTTCCAGCCGAAACTGCGCAGCACGGTCGGGCGGAAGATATAACGCTCACGCACGTCAGTCGCGGCCGCCGTATCGCCGTCCAGCAACACGCCGAGGCTGAAGTGTTCACCGCTGGCGTCACTGATCGCCAGGTCGCAGCGGAACTGCGAACGACCGACGTATTCCTGCACCGTATGCCCGCGTTTGCGTAACGCGGCGGCGAGGGCGCTGCGCAGGCTGTCCTTGGGCAGGCTGACCGCAAAGGATTGCTTGGCGCCTGGATTGAGGTTGGCAAGGATGCCCTGGGATCGCGGCGCGTCGCCGTTGGCGCTGGCCTGGGCGAATTGCAGGAACCCGCGCAATGCTGCGGCACCGTCGTTGTGGGTGTTGGTGATGGCATCCGCTTCGATGCTGGAGACGATCGCCATGCGCTTGCGCGCACGGCTGAAGATCACGTTCAGGCGTTTTTCCCCGCCGCGCTGGTTGATCGGGCCGAAGTTCATCAGCATCTTGCCGTTCGGTCCTGGTGCGTAGCAGATGCTCAGGATGATCACGTCGCGTTCATCCCCCTGGACGTTCTCCAGGTTCTTGACGAACAGGCCGTTGAACTGCCCGGCGTCTTCACGCACATACTCTTGCTCAAGGCGCGTGGCAAAGGCCGAGTCACTGGCGGCCAAGTCCTCCAAGGCCTGCTCGATGGCTCCTTGCTGGGCTTCAGAGAAGGCCACGATGCCCAGGCTCAGGCCGGTCTCGCGCTGCAGCAGTTCACGCACCAGGTTGGCGATGTAGCGTGCTTCGGCCAGGTTGCTGCGACTCAGGTAGACGCCATCGCTCATCTTCAGAAAGCTGATCGGGCTGTCGAGCAGCGTATCGGCGCCCTGAATCACCGCTTGGGCATCCATGGAGTCCAGGGCCGCTTGGGCCGGGGCCGGGCGCTCGATACGCCGGTCGGGAATGGTGATCAACCGGCCTTCATAGAACGCCGCGTTGGAGAAGCTGATCAACGCTTCATGGCGGCTGCGGTAGTGCCAGGCCAACAGGGTTGCCGGCAAATTACGCGCGGCCTGGCTCAGCAGGCTGTCGGCGTCGAGGTTGATTGCGATCTGCTCGCCGTCCTCCATGGCAATCAGTTCGTTATCGTCCTGTTCGCCGGCGCTGGAGAAGAAGTTGGTGGGTGGCAATTGCATCTCGTCACCCACCACGATCACCTGCTGCGCACGACTCAAGGCCGGCACGGCTTCTTCGCTGGGGATCTGGCTGGCTTCGTCGAAAATCACCACGTCGAACAGGTCCGGGGTCAGCGGCAGCGTGTCGGACACCGACAGCGGGCTCATCAGCCAGATAGGCTTGAGGTCGTTGATCACGCGGCCACTGTCACCACTCGCCATTTCGCGGATGGAGCGATAACGCATGGTCTTGCCCAGCTCATGTTCCAGTTCACGGCGGCCCTTGGCGTAGGCTTTCTTGAACTCACGGGCCTGGGCGTCCAGCTGGGTCACCGACATCGCCGATTGCTTCACGTGTTCCAGGAAACGCTGGTGCAGGGTGGCGCTGAGCACATGGGCGTTGTGTTTGAGCAGGCTGCTTTCAGCCTGGCTGACCTGCCGCGCCGCCAGGCTCAAGGCCGGGCCATCGAAGCGTGCCAGTTGCGGGTTAGCACGATACAGGCGGGTCAGGTTTTCCTGGGCAATCAACCCATCCAGCGCCTTTTGCGCCAAGGCGTGCTGTTGCACGGCCAACAGGCAGACGGGGTCGGCCTGGTGCAGCTCATTGAGCAGGGGCAGGGTGTCGGGCAGTTCGTCGAGTTCTTCACGCAGGTCGCGCAAGTATTCGGCCAACTCGCCCAGGCTCGGTGCCGGTTCAAACACGCAGTGCTGGGCAACCAGCTCGGCCAGGCGTGCAACCGGCTGGCGCAGGCTGGCTTCCTGGCGTACACCCGGCAGGGGGTTCGGGTTACCGCGCAGGCCTTCGACCCACTGGCGCAATAACGGTGATGTGCTCAGTTGCTGGAGCAGGGCTTGCAGGTTTTGCACGAACTGGTCGATGTCCTGGATGCCGTAGTGACTTTGCAGGCGCTGCTGCTCGGCCTGCAACTCGGCGGTGGCGCGGTGTTCGCCGGCCAGGTTATCGAGCACGCTGCGGTAGCTGGGGCGCACCGCGTGCTGGCTGAAGTCGTAGCGCCGTTGCAACTCGCCGCGCAGCCGCCACCAGGCCGGTTGCAGCCAACGCAGCAACGAGCCTTCCAGGCGCTGCACCAGATCCTGTGCGGCCTGGGTGTCCTGGGGCGCGAGTTTGTCGCGCCAATGGCGGGTGGTTTCAGCGGCGTTGTGTTGTTGCACGGTCAGCGTTTGCAGCGCGGCTTGTTCGGCCTGCAACGCCTGGGAACCGGGTGAGCCTGGTTCCAGCAGGTCGAGGTGCGATGCCAGGTTGGCGCCGGTCAATTGCTCGGCTGCCTGGGTCAGCACCCGCGCATCCGCGAGACGCGTGTTACTGGACAGCAGGCTGGAGGATGACTCCAGAAACGGCTCGACGCTGTCCATCAGCCCACCGGCTTCATCCAGGAACGCCTTAAGCTGGCCATAGGCATGTTCGTGGGTAATGAGGCTTGAGGCCAGATGGCTGAAAGGGTGACGCGCAAAACTGTCGAGGCCGAAGCGCTCATTGATCGCCTGATACAGGCGGCCAGTCAGTTCACTTTGCGCCTGCCAATGACGCCATTCGGGCAAGCGTTCCAGGACTTCGGGCGGCAGCTTGGCAGCCACAGGCGGCAGGTCGATCAGATGCCGCACCAGTTCGCGCACCGAGCAGGCCAGCGTTTCCGGCACCTCGGTCATGGCCTGTTCAAAGCGCTCGATCAGACCCAGCTGTTGGCCCAGGGTGGCCAGTGTGGCGCTGCGTCGGGCTTGCAACTGCGACGACTGGGCATCGCCGGCTATCCAGCGCTCATAGCATTCGCGCAAGTTGCCCACGAAGGCCTTTTTGTCGGTCTGGGAGTCGTGAATCAGGCAGCACAACTCACCCAGTTCACTCTGTTGCAGGCGATGGAACACCACATCCAGTGCCGCGCGCTTTTCGCACACGAACAGCACCCGCAGGCCGCGACCGGCATAGTCGGCGATCAGGTTGGTGATGGTCTGGGACTTGCCGGTACCCGGCGGCCCCTGAATGATGAAATTGCGCCCGGTACGGGCCAGGCTGACGGCGGCATTCTGCGTCGCATCGCCGGCCACCACGTTCCATTGTTCCGGCAGCGGGATCGGGTCCGGTGCCTGGACTTCCACCTCCCGGGGCTCAATGGAGAACATCCGGTCAAACGCTTCGTTCTGCGCCGGCTCGTCGATCAACTGCGCGTAATCACGCACCAGCGACATTTTGCGGTAGTTGAAGTTGGCCAGGGTCACCTGGGTCAGGTCGATGTCCCAGGCGTAGCGATGCCCCTGATTCTCGGGCAAAGCGTAGGTACTGTTTTCAGTGCTGCGGGCGACCATTTGTGGATGCTGGTCGCGCAGCGAAGGTTTGCCACCGACCGCCATGCGCAGCGGCAACACGCTGGGCAGGACTTTTTGCTGGAACAGTTGCAGGCCCAACGGGCGGTAGTCTTCGCGGTCGTAGCTGAAATCCGGCTTTACCAACGGCATGGCCGAGCGCTGACGGGCGCGGCGCCGCTGGAAGTGCTGCAGGTGCTGCACTGCCTTCTGGTGGATCAGTTCGATTTGCGCTTTGCTTTGCAGGCGCAACTCCACGCCGGGCTCGGTCAGCTTGATCTGGCGCGCAATATCCGCGTGGATTACTTCAAGCGAGGTTTTTTGCAGGTCGACGGTTTCCGGCAACTGGATATCGTAGAGCTGGCGCAACTGATGACGCAGTACCGGGTTGAATTCGGCCTCGGTCTCATCGCACTGCAACATGAACTGGTCGCGCACACCTTTTTTGCGGCTCAGCTCCACCGGCAGCCACAGCAGCGGGGTGACGATGCGTTCTTCCGGCGTGTCCTTGAGGTTGTGCCAGCGCATGAACGCGACCACCAGGCGCAGGTTGCTGAAGCCGAACTCGGCACGATCGCGGCGGGTTTCCTGGATGATGCGTTCCAGGGACGCCTGCAGCCAGGTCTGGTCTTCAAACCGCAGCCATTGCTGCAGGCCAACCGGCTTGCCGCTCAACACCTGCTCGGAGAAACCACCGAAGGTAGGCTGCCAGGTGCACAGCGATTCAGGTCGGATGCTTTCGATCCGCATCACCAGCGGCACGCTGGCCACGGTCAGGTTGACGTTGGCCTGGGTCGGCCGGAAGTGCAGCAGGCGATTGCGCCGCGACAGGTCGAACAGCCGGTTGCGCAGGTGCTCCAGCACCACGGTGCGCCGCGACGCCGGGCCTTCGGCCTGGGCCAGCACACGCTCGACATCCAGGCTGGCCGGCTGCTCGCGCCAGGACTCCAGGCGCCGGGCCAGGGAACTGACATCGGTGGCGCGCTCATGCCGGTTGAGTTCGGTCATCTCAACGATCAGGTTGGCCAACACCGGGTTAAGCCGGCCGTTGAGCTGAAACAGGTTGCGCCGGTGCCGGGCAAAGGTCTTTACGTCGTTGATATCGGCAAAGTCCGACCCGCAGGCCAGGCACGCGAGCAACTGCCCGAGTTGGAAAATATCGGTGATTTCGTCGTGATGCCCGAGACGATGCTCCCAGCTGTGCAAGTCCGTGAGGAACACCGGGTGGTCGATGGCCTGGTGCGGGTCTTCCTGCACGTGCAGGTCGGTAATGGCCACGCCACTTTCCGAATCCCGGGTCAGGCGTACCGTGCCGACGATATTCAGCGCCGACTCCGGATTGGGCTGCACTTGCTTGATCGCTTCCAGCGCCAGACGCGGCGGTACACCTTCGGGGTTACGCAGTTGCAGGGTGCGCTCCGGCCCTTGCAGCACGTCGAGATAACTGAGCTGGGCGACACGCCCCTGATCATGCAGTTGCGCCACCTGGCGCAGCAGCGGCAACGCCAGGAACACCACATCATCGATAGGCACGGCAGCGCCATCGTGGCTCTGCAGCAATTGAGTGAAGGTGACGGGTTGGGTTATTGGGTCCATGTGTCGACCTCCGCTTTGAGCGCGCGAGCGATCGGGTCGAGCTCACGTTTGGGTAATTTGATATCGCGTTTTAGCACGCTGATAAAGTCGTCGGCGCTGCCGAGTTTCTTCGCGGTGCGCGCGGCATGCAGCAATGCTTCGTCGCGCAGGTCACGGTCCACCAGGCTCAAGTCGAGCATGATGAAGTGCAGGTATTCGTGGATGCTCGCGTCGATACGTTCGGCATTCAGCGTGCCAAGGTCCAGGGGCGTTTCATTGTCTTTCCAGTCGGGAAAGAACCCCCGCACCTGATTGAGCACAGCGTCCGACTGCAACACCGGTGCACTGATAAAGCTGGCGATAAAGCCGCGGGTGAGGGCGGTCAGCTCCACCTGGTCGGTCACATCCAGGCGACTGAGCGACAACGGCCCGCGCAATCGGCGGTGCAGCCAGGCGTCCGTCTCCGGGAGCTGCTGCCACCAGCTGTCTACTGCCTGGGAACGCAGAAACGCCTCCGGATGCGATACGCCCTGAGACAGCTGTGCATCCTTGCCATCCAGTTCACGGGCCTGCTGCAGATAGCTGGCCGCATCGACGCTGACAATCCCGGTGTGAATCTTCACCAGCGAGGTAATGGACGCTTCCGGCCCACTCGCCACCAGGGCCGCACCGCGGTCGGCGTAGATTTCGGTGTGCAGGCTATATAAACGTGCGGTCTGTTCCAGACTGGCTGGCGTATACACGTCAGCCATCGCGTGATTCAGAATGCGGTCGGCGGTGAGATAGTCCCCATCGTGCTCCGACCACAAACGGTAATGGGCCAGCTCATGCCCCAGCAACGCCAGCAACTCCTGGGCGTCGAGCCGTTCAAGAATCGGCCCGTAGAACACCACATGCACCTCACCGGCCAGGTAATACAGGCTCGCATTCATCACGCCGTCGCCGGCCTGGTAGAGCGTGGCGGGTGCCTGGATCTGCAAGCACTGCAACGCCGTCTCGCAAGCCTGATAGGCCTGCGGGTGAGTCTCGGGGCTCAGGCGATAGGTGTCTCGCAGCAATTGCGCGCGTACGTCCTGGGCATGTTCCTGCTGAACACCCAGGGACGAGGCCCAGCTCCACACGGCAGGTTCACTGGTTTTCAGGTACTCGACCACCTGTTGGTGGTAAGGCAGTGGCGTCAGGCTGCTGATGTCCAGCGCGGGGGTACTCATCGTTCAAACGTCCTTGAGGATACGGCTCCATAAGCTGCGCCTGGGCTGGCATCCCGGTATCAGTGATAGGCAATAAACGCGGAGCATACCTAGGGGTTGGGGAAATTACTTGTGAAAGTACACAGCCCCGTGTGCGCTGGCGTGTTCAAGCCGTTAACGGCGGGACCTTTGTGCATACGCGCAGAAAAAGATTGAATATTCACATCTATTGTTATTTAAATAACACCACAAGAGCGTCACGACCTCCCTGGCCGTGCTCGCAACAAGATGGGATGACCCTGTGCATGACAAGTGAAGAACATTTGATGGAACAGGCAAAGCGTGCCGCCGAGAGCACGTACTCGCCTTACTCCCATTTCCCGGTCGGCGCAGCATTGCTGACTGCCGACGGTGAGGTGGTACAGGGTTGCAACGTGGAGAACATCTCTTACGGGCTGACCAATTGTGCCGAGCGTAGCGCGTTGTTCAGCGCCATCAGCCAGGGCCATGCGCCGGGCAGTTTCAAGGCGATGGCTGTTTATGCACCCAACGTTTCACTGATAAGCCCTTGCGGTGCCTGCCGCCAGGTGATGCTGGAGTTGATGGCCAAGGATGCGGTGGTGATTTGCCAGGGCAGTGACCCTGCCGCCACGCGTATCTGGACCCTGGCGCAATTGCTGCCGGGCGCCTTCGACGCTTTCTAATCCTGGGCAGGCCTTCGGGCCTGCGTCCGCTTGGTCCATTGTTGAGACGCCTGCATGATCAGTCTTGTCGGAATAGCGACCCTTATTCTCATTGCCATTGCTTTATCCCATCAGCGACGCTCGATCAACTGGCGCACGGTTTCGGTAGCGTTTCTGATCCAGGTGTTGATCGGTGCTTTTGCGCTGTACGTGCCTTGGGGCCAGACGGTGCTGGCCTCGCTATCGGGGGCGGTGGCCTCGCTGCAGCTCTACGCGAACAAAGGCATCGAGTTTCTGTTTGGCGGCCTGAGTTCGCCGCACATGTTTGAAGTGTTCGGCAGCGGTGGGTTTGTATTCGCGATCCGGGTATTGCCGATGATCGTGTTCTTCGGCAGCTTTATCTCGGTGCTGTATTACATCGGCGTTATGGGCTGGATCATCCGGTTGGTGGGCGGTGCGCTGCGCCTGTTGCTGGGCACCAGCCGCATCGAGTCGATGGTGGTGACGTCGGCGATTTTCATTGGTCAGTCGGAAGTACCGCTGGTGGTACGGCCGTTCATTGCCAAGCTGACTCGCTCGGAGTTATTCGCGGTGATGGTCGGCGGGTTCGCGGCGGTGGCCGGCTCGGTGCTGTTGGGTTACGCCGGGCTGGGGGTGGAGCTCAAGTACCTGATCGCGGCGTGTTTCATGTCGGCGCCCGGTGCGCTGTTGATGGCGAAGCTGATGGAGCCGGAAACCGAATCAGCCCGCACCGAACAGGTGATCGAGGAACTGGGGCAGGCAGAGAATCGCCCCACCAATATCATCGATGCCGCCGCCGAAGGAGCCCAAGTTGGCTTGCGCCTGGCACTGTCCGTCGGTGCCATGCTGCTGGCGTTTATCGCGCTGATCGCCCTGTTCAACGGGCTACTGGGCTGGGCCGGCAACTGGTTTGGCTACCCGCAGTTGACCCTGCAACTGGTGCTCGGGCACGTGCTGGCGCCCATCGCTTTTCTGCTCGGGGTGCCGTGGCACGAGGCGGTCATGGCCGGCGGTTTTATCGGTGAAAAACTGGTCCTCAACGAGTTCGTCGCCTATGCCGACCTGGCGAACTACCTGACCCCGTCCAAAGCCGCCGAAGCCGGCGTGCCGCTGTTGTCGGTCCACACCCAAGTGATCGTCACTTTCGCCCTGTGCGGCTTTGCCAATCTGTCCTCGATTGCCATTCAGCTGGGCGGCCTGACGGGTATCGCCCCGCAACGCCGCCAAGAACTGGCGCGGCTGGGCCTGCGGGCCATGATCGGCGGCACGCTTTCCAATCTGATGAGTGCGGCGATTGTCGGCTTTTTCATCTCGCTGTAAGGAGCACAGTATGTGG
Source organism: Pseudomonas sp. Xaverov 83 (assembly GCF_019352905.1). Taxonomy (NCBI): domain Bacteria; kingdom Pseudomonadati; phylum Pseudomonadota; class Gammaproteobacteria; order Pseudomonadales; family Pseudomonadaceae; genus Pseudomonas; species Pseudomonas sp. Xaverov 83. The sequence goes on along the minus strand of NZ_JAAAFU010000026.1, from coordinate 56,136 downwards.
TTGCCACAAGAAGTGATTCGCCGTAAACGCGACGGGCACGCCCTGGCCGCAATGGACATTCAACGGTTTGTCGCCGGCATTGCCGACGGCAGCCTCAGCGATGGGCAGGTCGCGGCGTTCGCCATGGCGGTTTTTATCAAGGGTATGGATGTGACCGAGCGCATCGCCTTGACCGAAGCGATGCGCGACTCCGGCCAAGTATTGAGTTGGGATCTGCCGGGGCCGATCGTGGACAAGCATTCCACCGGCGGCGTCGGCGACATGATCAGCTTGCTGCTGGCACCTCTGCTGGCGGCCTGCGGCTGTTACGTGCCGATGATTTCCGGGCGTGGCCTGGGGCACACCGGCGGCACGCTGGACAAGCTCGAGAGCATCCCCGGTTACGACTGCCAACCCAGCCCTGAACGTTTGCGCACGGTGGTGGCCGAAGTCGGTTGCGCCATCATCGGCCAGACCGCCAACCTTGCACCCGCGGACAAACGTTTATATGTGATCCGCGATGTGACCGGGTCGGTCGAGTCGATTGATCTGATCACCGCATCGATCCTCGGCAAGAAACTCGCCGCCGGCCTCGACGTATTGATCATGGATGTAAAAACCGGCAACGGTGCATTTATGGCCGAGCCCGAACAGGCGCGCGAACTGGCCGCCAGCATCGTCGCCGTGGCCAACGGTGCCGGGGTCAACACCCGCGCCCTGATCACCGATATGAACCAGCCCCTGGCCCGCAGTGCCGGCAATGCCCTGGAGGTTGCCGAAGCCGTAGCACTGCTCAAGGGCGAGGTGCGCAGTGAACGCCTGTGGGCGGTGACCTTGGCCCTGGCTACCGAGGTACTGACGATGGCCGGCCTGGCGAGGGATGAGGCTCAAGCCCGTGATCAATTGCTTCAGGCCTGGCAGAGCGGGGCAGCCTTGCAGCGCTTCGAGCAAATGGTCAGTGCCCTGGGTGGCCCGCAGGGCTTTGCTCACAACCCCGATGCGCATTTACCCAAGGCCGCCGTGTCGGTACCGGTGTGGGCCGAGGAGGAGGGCTGCGTCAGCGAGATCGACACCCGGGCGGTGGGCTTGGCGGTGGTGGCATTGGGCGGCGGGCGCAGCCATCCAGACGATGTGCTGGACCTGTCGGTCGGCTTCAGCGAGTTGGCCTTTGTCGGTGAACAGGTGAACGCGCAAAGGCCCTTGGGCTGGGTACACGCGCCCAATACAGAGCAGGCCGAACAGGGGGCATCCGCCTTGCGCGCAGCCTATCGATTAGGCGGTGAGCGTTTAGCCGAACGCAATTTGATCCAGGAAATACTATGAGCAAGGCCATCGTGTTGGTGCTGGATTCGTTGGGCATCGGTGCCAGTGCCGACGCCGCCCTTTTTGGTGACTCAGGCGCCGACACCTTGCGCCACATCGCCGAGGCGTGCGCCCGTGGCGAAGCCGATGGGCCGTTGCGCCGGGGGCCGTTGTCCCTGCCGAATATGGGACGCTTGGGATTGGGGGCTGCAGCGGCGGCCAGTGGCGACGGACCGTTGCCGGGCAACTGGGGCGACGCCGCACCGAGCGGTGCTTTCGGCCACGCACGGGAGCAATCGTCTGGCAAAGACACACCGTCCGGGCACTGGGAAATGATGGGCGTGCCGGTGTTGTTCGACTGGGGTTATTTCGAAAAGCCGGTCAACTCCTTTCCGCCACAGTTGCTGGCTGACCTGATTGAACGGGCAGGCTTGCCGGGCATCCTGGGCAACTGCCATGCCTCGGGTACCGAGGTGCTGGACGAGTTGGGTGAGGCACACATCCGCAGCAAGCAGCCGATTTGCTACACCTCGGCCGACAGCGTGATGCAGATCGCTGCCCATGAAAGCCATTTCGGGCTCGAGGAGTTGTACCGGGTGTGTGAAATCGCGCGCACCTTGTGCGATGAATACACCGTTGGCAGGGTCATTGCCCGTCCGTTCACCGGGGAACACGCGGGTGAGTTTCGCCGCACCGGCAATCGCCGCGACTACACCGTGCCGCCGCCCTCGGCGACATTGCTTGATCATCTCTGCGACGCCGGCGGCACCGTGCACGCGGTGGGCAAGATCGGCGATATTTTCGCGCACCGCGGCATCAGTCGGTTGTACAAGGCCGACGGCAACGACGCGCTGTTCGATGCCACGCTCAAGGCTTACACGGAAGCGCCAGACAACAGCCTGGTGTTTGCCAATTTCGTCGACTTCGACATGCTCTACGGCCACCGCCGGGACCTGGCCGGGTATGCGGCCGCGCTGGAAGCGTTCGACCGCAGGCTGCCGGAGTTATTGGCGTTGATGGACCCGCAAACGTTGCTGGTCATCAGCGCCGACCACGGTTGTGATCCTTCTCGTCCGGGCAGCGATCACACCCGCGAGCATGTGCCTGTATTGGCTTATGGTGCGGGCGTGGCGGCGGGGTGGTTGGGTGAGCGTGAAAGCTTTGCTGATATTGGCCAGACGGTGGCGATGCATTTGGGGTTGGGGCCGTTGGAGTGGGGGACCTCTTTCAGAAGGAGCCCATGACCAACACGCAAGTCTGGTCTGCGACGTTCTCAATCGCACGGGCTATCTGATGAATGAGCCATACCGCAGGCAGTATTTTTTACTCCTTAAACACGACGAGGCTCGCCCTCGGCAATTTTGCGCATCAGGCTCAGGTAGCGACTTGCTGCCAGCCCCAAGGGGCGGTTCTTTACCCAGATGATATCGACCCATAACCGCATCTGACTTGGCATGTAGTCAAACACCACCTCCGTCAATGCGCCCGAAGTGATCAGGGGTTGTACCAGCGGTTGTGGAAGATAAGCCCAGCCCAATCCTTGCTGCACCAGGTCCAGCGTTGCCAGATAGTTGTCGCTGTGCCAAATCCGCCGTGAAAGCACAACACGAGGATCAGAGTCTGTAGGGCCTCCAGTAGCAACGATGATCTGCCGAACGTTGACCAACTGCTCTTCACTCAAAGGGCGCTTCTTGCCGGCGGCCGCAGGATGATCAGGAGAGGCAACGGCTACCAACAATTGGCTCCCCGCTTCAAGAAACGTCTCCCGCTCGTCAAGCCCTGGTCGTTCAAATCCCAGTGCCAATTGCACACGCCCGTCATGGAGCATGCGCATCGCCTCCGGATGCGACGCGGAGCGAATCTCGATTTCAAGCGTGGGGAACTCGCTGGCGATAATGGACAGCGGACGATTCCATACGCCTGTTTGCAACTCCGGCGCCATCGCAAGGACCAAGCGCTCCTCCAACCCCTGATGAAGCTGGAGCGCATGGGCGTCCAGCAGGTTTAACTGGCTGGCAACCTGGCGTGCCTGGGGCTCCAGTGCTTTGGCGGCGGCCGTAGGAATCGCTTTGCGGGTTGACCGATCAAACAGCAATAAATCCAGCTCTGCTTCAAGCTGCGACACCGCCATGTTAATGGCCGAGGGTACCCGGCCCAATTTGCGTGCGGCGGCAGAAAAGGAGCCGCTGTCGACAACCGCAAGGAAAACTTTGAGTGACTCACTGGTAAAGGCCATAGCAGTTGTCAAATTTTCTGATAATGATCGTCTTTATTTATCAGATTTATTCGCCTAATTTCCACCCCTATTACAAATTAAGTACGTGGGGTACACCATGTTAAATACTGATTTGAGGGGGCAGGTGGCACTTGTCAGTGGTGCCGGAAGTGAAGCGGGTATTGGTATGGCGATCGCACGCAGGCCGGGTGCAGCGGGCGCGAGGGTGGGTATGAACATGGGGCTCGCGCTTGAAGTCGCCAGGCAGGGGATTACCGTCAACAGCGTGGCCCCCGCGAAGCGGCGGCGGTTGCATTTCTGGCATCGCCTGACGCCAGTTACATCACGGGGGAAGTCCTCGTGGTGGATGGCGGGAACTGTCTGATCGAGAGCAAAGCCTCTCACGGCGATTATTAAGTTTGAATACGCTCCAGCGCGCTCAATCCACGATATTGGGCGGGGGGCTATAACCGAGATTTATAAAAGCGCGATGTATCAAAGAACAGTTGAGTTCTTTGAGCCGTATCCGGCTGTCATTCAGCAACGAACTTTTAATTAATTTGGTAATTAACATAGGGTATTGATCATGTCGAAAAGTGGAATTAGTGAATCAGCGATTGCTGCTTTTACCGCCTCCGAGCGTGCCCGGTTTATAGAAAACAACCCAACTTCACTGGCGCTGGCCGAGCGCGCCAAGGCGAATCTGTTCAACGGTGTGCCCATGCACTGGATGAGCGACTGGTCGATGCCTTCGCCGCTCTTTGTCCAGCGTGCAAAAGGGGCGCGCTTCACCGACGTTGACGGGCATGAATACATAGACTTTTGCCTGGGCGACACCGGCACGATGTTTGGCCATTCACCTGATCCTATTGTCCGCGCCATAACCGAGCAGGCGAATAATGGCTTGACCACGATGCTGCCGGGCGAAGACGCGGTGATCTGCGGCGAGTTGCTGGCTCAGCGATTCGAGCTGCCTTACTGGCAAGTGACCGCCAATGCGACTGACGCCAACCGGTATGTGCTGCGCTGGGCGCGCGCTATCACCCAGCGCAACGTCTTGCTGGTGTTCGATGGCTGCTACCACGGCACCGTGGATGATGTGATGGTGCGCTACCGCGATGGCAAAACAGTGCCCCGTTCAGGTCTTGTGGGCCAAGCCTACGACTTGAGCCAATACAGTCGATCCATCCCCTTCAACGATGTCGCCGCACTGGAGGCGGCGTTAGCCCAGGGCGATGTGTGCGCGCTGATGTGCGAGCCGGCAATGACGAACATTGGCATGGTCCTGCCGGATCCGGGGTTCATGCAAAAGTGCCGGGAGCTGACCCTTAAATATGGCAGCCTGTTGGTCATTGATGAGACCCACACTATTTCCACCGGCCTCGGTGGATGCACTCGCCAGTGGGATTTGAAACCCGACTTTTTCGTGGTGGGTAAACCCATTGCCGGTGGCGTGCCTTGCGCGGTGTTTGGCGTTAGCGAGCCAGTCGCCTCGGCCATGCGCGACGTCCAGAAGACCATCAGCGAGGAGAGCGGCGGGCATGGCCACAGTGGCATGGGAACGACGCTGTCCGCCAACGCACTGGCGATGCGTTGCATGCGCGTCAGTCTCGAAGAGGTCATGACGGAGTCTGCGTACGAGCACATGTTGCCCCTGGCCTCAAGGCTGGCCCAGGGATTTCGAGGGTTGTTCAAGCGGCACCAACTGAACTGGTCTGTCACAGAGTTGGGCGCGCGTTGTGAGTTTCAATTCTGTGCTACCTCGCCAAGAACAGGCGCGCAAGCCGAGGCGGCTTTTCATGACAGCCTTCAAATGGCGCTGCATCTTTATCTGATCAATCGCGGAATTCTGATCACGCCTTTTCACAACATGACCCTGTGCTGTCCGCAAACAAGTGATGCGGATATCGACAGGCTGATCGGTGAGTTGGATAACGCGCTTTCCACGCTGCTTGCCCTACCTGGAGCGCGGGTCATCCCTTCATAACTGCACGCCTGAAAACGCCATTGTTCTTAAATACTGTCCAGTCGCTTGAATGAGCGCCAAGAGGTTTGACATGCAATTTTCTGATAAAAAAGAGGCCGTAGATTATCTGGCCGCCCACCCTGAAGTACTGAGCATCGAGTTGTTTCTTATCGACGCAAACGGTGTTCCACGGGGCAAACTGTTGCATCGCAACGAACTACTGGCGATCTACGAAAATGGTCGGCCGCTGCCAAGTTCCATTCTCGCCTTGACCGTGCAGGGTGAAGACGTAGAAGACACAGGCTTGGTCTGGGATGTCGCTGACGCCGATTGCTGGACCTACCCGTTAGCGGGAAGCCTGACCTTGCAACCTTGGCGCACTCATCCCACAGGCCAAGTGCAGGTAAGCATGCACCCGACCCAAGGCATTCCTGCCGCACCGGCGGACCCGCGACACGTACTGGTGCATGCCATTGACCGGCTGAAAGCCGATGGATTCCACCCGGTAATGGCCGTTGAATTAGAGTTTTACCTGCTGGACCAGCAACGCGATGCCAATGGTCGGCCGCAGCCAGCGTTGCAGACCAATGGCGTCCGCCCTCAGGCACCGCAGGTTTATGGCATTTACGAGTTGGAGCAGCTTCAACCTTTTCTTGATGACCTCTACGCTGCGTGCGCGCTACAGGGGCTGCCGGTACGTACGGCCATCTCCGAGTACGCTCCAGGCCAAGTCGAATTGACGCTGGAGCATCGTTTCGATGCGCTTCAGGCTATCGATGAAGGCGTACGTTACAAACGCCTGGTCAAAGGTGTAGCCAACAAACATGGACTACAAGCGTGCTTCATGGCCAAGCCGTTCAGCGACCAGGCCGGCAGCGGTATGCACCTGCACGTCAGCCTGGCCGACGAGGAGGGTAATAACCTGTATGCGAGCGAAGACCCACAGGGTACGCCACTGTTGCGTCACTCAATTGGCGGGATGATGGCGACCCTGTTTGACTCGCTGGCAATATTTTGCCCCCATGCCAATTCCTATCGCCGGTTCCAGACCGGTAGTTACGCGCCGCTGGCCAAAAGTTGGGGAGTAAACAATCGTACGGTGTCGTTCCGCGTCCCTGGAGGCCCCGCAATAAGTCGGCACATCGAACACCGCATTTGCGGGGCCGATGCCAACCCGTATCTTGCCGCTGCCGCATTACTGGCGGGCATTCACTACGGCATCACTCGTCAAAGCGATCCCGGCGCGGCGATTGAAGGAAATGGGTATGAACAGGCAACTGATTTCCTGCCTACCGACTGGCTAACAGCGTTGCAGGCCCTGCAGGATTCAGCTTGGGCACACGAGGCGTTGGGGGCCGAATTCCTTAAAGTGTATCTGGCGATCAAATGGCGCGAGTTCCGTAAATTCAACGCCGAAGTCGGGGAGCAGGACTGGCGCTGGTACCTCACCCACGCATAAGTATTGGCCCGTCAGCATTACCTGATAATGGAGCGCTGACGGCACCGACTCAGCTGTATTTACGAACGACTTGGGACAGCGTACTGAGGGAAATCACGCCCGCGTCACCGCGTATCACGGCTAGACGATCGCGAAGCTTTTTTGGAGGACTGGCTATTAACCCGCCTGGGCGTTGCTCCTAAGCTGGACTGACTGATTTTCAGCCAGCAACAGAAGGGTGTGAACATGAAAAAGCTGCACAAGAAAGTCGCGCTGGTGACCGGTGCCTCCAAAGGCATCGGCGCGGCGATTGCCAGGCAATTGGCCAAGGATGGCGCCACCGTGATCGTTAACTACGCCAGCAGTCGTGAGGATGCCGACCGCGTGGTCGAACAGATTCTGCAGACTGGCGCCAGGGCCTACGCAGTGCAGGCCGATGTATCCAACAGCACTGACCTTAAGGCCCTGTTCAAAACCATTGTGCATGAGCATGGCCACCTCGACATCCTGGTCAACAATGCCGGCGTCTATTCGACCAACCCGTTGGCTGACATTACGCAGGAGGAGTTCCACCGCCAATTCAACCTCAACGTCCTGGGGCTGATTCAATGTACTCAGGCAGCGGTTGAGGTATTCAATTCGGCGGGTGGCAGCATCGTCAACATCAGTTCCAGCGTTACCTCGTTCACACCGGCCAACTCGACGGTGTACACCGCGTCCAAAGCGGCGGTCGATGCTATTACCCGTACCTTGGCCAATGAGTTAGGCCCCAGGAATATCCGTGTCAATTCGGTCAACCCAGGGTTGGTCGTCACCGAAGGCGTGCATGCCAGCGGCTTTTTCGAAGAGGCTTTCCGCCAGAAGATCGAAGCCATTACGCCGCTGGGCCGCATCGGTCAGCCCGAAGATATTGCACCCGCCGTCGCGTTCCTGGCGTCGTCGGATGCAAGCTGGATTACCGGTGAAACCCTGATAGTCGGCGGCGGCCTGCATTAAGCCTGGGCGGTGTGCTCGCGCACATAGTGACGGGGCGACTGCGACATGACGCGCTTGAACGCCGTGCTGAAGGCGCTCTCGGATTCATAGCCCAATGAAAACGCGATGGTGGAAATGGAGTCATCGGAGCTCTTCAGCCGGTCGCTGGCCAGCAACATGCGCCAGCGCGTCACGTACTCCATCGGTGCAGCACCGACCACCTGCTTGAAGCGCAATGCGAACGCCGAGCGCGACATGGTTGCCAGCTGCGCCAGTTCCAAGACACTCCAACGATGGGCCGGGTCAGCATGGATCGCGCTCAGGGCGACGCTGAGGTGACGGTCGGCCAAGCCGTAAAACCAACCGACGCCACTGCTGTCCAGGTTCGCCAGGTGGGTACGCAGCACCTCGACCAGCATCAGGTGCGCCAAGTGTTCGTTCATCAGTGAGCGGCCAGGGCGCTTCTGCTGCAGTTCCGAGGTGAACCGCTCCAGCGCCCAGCGCAGGATCGATGCCTGCGGTTCATTGGCCTGCACGTGGACCAATGAAGGCAGGCTGCTGAGCAACAACTGGGCGGGTACACCGCTGAAGTCAAAGCGGCCACCGACCAGCTGGATGTCGTCACCGCCGTAATGCAGGGCCAACTCGTCCGCCGCGAGCGTTCGAAAGTGTCCGTCGGAGTTCATTACCGCTTGGGACATATCGCTGTAGAGCGAAAATGGCATGCCGCGGGTCATGAGAAAACAATCGCCCTGGTGAAGGCGCTGCGGCTGCTGCTCACCTTCCACATGCAACCAGCAACTGCCCTTGACCACCGCCGTGAACTTGATGCCTTCGCGCTCAGGAAAGGTGAATGCCCAATCACCGCCCAAGGAGAGTGTGGCGGAGTGGTAATTACGCACCCTCAACAATGAAAGCACGTCGGACAGAGGATCCATACATCACCTGGCTGGACGGAAAATAAAGTAATCAGCAGTTTATAACAGAGATAATCCAGATTTCACGCGTAAATGGTGGATGCCGGCCTAACGCCCGCGGGGTAACAATTGGGGGTTATCGCCAGCGGACAGTCCCCAACCTAGACTCGCAGCACGTTCTTCACTCGACTATTGAGAGTTAAAACATGCGCTTACGAGACCTTGGCATCGCAATCGGTACAGGCACACCTGGGGTGTTCAACGGCATCACTGATGTGCCCGGTGTACGGGTAGGTCACCACACCCTCAATGCTGAAAGCCGCGATGGGTCGATACACACCGGTGTGACCATCATCGAGCCGCGGCCGATTGCGGCCCATTTGGCTCCGTGTTTTGCCGGCGTTCACGTACTGAACGGCAACGGTGACGCCACCGGCCTTGAATGGATTCGCGAAGCGGGTTTGCTGACCACGCCGATTGCCTACACCAACACCCACAGCGTCGGCGTGGTACGCGATGCGCTGGTGGCCGCAGAGCGCGACATGGGTAAGCAACACACCTACTGGTGCATGCCGGTGGTGCTGGAAACCTACGACGGCATCCTCAGCGATATCTGGGACCAACACGTCAGCGCCGAACATGTTCACGCCGCCCTGGCCGATGCCCGCAGCGGCCCGGTGCAGGAAGGTTGCGTCGGCGGCGGCACTGGCATGATCTGCCATGAGTTCAAAGGTGGTATTGGCACGTCATCGCGGGTTCTGAGCAGCGAGGAGGGCGGTTGGACCGTCGGTGCATTGGTGCAGGCCAACTATGGTGTGCGCGATGCATTGCGTGTCGCGGGTTACCCCGTGGGCAGCGTGTTGAAGGACATACCTTCGCCCTACAGCGGCCCGGTGAATGTTGGCGTGCCCGGCATGGGTTCCATCGTGATCACGATCGCTACTGATGCGCCATTGCTGCCTCATCAGTGCACGCGCCTGGCCCAGCGCGCGAGTATCGGGTTGGCACGGGTCGGCGGCGGTACGGAAGACGACAGTGGGGATATCTTCATCGCGTTTTCAGTAGGCAACAGCGGCCTGCCGGTTGCCAATCTGGGCCATCCGGGCCCCGCGACGACGCCATTGAAAATGGTCAACAACGACTACATGACGGCCTTGTTCGTGGCCGCAGCGGATGCTGTGGAGGAGGCGATCCTCAACGCGATGTTGGCCGCCGACGACGTGCAAGGTCGCGGCAGAAAAGCCCTGGCACTCAAGCCTGACCAGTTGTTGGCGGCGATGGCGAAAGTCGGTTGGGCACCTCAGCCTTGAAGGCCTAGTCCTGAGCCTGGAGAAACAACAGGAATAGCTCAGACTGGGACTTGATCCCCAGCTTGTTGTACAGGTGCCGGCGGTGCACCTTCACGGTCTCGGCCGAGATCGCCAGCTTGCGCGCGATCTCTTTGTTCGAGCAGCCACTGAGCATCAATTGGGCAACCTCGGCTTCGCGGACCGACAGTGCGGAGCTGATTTGCAGCGCGGGTGACTGCAGGCGCTCCTGCCAGTCCGCTGCCGGTTCCGGAGGGCTCTTGAGTTCCTGTTCAAACACGCAACGCTGGCGCATCAAACCGGCCACCCACGGCTGGATCAGCCTCAATAATGCGATTTGCTCCTGGCTGAAGCGGCAGTGGCTACCCAGTGACAGGCTCAGGGTCCGCTCAAGGTCCAGTTGCACATTTATATGAATCTCGTCAGCCACCACGTTCAGGCGAAAGTAGCGTTGGTAATAGTCGGTCTGCTCGAAACATTCCGGGGCGACATCATCCAGTTGGAACAGCCCACTTTTCGGCGATTCCCGATTGGCCAGGTAAAAGGGGTCGAGCAGGTAGAGCCCTTTGAGATAGTCCTGGAACAGCGAATCGCTGCTGCCATCTTCATTCTGGGATTCGGCGAGAACCTGAGGCCTGCCGTCGCTGAAGATCAGCACCACCCAGGTGTCCAGCGGCACATATCTGCCGAGCAAGCGCGCCATTGAGCGCCAGAAGTGCGGGCGGTCCAGGGTCTCGATCAACCGGCCGACCGAGTCATGCCAAGCCACGTCCTGCAACGTCAGATTCATCTCACTACCCATTCGGGGGTACCCCATCGAAGTGATTTTTTGCCAGGTGGGTACAGCCCATACTCGTTCCAGGCCTGCGTACACACGGTGTCCGTACGGCCTCAACTATACGCAAGGATCAGCCATGAACATTGAACTCATGCAGTTAGCCGGTCGCGATGGCGATACCGCCTATAACCTCAGGCGTGCCTTGGAAGCCATCGCCCACTGCGACGCGGATACCGACCTGTTGGTGTTTCCTGAAACCCATTTGATGGGCTTCGTCGCCGGTGATCGGCTGGCAACGGTTGCAGAAACCCTCGAAGGCCCGACGCTGCAAGCCGTGCAACAGGCAGTACGCGAACGGGGTGTTTCGGTGGTCATCGGCCTGGTCGAGAACGATGCGGGCGTGTTCTACAACACTTCGGTACTGGTTACGCCTGATGGGCTCTCACTGGGCTACCGCAAGACACACCTGTGGCCCTCGGAGCGGGGCGACATCACTCCCGGCGACCGCTTCGGCACGGTGCTTTTCAAAGGTGTGCGTATCGGCATTCTGATTTGCTACGACATCGAACTGCCGGAAACCGCACGCGCACTCGCCCACCTGGGCGCCGAGTTGATCATCATCACCAACGGCAACATGGACCCTTACGGCACGGTGCATCGCACCGCGATCATGGCCCGAGCCCAGGAAAACCAAGTGTTCAGCGTGATGGTCAATCGCGTGGGGCAGGGCGATGACGGCCTGGTGTTTGCCGGAGGCAGCGCTGTGGTCGACCCGTTCGGGCGTGTGCTATTCGAGGCCGGGCGCGAAGAAACACGGCAAATGATCAGCCTTGACTTGACCCAAGTCCAAGCCGCCCGCACGGATTATCACTACCTCAACGACCGCCGCCTGACGCTCCCCGGTGAAACCGTGGAACACGCCGACGGACGCCGTGAATGGCTGATTCGCTGATCTCGCTTTACCCCTCATAACAATAATCGGGAGTTCTCATGATCGCCATTCGATGCATGCAATGGAGCCTGGCTGCGGTCTTCAGCAGCCTGGTGCTTTGCGCTCAAGCCGCAGAACCGAAAGTCAATATCTACAACTGGTACGACTTTATTGCCCCGGACACGTTGAAGAACTTCCAGGCGCAGACCGGCACCCAGGCCGCGTATGACGTGTTCGATAACAGCGAGGTCATGCAGAGCAAACTCATGGCCGGGCGCAGTGGTTATGACGTGGTGGTGGCCACCGGCGACCTCTTGCCGAACCTCATCAAGGCCGGTGTGCTCAAGGAATTGGATCGCGCGCAACTGACCAATCTGTCTCACCTTGATCCGGATATTCTGGCGAAGGTGCAAACCAACGACCCGGGTAATCGCTACGCCGTACCTTACCTGTGGGGCACCACGGGAATTGGCTATGACGTCGATAAAATCCGGGCGATCCTGGGCAGCGATGCACCGGTCAACTCCTGGGATTTGATTTTCAAGGAAGAAAACCTCGCCAAATTGGGCGAATGCGGTGTGGCTATGCTGGATGCGCCAGGCGAGATCATCCCCATCGCCTTGCATTACCTGGGCTTGCCCTATAACAGCCAAAATCCTGATGACTATTTAAAAGCCCAGGCGTTGCTGCTGAAGCTGCGCCCGCATATTCGCTACTTCGATTCTTCACGGTTTATTACGGACCTGGCCAACGGCAATATCTGCGCCGTAGTGGGATGGGCCGGCGGCGTAATGGACGCCAAGAAAGCCGCCGACGCCGCCGGCAATGGTAGGAACATTCAGTACAGCATCCCCAAGGAAGGCGCGCCGGTCTGGGTCGAAAGCCTGGTGCTGCTCAGCGATGCGCCGAACCCTCAGCAAGGGCTTGCATTTATCGACTATATGCTGCGCCCGGAAGTGATTGCGCAGTCCTCCAATTATCTCAGTTACGCCAACGCCAACAAGGATGCCCGGAGCCTGGTTGATGAAAAGGTCAGGGACAATCCCGGTGTCTATCCTTCGAAAGCGGTGCTGGATACGCTGTTTCCTTTGGAGCCGTTACCACTGAAGATGGAGCGGGTGCGCACGCGGATCTGGAGTAAGGTCAAAAGTGGTACTTGAGGCAGCGGCAAGGTGAAGTGCAAGGACACGGAGGTTGAAGAAAAACCTGGGAGCATCTAGCCCAGGTTTTGTGCGCTGTGCAGTTATGGCACATAATTTAACATAATATACATTATGCGTAATCATATGATTCATTATCAGGGGCAGTGCCCAGCGCACCACGCTCCTCATCGGCCAAACCCAACCCATCTCGATTTGGCCGATGACCCTGAATCACACCTGAGCGAAACCACCATCCACAAACATCTCGCTGCCTGTCATGAAGCTGCTTTCATCCGACGCCAGGAACAATGCCGCATTCGCCACTTCATCTGGCAACCCCATACGACCCAACGGCACGCGCGTCACCATCGAGTCGACAATCGCATCCTTCTGGCCGGTTCCCGAAAGCGCTCGGTCCAAACCAGGCGTCGTCGTTGGCCCAGGTGAAAGCACGTTGACCCGAATACCCGTGCCTTGCAGATCCAACGCCCAGCTTCTGGCAAAGTTTCGCAGTGCACCTTTCGAGGCGCTGTACACGCTGAACGCTGCGGTGCCCATCGAAGCGGTCGTCGAACCTGTCAGCACAATCGAGCCGCCGGCGCTCATCAATGGCAACGCGTTTTGAACGGTAAACAGCGTGCCTTTCACGTTCACGCCAAATGTGCGATCAAATGATTCCTCGGTGATCGATCCGATGGGTTCCAGATCCCCCAAGCCTGCATTGGCAAACAACACATCAATGTGGCCTTTGTCTGTTTTGATCTGCGCGAATACCCGCTCCAGATCCTGCAGATTTGAAATGTCGCCCTGGATTGCAACGGCGTCATGCCCGATCAGGACCAACGCTTTGTCCAGTTCCTCTTGGCGACGTCCGACGATAACGACCTGTGCACCTTCGGCCGCAAAACGTATGGCACTGGCCAAGCCAATCCCGCTGTTGCCACCGGTGACGACTGCGATTTTTCCGTTGAGTCTGTTCATGAGTGTTTCCCATAAATGTTGAGGCTCAAGCGTAGATCCGCGCTATTGTTTTGAATAGTATGCACCTTTTGGTAAGTACTCAGCCTGAGGGCACAAACATGTCGAATAGCACCTTTAATTGCGGGCTCGACGCCGCCCTGGCGGTGATTGGCGGGAAATGGAAACCTTTGGTCCTGTTCCACCTGGCCCATGAAGTTCACCGTTATGGCGAACTGCGGCGTGCAGTTGGCGGCGTGACGGATAAGGTGCTGATCCAGCAGTTGAAAGAGCTGGAACGCGATGAAATCATCGATCGCATCGACTTCAAGGAAATCCCGCCGAAGGTCGAATACTCCCTGACCCCATTCGGGCGTTCGCTGGCCAAGGCCTTGGGGCCTCTTTGCCAATGGGGCACCGAGCATATGCTGGCGGTTGAACGCATCAGCGAACGCCGAACAGGCGCCCTCGCCCAGCCTTGAACTCACAAAATGTTTAACTCGACTAAATGGATATTTAGTTGAGTTAAATCAATAGGTTACGCGCTTATGTGCTGATCAAGGGTCATCCGCGACACCCAGCCCCTCATAACTATGTAGTGAGTCTGTAAACACCGGCTTGTATGCACCGAGGGTGATCACTAAGCTGGCCGCTCTTTTTTACCGCCGTCCGGAATCACCATGTCTCGAAGTATCGCCCACCTCGCCCTGCTGCTGGGCTTGATCACCGCCGTCGGCCCGTTTGCCATCGACATCTACCTGCCGGCTTTGCCAACGCTGGGCGCCAGCCTGCAAGCCTCTCCCGCTGCGGTGCAGATGAGCCTGACGGTGTTCTTCATGATCATCGGTGTGTGCCAGCTGTTCTACGGCCCGATCAGCGATGTGTTCGGGCGCAAACCGCCGATCTATGCCGGCCTGGTGATTTTTATCGTGGGCAGCATTGGCTGCGCCCTCGCCCCCTCCATCGAAGCGCTGATCGGCTTCCGGGCGTTGCAGGCTTTTGGCGCCTGCGCCGGGATGGTGATTCCCCGGGCAATTGTCCGTGACTTGTACACCGGCCATGAAGCTGCACGCTTGATGGCGTTGTTGATGCTGGTGGTGAGTATTTCACCGATCCTCGCACCACTGGCGGGCAGCCTGATCATCGCGGTGTGGAGCTGGCGCGAAGTGTTTCTGGTGCTGGGTGTGGCCGCAGTGTTGTGCCTGATCATGACCGCCGTGCAGTTGCCGGAAACCCACCCCGCCGAACGCCGCCTGGGCAAGACCCTGGGCAATGCGTTCGGCAGCTACGGCGCGTTGCTGCGCGATCCGGTGTTTACCGGGTTGTCGGTGGTGGGCGGCTTTGGCCTGGCGACGTTTTTCGTGTTCATCGGCAGCGCGCCGTTCGTGTACATCGAGTACTACGGGCTCACGCCGACGCAATTCAGCCTGTGCTTTGCCCTCAACGCAGCGTCGTTTTTTGCCCTTAGCCAACTGACGGCGCGCTTGAGTGCCCGCTTCGGTTTGGCCCCTCTGATTCGTTGGTCGGTGGCCGGCGTGGCGACCGTCATGACCTTGCTCGCCCTTACCACACTGTGGGGTAACAGCCTGCCGTTGATGATGGCGCTGCTGTTTATCGGCTTTGGTTTCCTCGGCCTGCTATTGCCGGCGGCCGGGGTGTTGTCCCTGGAAGATCACGGCGCCGTAGCGGGTTCTGCATCGGCATTGTTGGGCGCAATCCAGATGATCACCGCGGCCGTGGCCATGTCCCTGGCCGGCCTGTTCGCCGACCACACACCGGCACCGATGTTGATCGGCATCGCACTCAGCGCTGTGGCGGCGATGCTCACCGTGTGGTGGACGCTGCGCCGCCTGCCGGCGCACCTGCAACCTCAGCCGCGTACCTGACCAGTGGAAATGGGGGCCTCAGCCTGAAGCCCCATGCCCGCCAAATAGGCCCACGGGTAAATCCCCCGCTGATGCCCATCGCTGAAGATCAACTGCACGCCATACCCCTGGGGATGCACTTCCAGTACCCGAACACGGTCCGATACCAATGGCAGCATGCCTCTCAACCGAAAGGCCCTGCACTGTGAACATGGGCATTCACGGCGCAGACGGGCATGGTCGATCCATTGCACGCCTTCATGCCATTCCAGCCTCAAGCGTCCTTCATCATCGCGTCCAATGCTTTTCGGTGCGCTGTTCATTGCAGTTGCGCCAGGGCAATGCGGACCGCCTTGCGCACTTCCGGGTCGCCATCGTCGGCGGCATCACGCAACGGAGCCAGGGCTTGGCGATCGCCCAATTCGCCCAGAGCCAGAGCGGCCTCCTTGCGCAGATTGCTGATGCTATGGCCCAAGGTCAGGACCAGCCCGTGCAACGCCGGGGCATAGCGCAAGCGACCCAGGCTGCGGGTGGCGCGCAGGCGGACTTGCCAGTAGTCATCGGTCAGCGCCTTGATCAAGGCGTCGCCTGCACTGGCACTACCGACTTTGCCCAGGGTGGTCGCCGCCTCCTCCCGCACTTGCCAAGTGGCGTCCTGCAACGCGTCAAACAGCGCGGGTAGCACCCGCTCATCACTGGCAAGACCCAGGGCGCCGGTGGCGGCGCGCCGGACTTCGGTGTCCGGGTCGCTGCTGGCCAATATCGCCAAGGCCTCCAGTGCTGGCAGGTGCTTTAGCCAGCCGAGCACGCCGACCGCTTCGCGGCGTACGCCAGCATCGGCATCCTTCAGCGCCAACAGTGCCGACGGCGCCGCAGCTTCAAGGCGCAACTCGCGCAAGGCACGAAATATCGCCGTGCGCACACTGACGTCGGCGTGGGTGGTCCAGGGCAATAACAATCCACCCGCCCGTGTTGTCTTGAGCACGCTCAAGCTCTGGGCGGCTGCGTCACGCACCGATACCTCGGTGTCGGTCAGCGCCTGGCACAGCGCCTCGACCACTTCGTCTTCCTCCCAGGCTTCCAGCAGGCTGGCGGCCTGAGCGCGCACTTCGGTGGCCGGGTCGTGGCGTAGGCTGTCCACCAGCCATACCAGTCCGTCGGGGTCTTCCAGGTCTGCCAGATCAATCAGGGCGATCCGGCGCATGCCAGCATCCGGCGCTTGCAGCCGGGGGCGCAGGGCTTCAATGTCGGGGTTTTCGGTTTCATAGGTCATATGGCAAATCGCGGTCTTGGGTGATCGTTGGGGAGCCCGAGTGGGTTCAGCCGTGGCAACTGGCGCCCTTCTTCGTGGTGCAACAGCTCAAGGCAATGGCGCTTGAGGTGGGTAAATTCCGGCGAGGTCATCAATTCGGTGCTGCGCGGCCTTGGGAAGGTCAGCAGGAAGTCTTCGATGATGCGCCCGGGCCGTGGGCTCATGACCAGGATGCGGTCGGCCAGGAACAACGCTTCGTCGATGTCATGGGTGACAAACACCACGGTGGTGCGGATACGCGTCCAGATGTCCAGCAGCAACGCCTGCATCTTCATGCGGGTCAAGGCATCCAGCGCGCCGAAGGGTTCGTCCATCAGCAGCAGGCCGGGGCGATTGATCAACACCCGGGCGATTTCCACCCGCTGCTGCATGCCGCCAGACAGCTGGTTCGGCCAGCGCTCGGCAAAACCTTCCAGGCCCACCAGTTGAAGAATGTCATCGGCGGCAGCAAGACGCTCGGCCTTGCCCACGCCGCGCATCTTCAGGCCGAAGGCGACGTTTTCGCGCACCGAGCGCCATGGGAACAGTGTGTGTTGCTGAAACACCATGCCCCGCTGCTGGGACGGCCCGGCAACCGGCTCGCCGTCCATTTCCAGGGTGCCCTGGCTCGGCGTGAGGTGCCCGGCCAGCGCGCCGAGCAAGGTCGACTTGCCACACCCGGACGGCCCAAGGATACACACAAACTGGCCCGGCTCGATCCTGCAATCCAACGCTTTCACCGCCTCGAATGCCTGCTGCTTTTCGCCCAATACAATAGACAAGCCGCGAATCTCGACACGCCCTTCAAGTTGACTCATCAGGCTTTACCTCGTGGTCGATGCCAGGGGGTGAACAGTGCACCGAGGCGCTTGACCAACAGGCTGCTGCCCATGCCCAGCACCCCGATCAACAGCATGCCGACGACAATGTCGGCATAGTTCTGGATGGTGTAGGACTCCCAGGTGTAATAGCCGATGCCGTATTGGCCGGAGATCATTTCCGCCGTCACCAGGCAGAACCAGGAAGTGCCCATGCCGATGGCCAGGCCGGTGATGATGCTCGGCGCGGCGCCTGGCAGGATCACTTCCAGCAGGATCGCCCGGCGCCCTGCCCCCAGGCTGCGCGCCGAAGCGATCAGCCGTGGGTCGACGCCCTCCACGCCATGCACGGTGTTGAGCAGCACCGGAAACAGCGCGCCGGTGAAGGTAATGAAGATCATCGACAGCTCCGACGACGGGAACATCAGGATCGCCAGCGGAATCCAGGCCACCGCCGGGATCGGCCGGATCACCTCCAATGGCGGCAACAGCAGGTCTTCCGCCCACTTCGAGCGGCCAATCGCAATGCCCAGCCCGATGCCCACCACTGCTGCCGCCAGGTAGCCTTCAAACACCCGGGTCAAACTCGCACTCAGGTGCCTGGCGAGCTTGCCCGAGTCCGCCAGCCCAAGGGCGGCCTGCACCACGGAGCCCGGCGTGGGCACATTGGCAAAGGTCACCAGCCACAGGTTCCAGTGCTGGCTGGCCGCCAACTGCCAGAACAGCAGGCACAACAGCAATGAAGCGGCCTTGGGCAGCCAGCGCCATGGGGTGCTTGTCATGAACACGCTCCCTCAGCGACCGGCAACGGCCTGCGCGCCGGCGTCGGTAAAGTTGAACACCTTGCCGCCCTGAGCCTGGGCGAACTGCTGCGCCTGCCCCTTGAGCAGGAACGCGCTGAGTTGGCCTTGCTGATTGCTCGCAAACCACGCCTGGCTGGCCAACAGCTTGATGCCGCTGTCCTGGGCCTGGGCATAGACCGCGCGCACCGCTTTGCCTTGTTTGTTCAGACTGTCCAGGGCGGTGAACGCCGCCTCGGCCGATGCGTAATCGCGCACCTTGGGCTCGCCCTTGACCCAGATTTGCGCCACATGCTTCCAGTCGCTGATCGGTTTGCCGGTCAGGGCATCGTTGGCCTTCAGCGGGGATTGGGTGTAATTGCCCAATTGCGCCTCATAGTCCAGGCCAGATGCCTTGAACGCGGCACGGATGTACTGGTCATCGATAAAGGTATTGAGGTCCAGGCCACGGTCGGCCTTTTTCAGCAGCTTGAGGGTGTCGATCGCGGTACCCACCGCCTGGCGGTATTCGGGTTTCCAGCTCAGGTCGCGCGTCTGCACGCCCAGCGGGCCATGGAACAGATAGTTGACCTCGGCTTCGACGCCGGTGACTTTTTCGATCAGCTCGCTGTACTTCTCCGGTTCTGCGGCCAGCAACTGATTGGCCTCGATACTTGCGCGCAGGTAGGCGATGACCACTTCCGGGTACTGCTTGGCATAACTCTGGTCCACCAGCGCGCCGTGGAACGTCGGGGTGTCGGATTGCGAGCCGTCGTAGATTTTGCGGGCGAAACCCCGGTTGGGGAACAGTTCGCCAAACGGCACAAAGTCGGCATGGGCGTCGATCTTGTTGGCCTGCAACGCCGAGCCCGCCACTTCGGGCGCCTGGGCAATGATGTTGACGTCCTTGAGCGGGTCCCACCCCTGGGCCGCAACAGCGCGCAGCAACATGCCATGGGCCGTCGAGGCGAATGGCACGGAGATGGTCTTGCCTTTCAGGTCGGCCAGGGACTGGGCGCTGGAAGCGATCGGCACCACAATGCCGTTGCCGCTGCCCTTGATGTTGCCCGACAACACGCTGATAAACAGGCTGTGCTTACCCGCCGCTTCGAACGCAACGCCATTGAAGGCGCCGGGGAAGTCGGCCATCGCGCCAAAGTCCAGTTTGCCGGCGACCATTTCATTGGTCAGCGGCGCGCCACTGGTGAAGTTTTTCCACTGCACGTCGTAGGTAGCGTCCTTGTACTTGCCGTCGTGTGGCAGGTACTTGTCCAACAGCCCCAGCTCGCGGATCAGCAAGCCGCCCGCCGCACAGTTGATGGTGGTGTCCTGGGTGCCGATGGCTACCCGGATCGTTTGGGCCTGAGCCGACAGGCTCAAGGAAGCCAGCACCAGGCCGGCCAAGGTTGCGCGCAATAACATTGGGTAGTTCCCCTCGAATCATGGTTGAAAGAGTCGTCTCCGCCACGGTCTGGCGTGGTGGGAAACGAGGGGGTGTCACTCGGATGGCGTCCGGGGTTGGCGGATGGCGTTTGCGGCAGATCTCAACGCAGCAGGTACGGGATCTCGACCTTGACTGCGCCGGTGGGGCAATCTTTTTCACAGGGCATGCAGTACCAGCATTCATCGAACGCCATATACGCCTTCTGCGTTGCCGGATTGATCGCCAACAGGTCCATCGGGCACACGTCGACGCAGACCGTGCAGCCTTTTTCGGCGATGCACTTGTCTTCATCCACCGTCACCGGGGCGTTGGAGCGGAAGAATATTTCCTGGGGCTGATAGGCCATTTCACGGTGTCCTTGGCGCTTTTGCGCTCTCTGGCTGTAGCGGTGCAACGCAGGTTCAGGCAGCCGCGTGGGCGCCGACCCGCAGGCGGTCGTAGGCCTGCAGCTCTTCGGCATCCAACGGAATTACATACGGCTCGACGGGTTTCTTGAAGCTGACCATCTGCCCGTCGTCGCCCTTTTTCAGGTGGCAATGGCAGAACCAGTCGGCGTCGTTGCGTTGCGGGTGGTCGACCCGGTAGTGGTACAGGCCCCAGCGGCTTTCGGCGCGGTACAGCGAGGCGCGGGCAGCCATTTCGGCGCAGTCGCGAATCACGCTGGTTTCCATCGCGCGCATCAATTCATGGGGATTGTGTGCCTTCATCTGGTCCAGGTCGCGCTCGATATCGGCAAAGCGTTGCAAGCCGATTTCCATCTTGCGGGTGACCTTGGGCGGTTGCAGGTAATCGTTGACGAAACGCCGCAGCTTGTACTCGACCTGGGCTGGCGGCAGGCCGGTTTCGCGGTCCAGCGGCGCGTAGACCCGCGCCTGCTCGGTGGCTACTTGCTGGGCATCCACTGCGCTGAATTCGCGCCCGGCCACAAAGCTTGCAGCGTTGGTGCCGGCGAACCAGCCATAGGTGAACGCACCGAGCATGTAGTTATGTGGCACGGCCGCCATGTCGCCCGCCGAATACAGGCCCTTGACCGACGTCTCGGCGCGCTCGTTGACCCACACGCCCGACGCCGAATGCCCGCTGCAAAAGCCGATTTCGGAGATATGCATCTCGACCATCTGGCTGCGGTAGTCAGTGCCCCGGTTGGCGTGAAACTGACCCCGGCTGGGACGCTCGTTGCTGTGCAGGATCTGTTCGATGTTCTGAATGGTTTCCTCGGCCAGGTGATCGAGCTTGAGAAACACCGGGCCGTTGCCGCTTTCGAGCTCCTGGTGGAACTCCCACATCATCTGCCCGCTCCAGTAGTCACATTCGATGAAGCGTTCACCCTTGTTGTTGGCGGTGTAGCCACCCAAGGGCCCGGTGACATAAGCGCAGGCCGGACCGTTGTAGTCCTTGATCAGTGGGTTGATCTGGAAGCACTCCAGGTTCGCCAGCTCGGCGCCAGCGTGGTAGGCCATGGCGTAGCCGTCGCCGGCGTTGGTCGGGTTTTCATAGGTGCCCATCAGGTAACCCGACGACGGCAAGCCCAGGCGGCCGGCCGCGCCGCAGCACAGGATGACCGCCTTGGCCTTGATCACCTGGAAGTCGGCCGTACGGCAGTCAAACCCCATCACGCCGTTTACTGCGCCTTCGCTGTCGGTCAGCAAACGGGTGCAGACCAGCCGGTTGGTGATGTTGACCCGCGCCCGCTTGAGCTGGCGATACAGCACCTTCTTGATGTCGTGCCCTTCAGGCATCGGCAGCACGTAAGCGCCCATGTGATGGACTTTTTTCACCGCATAATCGCCGGTTTCGTCTTTCTCGAACTTCACGCCCCAGCGGTCCAACTGCTCGATGGTTTCAAAGCTGTGGGTCGCGTAGGCATACACCGCCGCCTGGTTGACGATGCCGTCGTTGGCGATCGTGATTTCCTTGGTGTACTGCTCCGGCGTGGAGTGGCCTGGAATAATCGCGTTGTTCAGCCCATCCATGCCCATGCTGATGGCGCCGCTGCGCTTGACGTTGGCCTTGTCGATCAACAGAACGCGTAAATCGCGGTTGGCCTCCTTGGCCTTGATCGCTGCCATGGGGCCAGCGGTGCCACCGCCGATCACCACGATGTCGTATTCCAGTTCCAGGGTTTTGCGGCTCACGGGCGGCTACCTCGCTGACGGTCGATGCGCAGGCGGTACTGAAACGCATCGCCGCGGTAATACAGGTGTTCAAAGTCCACCGGCTGTCCGTCGGCGGTGTGGGTCAGGCGCTCGATGCGCATGATCGGCGAACCCGCCTCCACGTTCAGCGCCTGGGTCAGTTCGCTGTCGGCGAGCACCGCGTCAATCGCCACGTCGGCGTGACCCAGTTCCAGGCCGCAGTCGTTCTCCAGGATCAGAAAGATGTCGCGGGTCACCAGGTCGGCGTTTTCCAGGCGTTCGCCCAGGGCCTGGCTGAGGTAGGTGATTTCCAGCGACACCGGCTCGCGGTTGATCAGCCGTACGCGCTTGATCTGCGTGACAGTGGTGCCCTCCTCCACGCCCAGGCGCTCGGCCACCAACTTGTCAGCGGGCACAAAGCGGTAGCTGCGCAGACGGTTGATCACTTCATAGCCGCGCTCGGTCATGGACTCGCCCAACCCTTGCAGGGTGCTGACGTTCTGATAAGCCTTGGGTTTGGAAACGAAGGTGCCTTTGCCGTGGATCTTGTAGATCAGGCCTTCCTTTTGCAGATCACCCAGGGCCTGACGCACGGTGATGCGGCTGACTTTGAAGCGCGCTCCCAACTCGCTTTCGGAAGGCATCTGGGTATTCGGCGCGTATTCACCATCGAGGATGCGGCTGCGCAGCAAATCCCGCAGTTGGGCATGCAGCGGAACGCTGGACAGAGGAGATAAGGCGACGGTTGATTCGTTCATCAGGACCACTTGTCATAACGAGTTATGACGTGATCATAAGGAGTCTTATGAAAAGCGCGGAAATACCGTTTTGGAATAAGGTTATGGACAGGAGAATGACGCTGCACCTAGGAAGTAGGTGCAGCGGACCAGCCTAATTTATAGAGCAGCGTCCAGACCTGATGAAAAATCAGAAGTTGTAACTGACTCGGGTATAGAGGATCCGCCCAAACGGGTCGGCGTACTTGGGGTCGTACCCGCTCTGGAACGCGTAGGTCTGGTTGCTGAACGGCGGCGCGCGGTCGAACAGGTTCTTCGCGCCCAATGTGACGGCCAGGGACTTGCTCCAGTTGTAGGTACCCGCCAGGTCCCAGACATTGTAGGAGCCTACGGAATCATGGGTTTCCGGGTCCGAGTCGTGATAGCCACTGGTGTAGCGGTTGGTCAGGCTGACGCCCAGCGGTCCGCGGGCCCAGGTGCCGGTCAGGCTGTGGCGCCAGCGTGCAACGGCGCCAGCGGTGGAGAATTCGCCGCCACGAAAATCACCGAGTTTGTCGATGTAGTCGCCCTTCAGCTCCTGTTGGTATTTGTATTCGTTGACGTAGGTGCCTTGCAGGCCGATCCCGAAGTCACCGATGGCGGTGCTCGGGAAGCGGTAATCGAAACTCACATCCACGCCGTTGGTCTTGGTTTTCCCGAGGTTGGCAAGGCCGGTAACGATGTGATCGATGGAGCCGTCAGCCTTGCGAATCAGGCGGTCGCCGTAGGCATCCGGGTCGTCGAATACCGAGGACTCTGGGAATTCGGCGATCTGGTTGGCGATGGTGATCCACCAGAAATCCAGGCCGGCGCTGAGGCGCTCAATGGGTTGAAACACGAAGCCAAAGGTGACGTTACGTGCGGTTTCCGGGCTCAAGCTGCCGTTGCCGCCCGTTTGCCGGCGAAACTGCTGGGCGCAGTCGCGGTTACCGATCCCGCCATTGGCCGGCGTACCACCCGGGCACAGGCGCGGGTCGTTGTAGTTGGCCACGGTGTAGCTGGTGTAGGTCGGGTTGTACAACTCATACAGCGACGGCGCACGGAACCCTTCGCTGTAGGCGCCGCGAACCACCAGTTCTTTGAATGGCTGAAAACGGAACGAGTATTTCGGGTTGGTGGTGCTGCCGAAGTCGCTGTATTTGTCATGGCGCACCGCTGCGGACAGCTCCAGGCTGTCGAGCACCGGCACATTGACCTCGGCGTACTCGGCCGAGACGCTGCGATTGCCGCGTACCGCACCATTGGGGTCTACGCCGAGGCTCTGCACGGTCTCGGCGAATTGGGCGAAGTCCTGATGAAAATCTTCCTTGCGGTATTCACCCCCCAGCGCCAGGCCTGTGGGACCTGCGCCAAACCAGTCGCCGATTTCACGGCTGACGCGACCGTCGATGGATTTGACCCGGCCAACGGCGGTGGCGTAATCGCCGTCGACGCGGCTGGAGGCGAGCAACGCCCTGCCCGCTTCGCTCTGCGGCCCGAACGGGTTGATCACGCCATTGGCGATACCCTGGCTGATGGTCTGGTCGTTCACATAACCGTCCAGAATGGTTTGCACCACTTTGTTCTGGTTGTAGGACGCACCGACGTTGTAGTCCCAGTTCGCCACGGTGCCTTCGAAGCTCAGCAGCAGGCGCTGACTGGTGTTGTCATCTTCGTGCTTGCGCGCCCCGGCGTCGGTTTCGCGCCAGTTCACATCCACCGGTTGTGTCGGGTCCAGGGCAAAACCCGTCGGACCCGGCGTGATGCCGTTGCCCGGATAGAACGCCGTACCCGGATTGACCTGGGCGCCCATCAAGGTGCCCGGGCCAATCTGC
The DNA here is from genome assembly GCF_019352905.1 of Pseudomonas sp. Xaverov 83. Taxonomy (NCBI): domain Bacteria; kingdom Pseudomonadati; phylum Pseudomonadota; class Gammaproteobacteria; order Pseudomonadales; family Pseudomonadaceae; genus Pseudomonas; species Pseudomonas sp. Xaverov 83. The sequence continues at coordinate 31,307 of NZ_JAAAFU010000026.1, read as the reverse complement.
GTGCGGTTTTCGTTGCGCGCCCAGAAGTACTCAAGGCTCACGGTGTGGTCATCGGCCAGCTTGCCGGTGGCTTTGGCAAAGGCCGAGGTTTTTTCGGTTTCCGGCACCAGGTCCAGGTAACTCCACAGGCTTTGGCGGCAGATGCCATTGCGCGACAGCAACCCGGGGGAATTGCAGCCGGAGCCAGCCAGCGGGTTGGTCGCGTTGCTACCCTGGCTCCAGTTCGCCGGGGCGGCGGTGCCCGAGGTGAAATCCAGGCCGCGACCGGGCTGGTAGTTGTAGGTGTAGTCGCGGTCTTTGGCCGCCAGGCGCGTCTGCTTGTCGTAGCTGACCACGCCAAATACGTTGAAGCGGTCGTCTTCCAGGTCGCCAAACCCATAACTGCCGCTGAAGTTATGGCTGTCACCACCGCCTGAGCGCGTCGGCGAATCGTAATTGGTGGAGAGCTGGCCGCCGGTCAGGCTGGTCTTGGTGATGAAGTTGATCACCCCGCCGATCGCGTCGGTGCCGTACAGCGCCGACGCGCCATCGCGCAGCACTTCCACACGGTCGATGGCGGCGAACGGGATGGTGTTCAAGTCCACCCCGGAGCCGTTAGTGGTGTTGACGGCGTTGTTGCTCAGCCGCCGGCCGTTGAGCAGCACCAGGGTTTTGTTCGCGCCAATCCCGCGCAAGTCGGCAAACGCTGCACCGCCGCTGCTGGAACCCACCGAACGCCCGGAGCCAACGGAAGACTGATTGGCCGAGATACGGTTGATCAACTCCTCGGTAGTGCTCACGCCCTGCTCGCGCAATTGCTCGACCCGCAGGATGGTCACCGGCACGGCCGTTTCCGCGTCCACTCGACGAATCGCCGTGCCGGTCACGGTGACTTTTTCCAGACGGTAGTCAGTACTTTTTCCCGCAGCCGGGACAGCGTTGGTGGAGGTCGCGGCCGCTGCGTGCACCGTCAGCCCCTGCTCGCTATCGCTGACTTGCAGGCCGCTGCCCTGTAACGCTTTGTCCACCGCTTGCAGGCTGCCCAAATCTCCACGAATGGGGGCACTGCGCTTGCCCTGAACCAACTGCTGATTGAAGGAAATCATCACGCCGGTCTGCCGGGAGATATCCAGCAGCACCGAATCGAGCGGGCCGCCGGCGATATCAAAGCTGAACACCTGGCTGGCCGCTTCCTGGGCCATTACGCAGTTGCTGCAGACACCCATCGCCAACGCCGCCGCCAGCGTCAGTCGAGGTAATTGTTGTTTGAATAAGAACATCGAGGATCTCCCTGTTGAATGTGTCTACAGGGGTTGAGCAGCGGCAGACGCGTTTTTATAGGGCGGTGTTTAGGCGAAGATGCTATGAGTTTATAACCGGTTTAACGGGCCTCAATACTTACCCAATAGGCGCTGTGATACGTCACGCGAATCGGTAATGAATTCTCCAGCAGCTGCAGGGTGCGGTCCGTATCGTCCAGGGGATAGATGCCGCTCAGGCGCAGCTGCGCCACATTGGGATTCAGGCGCAGAATTCCGTGGCGATAGCTGCGCAGGCTGTCGATCACTTCGCTTAACGATCGGTCGTGGACTTCAAGGCGTCCTTGGCTCCAACCGGCTTCATCCCCCTTGAGCGGGCCAAGGCCGAAGGTGTGTTGCTCATCAAACCGCATGCTCTGCCCCGCCTCCACGATTTGGCGCGCGCCGTCCTGAGTGACCACTTCCACTCGCGAATGCAGCATCACCAGACGGGTGGACGCTTCGTCACGCTGCACCAGGAATCGGGTACCCAACGCGCGAATCTGGCCATGCCGGGTTTGCACCACGAAGGGCCGCGCCGGGTCCTTGGCCACGTCCACCAGCAACTCCCCCTCCCGTAACTCCAGCACACGCTGGTGTGCGTCGAAACGCGCAATCGCCCGGCTCTGTGCGTTCAGCGTCAGCAAGCTGCCGTCGTCCAACGTGAAGTGTTTACGCTCCCCAGTGCCAGTGGACAGCTCGCCGGTATCCACCAACCAGCCCTGGCGACGACCGAGAAACAGCGCTGCCAACGCGACGACACCCAGGCTGCCAGCGACAAAGCGTCGACGGCTGGACGGTGCTTTCAGGCTATGCAAAAGGTGCTCGCTGGGCACTCCGCGCAATGCATGATTGCGCAACAGCCCCATGCCACCGCTCATTTGATCAATTACCTGGCGGTGACGAATGTCAGCCGCGCACCACGTCTCGAATGCCTGCCGTTCCTGAGTGCTGGCGTGCTCCGATTGCAGCAGGGCCATCCACCGCGCGGCCTCCTCCACCACGGCCTCTTCCGGGCGCAAAAGGCTCATGGCTGGGCCATCACCAAGTAGCAGCGCTTGAAGGCATCGGCCATGTATTGCTGTACACGGCTGGTGGAGACCTGCAAGCGCTCGCCGATCTGGCTGTAGGTCAGACCGTCCAGTTGATGGTAAAGAAACGCGGCCTTGGCTTTGGCAGACAGCCCGTCCAGCAGGCGATCCACGGCCAGCAAAGCCTCGATTACCAACGCCCGCTCTTCGGGTGACGGGTGCACCGGCACGGGCGCATGGGCCAGGCTTTCAAGGTAGGCACGTTCCAGGTCCTGCCGACGCCAGCCTTCGTAGACCAGGCGCCGGGCGATGGTGGTCAACAGCGCGCGAGGTTCGCGAATAGCGGCGGGGTCCGGTAGCGACAACACCCGCAGGAAGGTTTCCGAGGCAATGTCCTGCGCGCTGTGATGACATCCCAAGGTTCGCCTGACTGAACTGCACAACCACTGGTAATCCTTTTGGAACATCTGCCCAATCAATGGGTAACCGAGGGGCTGACTGACACCCATGCCTTGCTCCCTTACGAGACCTATCGCCCGTCTCAACAATCATCCGCCAACGCCCCCTGAGTCGGGGCCTGGAATAAAGGGAGCGACTGTGCCGCAGAGGTATCGAGCTTTGGAAGTAATAAAAAATCAGCTGTAGCTCTCAAATGAATATAAGCCCCTGCGCACATCGATTTGGCTGATGTCTGCTATTGGCCCGCAGGCGTTCATCCCTGCGGCGAGCGCTTTGTAAAATGAGCCCCACAGTCAAGCCACCACCTTCGTGGTGTCGGAGGTTCTCATGCGTTATCTGCTTATCGCCGTGCTGGGCCTGTTCAGCACACTGGCCGTCGCTCAAGGCGAAACCCCGGCGCCCACTGTGAGTGCCAGCGCACCCGCCAGCGAGGCGTACGATTATTCCCAGGACCTGGATATCGCCAAGGTGGTGCGCGTCAGCACCCAATCATCCACCGAGTGCGGTCCGGTGAAAGGCCACATGGTCTACATCGACAGCCACGGCGTGCGCCATGAGCTGGACTACATGCGCCTGGGCGATGCCTGCCAGCACGGTTGATCACAAACCATTCGTCGGGCTCGGCCAGCATCGATTACAACTATCGCGCCGCTGAAAATCACTAATCCATAGAACCCGTTGTGATCTATGGAGATTGAGATGACTGACTACCCACGCCCACCTTTCGCCAGCCAGGCCCAATCCGTTCCCGGTTCGCAGAAGAAGATGGACCCGTACCCCGACTGCGGCGAGAAGAGCTACACCGGCTCCGGCCGCCTGGCCAACAAGATTGCCCTGATCACCGGCGCCGACAGCGGCATCGGCCGCGCCGTGGCGATTGCCTTTGCCCGGGAAGGTGCCGACGTGGCCATCGCCTACCTGGATGAACACGAGGACGCGAAGGAAACCGCACGCTGGGTGGAAGAAGCCGGTCGCCAGTGTCTGCTGTTGCCTGGGGATCTCGCGCAAAAGGCCAACTGCCAGGCCATTGTCGACCAGACCGTCGAGCAGTTCGGGCGTATCGATGTGCTGGTGAATAACGCAGCGTTTCAAATGACCCACGAGACCCTGGAAGAGATTCCCGACGAGGAATGGGTCAAGACCTTCGATATCAACATCACCGCGATGTTTCGCATCTGCAAGGCAGCGCTGCCACACATGAAGGCTGGCGGGTCGATCATCAATACCAGTTCGGTGAACTCCGATATGCCCAAGCCCACGTTGCTGGCGTATGCCGCCACCAAGGGCGCGATTGCCAACTTTACCGGTGGCCTGGCGCAACTGCTGGGGAGCAAGGGCATTCGAGTGAACAGTGTGGCACCGGGGCCGATCTGGACGCCGTTGATTGTCTCGACCATGCCCGATGAGGACGTGAACAGCTTTGGCAGCGAGACGCCACTGGGCCGCCCGGGGCAGCCGGTGGAAGTGGCGCCGATCTATGTGCTGCTGGCGTCGGATGAGGCGAGCTACATCTCGGGCTCGCGGTATGCGGTGACCGGCGGCAAGCCGATTCTCTAAGGCAGGACGTCAATCCAGTGTGGGAGCGGGCTTGCTCGCGAAAGCGGAGTGTCAGGCAATGCATGTGTGACTGATCCACCACTTTCGCGAGCAAGCTCGCACACATTTGGTTCTCGGTTAACCTGGAGATCGCGTCGGATCAGCTTTGCGCGGGTACGTGCGCTCCTCCTGAATCCGCCCGTCCATGCTGTGAATCCTCAGCGACGCCGTTTTGTCGCTGAGAAACTCCTTCGCCAACTCAACGATCGCCTCTTTGGTCTCCGCCGTTTTCGACGGCCGCGCAGAACCCTGCTTGGTCAGTGCCCAACCGGTGCCGGTCTTGTTGATGTTGTAGGTATCCATGGTCTGCTCCCTTGACTGAATGAACACGGCACGCGGTAAAACCCGCGCCCTACTTATTGCGAGCGCGGGTGCCGGGCAGAGTTCAAGGCAGTTGGCGGATCAGGTTACGGGCGGCCCTACCGATCAAACCGATCCGGTTCAATAACCGCTCGCGGCCGTCATCACGCCGCCCACAATCGCAATCCCCGAACTGCTGCCCAAACGTGTTGCGCCGGCATTGATCATCTTGATCGCCGTCTCGTAATCGCGCACGCCACCTGACGCCTTGACCCCAACCCCGGCACCTACGGTCTTGCGCATCAGTGCCACGTCCTCAACCGTTGCGCCGCTTCGACTGAACCCCGTTGACGTCTTGACGAATGCCACGCCCAAGTCCCGGCAGATTTCGCACGCCTGGACTTTCTGCTCGTCGTTGAGCAGGCAGGTTTCCAGGATCACTTTCAACGGCACGGCGCCGCAGGCCTTGTGGACCAGGGCAATGTCATCGCGCACCGCGTCCAGCAACCCTTCCTTCAACCAACCGATATTGAGCACCATGTCGATCTCCCCTGCCCCGGCGGCAATTGCTCGTTGGGCTTCAAATGCCTTGGTGTCGCTCAGGCCGGCACCCAGCGGGAAGCCCACCACCGCACAAATCACCACGCTATCGTCGGTCAGGCACGACGCGGCGTAAGGGACCTGGCCTGAATTGACGCACACCGAATAAAAGCCATGCTCCCGGGCTTCCTCGCACAAGGTACGGATCTGCTCACGGGAGGCATCGGGAGCCAGCAAGGTGTGATCGATGTACTTCGCCAATGCTGCAGGTTGAAGAGTGTTCATTTAACGAGTCCTTGCCTGTATGTTGCCAATGTTCGTGTACCGCTTGTCACAGCGCTCACATAAAATACGTTACAATACTCACACTTAATGTTACTTATTTAACACAAACAATCAAGCCCTGGAATACTCGTGGACAGTAGAAAAGCCGAGCGACTCAAGCTTATCCAACAAGCCTTGCAGGACCAGAACGCCATTCACCTGAGGGAAATGGCTGCGCTGCTGGACGTGTCCGAGATGACGCTGCGCCGCGATCTCAGCCATTTCACCGACCACTTGCGCCTGCTCGGTGGCCATATCACCCGGGTCAGCAGTGAGGCCAGCGAGTACCGGGTAGCCGATCAGGACACCCGCCACGTCGAGGAAAAGCGCCGCATCGGCAAAATCGCCGCCCGGTTGATACAACCCGGTGACACGGTGTTTTTCGACTGCGGCACCACCTCGCCCTTTGTCATTGATTTCATCCCGGATGAGCTGGAGTTCACCGCGGTGTGCAGCTCGTTGAACGTGCTGCTCAGGCTGCAGAACAAGCCCAACTGCCACATCGTGTTATGCGGCGGCACCTTTCACCGCAAGAACCAGGTGTTCGAAAGCAGTGCCGAAAGCAGCATTCTCGACAGCGTGCGCCTGACGTGGGCCTTCGTGACTGCCGCGGGCGTCAGCCAGGAATTCGGTGTGACCTGCTTCAACTTCAATGAAGTCGAGGTCAAGCAAAAGGTCCTGCGCCAGGCCCAGCAACGGGTACTGCTCGCCGACTTCAGCAAGTTCGACACGGTGCGCACCGCGCACTTCGCGACCCTGGGGGACTTTCAGTACGTGGTCAGCGACAAGAAAATCCCCCGAGCCTACAAGGACGCCATTCAGGCCAGCGGCGCGCAATTGCTGGTTTAACCCAGCAACCTCTGCCGCTCCTGCGCATTCAAGTAGCCGGTGGTCACGCTGAACGAAGCGCTGGCCCCGGCTGCCAGCTGACGCACGTGCCCTTTGGCTTTCTCGGCGTTATAGCCTTCGGGCTCGCAGGTTGAAGGGAGCACGAACGCCGCCACTTGCTGATCCGGCGTGTGCAGAATCCAGCGTGCCGCGTGCTCGAACTGTTCGGGACGGTAACGGGTATAGAACGCCGCACCATCGCTATGCTCCAGCAGAAAGTGCGCGTGGCCCGTGGCGTCAGTACCCACGTCGTCGAAGAAAAATACAATCTCAGGGTCGTACAGGGCTGGCTGATCGAGGCAGGCCAACTGGGCTGGATGTTCGGCCAGCTGCGCCATGTAGGCAGTCCAGTCAGGCGTCGGCTTGACGTGGTCCGGCACGCTGGTACGCAGGCGCAAGCGCTGCATCCCCAGCGGCTCGACGAACCGGCCTCCGGCCACATAGGCGTAGTTCATGTGGGCCATGTACATCAGGTCCATGGGCTTGCCGGCCAGGTTGGTCACGTCCATGTCGATATCGAACACGGCCGAATCGGCGTGCAGTGTCACGCTGGGGCACGCCCGGTAACGATCACCGAACCCCTTGGCGTATTGGTACGAGCCGCCCAGGCGCACAAAACCCTCGCCTATTTCCAGCCAGGCCGTGTCCATGGGCGCACAAGGCATTTCGCCGTGCAAGGCATGGGTATCATCCGGCGCCGGGCAACCATTACGCAGCAGGCCACTGTGAAACATGAAGCAGCCGTAGGTATCGATGATCGTCGGGCTGGGACGGGGCTGTTCGAACAGGTTGCTCATGGTCAGGTCGCAGCCGTCGAACACGGCCGACCAGATCATCTGCCCCTGATAAGGCAGGACCACCAGTCGCCCACGGCTGTTCTCCAGGCTCACCGCCAGCACGCCGGACGGATAGGTCCAGGCGCTGACCTTGAAATCCCCGGACTGCAACAGGATCTTTTCCTGCTCGGTAAATATCACGCGATACAGCGGGATATGCGTGTTCATGAGGCCACCACCGCTGCCGCGCCCAACGGGGCTGTGTCTGACTGGCGCAGGCATTTGACCGCATAGATAACGATCACGATAAAGCACAGCAACGGCACGCTGTAGGCCAACTGCATGTTGCCCCCGCTGGCGTCGGACAACAGGCCCTGGAAGATCGGAATCACCCCGCCGCCGACAATACTCATCACCAGCAAGGAACCACCGACGCCGGTGTCTTCACCCAGGCCATCGATGGTCAGCCCGTAAATGGTCGGCCAGCAAGGGCCGAGGAAAATGCTCACGCCCACCGCTGCGTACACTGCCGAAATATTCGGCACCAGAATGGTGTAGGCCAGCAGCACGATGCACAGCACGCCGTAAATCGCCAGGACCCTGGCCGGGTGTAGTCGGCGCATCAGCAAGTTGGCGATCATCTTGCCGACAAAGTACGCGGCAAAAGTGGTCAGCAGAAACCATGAAGCACTGCGTTCATTCATGCCACCCATTTGCATGGCCAGGCGGATGGTGAAGCTCCACACACCTACCTGCGCGCCCACATAGAGAAACTGCGCGAGTACGCCAAAGGTAAAGCGCGGGTTGCGCCACAACCGTCCCAGGCTTTGACGCAGGCTCCCGGGCTTGCTGTCGGCCGGCTTATTGCCCTTGCAGGCCGGGAACCTGGTAATGGCGATCAGGATAAACATCAGCACCAACACAGCGATCATCCACTTGTAGGGCAACAAGGTGGACTGAATCATCTGCAGCTGCTGCACCGCCGCCTCGGAGACGCTCATCTGTTTCAGTTGTTGAGTGGTGGCGTCGGTGTCCTTGAACATCACAAAGCTGCCCACGTACACACCGGCCATCGCGCCGAACGGGTGAAAGGTCTGGGAGATGTTCAGGCGCCGGGTCCCGGTTTCCCGTGGGCCCATCAGCGTCGAGTAGGTGTTGCACGCCGTCTCCAGGAACGACAGGCCGGCGGCAATCACGAACAGCGCCAGCAAAAACATCCCGTACTTGGCCGTGGACGCCGCCGGGAAAAACAGCAGGCAGCCGAACATGTACAGCATCAGGCCAATCAGGATCGTGGTCTTGTAGCTGAACCGACGAACCACCATTGCGGCCGGAATCGCAACAAAGAAGTAACCCAGGTAAAACGCCGACTGCACAAAGGCAGTCTGGAAATCACTGAGCAAAAACGCTTTCTTGAAGTGGGCGATCAGCACATCATTCATGCTCGCCGCAGCCGCCCACAAGGCAAAGATGCTGCACAGCAGGATAAAGGCGAACCAGGGCGTGCGGTTCAGATAGAAACCATCGGGCGTCTGTTGCAGCGCAGGTTTGTTCATTATTGTTCTCCGGGCTGGGTAGAGGGTGTTAGCGCTGATGCTGGAAGCGGGCGAATGCTTCGCTGTCGGGATAAGAGGTCTGGGTACCCAGCGCCGTCACCGAACACGCCGAATACGCCACCGCCTGCTCCATGGCATAACGGATCTGGCCGTCGCGGCTCCAGTGCTGAACGAAGCAACCGATAAAAGCGTCACCAGCGCCGGTGGTGTCACGGGCGTCGACCCGCTGGCCCGGCACCTCGAATTCACCCTCCTCGCCCACGTACAACGCACCGTGTTCGCCGAGGGTGACAATCACGTGGCGAATGCCGCTGGCCACCAGGGTTCGTGCGGCAGCGCGGGCCGAGTCCGGCGAGTCCACGGTTTTGCCGGTAATCAACGCCAGTTCGGATTCGTTGGGGACCAGGAAATCCAGCTGCGCCAAGTGCTCAGCGCTCAACCCGGCCAACGCCGGCGCCGGGTTGAGCAGCACGGCGATGCCGTGGCGGTGAGCGAATTCGATGGCGTAGTAGACCGTCGGCAGATTGATCTCCAGTTGCAGCACGATCAGCGTGCACTCGCGCAGGTCGGCGGCCGCCGCGTCGATATCCGCCGGTAGCAAATGCGCATTGGCGCCCTTGACGATCAAAATGCTGTTGTGGGAGTCGGCCCGCACGAAAATCGGCGCCACGCCGCTGGACACGCCGGGCACCCGCTGTACGTAACGGGTGTCGATACCAAAACGCCGGAAGTTGGCCAGTGTGTTATCGGCAAACATGTCGTCACCGACTTTGCTGAGCATCAACACATCCGCCCCAAGCTTGGCTGCCGCCACCGCCTGGTTGGCCCCTTTGCCGCCGCAACCCAGGGCAAAGCCCGGCGCTTCCAGGGTTTCGCCCTGGACCGGCATGCGGTCGATATAGGTAATCAAATCCACCATATTGCTGCCGATGACTGCGATCTTGCCCATTGCTATTCCACCTTGTTACGGCACGGCCAGGCAGGTCGTGGCGCTCTTGTTTTGTTATTTAAATAACATTAGGTGTGAATATTCAATCTTTTTTTGCGAGGACGCTACAAATCAAATCGATCCACTGCCCGCCGGCGTTCGTTGTCGTCACGCACGTCATAGTTGGCGGTGGTCTGGATATTGGTGTGGTGCGCCAGCTTCTGGGCGATGGACAGGTCGTACTCTTCGATCACCCGGGTGATGAACGAACGGCGGAAATCATGGGGCATGATTTTCACGCCGACTTGTTCCCCGCGCTGACGGGCGATGTAGTAAATCGCGTGCTTGGTGATGCGCTCGCGGGTGATGTGGCTGCCCCGGCGAATGCGGTTGAACAGGAACCTGTCGTCCTGCTCACCGGGTTTCAACTGGCTGCGACGGAACTCCAGCCACGCCTCCAGCTTGGCGAAGGCCCAGGCCGGCGCGTACTTGATCAGTTGTTTGTTGCCCTTGCCGGTGACCTGCAGGCTGCGCTCGTCAAAATTGACCTGGCCCAACTCGATATTCACCGACTCCGACTTGCGCATGCCCGAGCCATACAGGATCCCGATCACCGCTGCGTCCCGCAGGCCCTGGGGACGCGGGTCGGCGGCGCAGACCTCCATCAACTCACGAATCAGCGTACGCCGCAGGTTGCGGCCCTGGCTCAGCCGCGTGCCGGCCATGGCCTTGACCGAACGCATCTTCAACAGGTGATCCTGGCTGATCAGGCTCATGCGCCAGGCCTCGTTCATCACCCCACGCACGGCGTTGACGTACAGCGATGAGGTGTTCGGCGCATAACCGTCTTCCCGCAACGCCGCCACCAGGGCCATGACGTGTTCAGGCTGCAGCAGGTGCCAGTCGATGTCTTCGAGGTTGATGTCTTCAAAGCCCAGGCGGTCGGCGGCGTCTTGCAGCACGTAGCGCATGGTCAGCTGGCTGGAGGGTGCCAGGCGGGTGAGGTAAAGGGTCAGCGGGTTGCGGGTAGACTCAGTCAAGGGAGATCAGCCTTTGGATTAAATATGTCGACTAACCATTTGTTTAATCGACATATTTAGTGAATTGGCGAGCACCGAGTCTAGCGCAGGTCAATCCCCAGGGGCTATTCCTGATCGTCTTCCGCCGGGGCGGGTGTCTGCTGCTGGCTCCAGTCGGTGTCCTGCTTCTGCATCAAGGCAAACCAGTGCTGGCGCATGAACTCCAGGTACGGTTTGGGCGCCTTGGCAAAGTCTTCCTCGTCGCCATAACAGCCCGGAAGTGGCAGCTCGGTGCCTTGCTCCTTGTACTGGCTGACCAGCGCTTGCTGGGCGGCGATGCTGCAATCCTTGGGCAACGGCATGCCTTGCAGGGCGCCGGCATCTTCATCCCACCAGCTGGCACCATAGCGGTCGATGCCACGCAGGCGGTACTTCTGCGACTTGCCGATGTGCATGATCAGCTTGAAATCATTGGGGCTGACATCGCTGGTGCAGGTGCGGCTATACCCCACCGTGACCTGACTGATGCCGTCACCCAGCAGGTCGGTGACCTTGGTGGCGTCGGTGTTGTAGTGCGCCCCGGCGTCGAACTCGCAATGCTGCACGTCGTCGTAGAGCATCCACAGGCGCTTGGGCCGGTCACCGTCGAGCAGGTACTGGGCCGCATAGACAAAGGCGGACTGCGCGCCGTCGTCGTCGCGTTCGCTGACTTGCTCAGCGAGCACCAACAGATTCTTGCCCTGTTTATCGCTCCAGGTGAAGGCGCCGACCTGTTTACCCCGCACTTCTACGCCATCGGGCACCTGGTCGATGGCCGTCAGTGCCACGCCGTCATCGGCCCGCACACTCGTGGCCCAGGCCACCGTCATCAACAACACCATCAACATTGGCCGTAAACGCTGCACGCTATTCATCCGACTGCCCTGGCAAGAGATGGCTTACTTTACCGGCACTTGCACGGCATTGCAGAGAAGATTCTTCAGGAATGAACCCGCGCGCAGGAAAAGGCCACTATCCAGTCTGCAGGGGCCAACGACGGCGTTGTCCATGGTTCTGTTGTTTACCTGAACCCTAGCTGTCTACCTGCCAAAAAAACGACTTTTTCATCTGCGTTTCATATTCGTTGAACATTTTTGCGCTTAATCTTGGCGGCACGACTTGAGAACGAACCGTACTTTGCAGGTTAACTCGTTGATTCCGCTTTACCTTTGAGCGTTTTGGTCTTTACTCACATAACCCATGGAAGACCCACTGTGACCTGTCAGGACTGTCGAATGAATGCCACAAATCAACGCTATCTTTGACCGGATGCCTGGCATCCAAGGCTGACGATAACTGCTGTCTTTACGCTCCAAGTTGCTCTAAACCCCCGAGGTAATGAATCTTTGAAACCCTATCCAATTCATTGCGTGTCGATCGTTATCCCGGTCTACAACGAACAAGAAAGCCTGCCTGAGCTGCTGCGCCGCACCATGGCCGCCTGCAAACAGCTGGCTTACGAATACGAAATCATCCTGGTGGATGACGGCAGCCGCGACAATTCTGCGCAATTGCTGGAAGACGCCGCCGCCCTCGAAGGCAGCAACGTGGTGGCGGTGATCCTCAACCGCAACTACGGCCAGCACGCCGCGATCATGGCCGGCTTCGAGCATTGCCGGGGCGACGTCGTGATCACCCTGGACGCCGACCTGCAAAACCCGCCGGAAGAAATCCCGCGTCTAGTCGAACAAGCCGCCCTGGGCTACGACGTAGTTGCCACCGTGCGCAACAATCGCCAGGACTCGGCTTTCCGCCGCTGGCCGTCGCGCCTGATCAACCTCGCCGTGCAGCGCTCCACCGGCGTGGCCATGAGCGACTACGGCTGCATGCTGCGCGCTTACCGTCGCACCATCGTCGACGCGATGCTGGCCTGCCGCGAACGCAGCACTTTTATCCCGATCCTGGCCAACAGCTTCGCGCGGCACACCACGGAAATCCTGGTGCATCACGCCGAGCGTGAACACGGCGAATCCAAATACAGCCCGATGCGCCTGATCAGCCTGATGTTCGACCTGCTGACCTGCATGACCACCACGCCATTGCGCCTGTTGAGCATCGTCGGCTTCAGCATGGCGGCGCTGGGCATGCTCTTCGCCTTTGCGCTGATCATTCTGCGCCTGGCCTTTGGCGCAGGCTGGGCCGGCGACGGTACCTTCGTCCTGTTCGCCGTACTGTTTGTATTTACCGGCGGCCAGTTCATCGGCATGGGCCTATTGGGTGAATACCTGGGCCGCATGTACAGTGACGTCCGGGCCCGCCCACGGTTCTTTATTGAAAAAGTGCTGCGCAACCAACCGGCAGCACCGGCCGAGACCTTTACGGTCGATGGCCTGACCTCCTCCCACACTTCTACTTCTCCTTCCGATCAGGTTTCGTCATGAATTCAAAAGCTGTTGTCTTCGCTTACCACGATATTGGCTGTGCTGGTATCGAAGCCCTGCTCAATGCGGGTTACGAAATTGCTGCCGTGTTCACCCATGCCGATGATCCCAAGGAAAACAATTTCTACGGTTCCGTCGCCCAACTGTGCGCCCGCAACGGTATCCCGGTGCACGCCCCGGAAGACGCCAACCACCCACTGTGGATCGAGCGCATCGCCAAGCTGAACCCGGACTACATCTTCTCGTTCTACTACCGCAACCTGCTGAGCGAAGCCCTGCTGGCCACCGCCAAGAAAGGCGCGTTCAACCTGCACGGCTCCCTGCTGCCACAATACCGTGGCCGCGCACCGGCCAACTGGGTACTGGTCAACGGCGAAACCGAAACCGGCGTGACCCTGCACCGCATGGTCAAGCGTGCCGATGCCGGCGCGATCCTGGCCCAGCAGAAAGTCGTGATCGACCGCACCGACACCGGCCTGACCCTGCACGCCAAACTGCGTGACGCGGCCACCAGCCTGCTGCGTGACGCCCTGCCGCAGCTGGCTCAAGGCAAGCTGACCGAAACCGCACAAGACGAAAGCAAAGCCACCTACTTCGGTCGTCGCACCGCAGCTGACGGCAAGCTGGACTGGAAAAAACCGGCTGAAGAGCTGTTCAACCTGGTTCGCGCCGTTACCCAACCGTACCCGGGCGCCTTCTGCGCCGTGGGCGAGCACAAGCTGATCGTCTGGAGCGCTGAAGTCGTCAAAGGCAACGAAGGCCTGGCACCAGGCCGCGTGATCAGCGTCAACCCGCTGCGCATCGCCTGCGGTGAAGACTCCCTGGTGGTCAAGTTCGGCCAGCGCAACGAAAACGGCCTGTACCTGGCCGGCCCGTCCCTGGCTGATGAACTGGGCCTGGTGGACGGTTCCGTACTGCGCGGCGCCGAGTCCGGCCGCAAGCCACGCCGTACCCGCGTACTGATCCTGGGTGTGAACGGTTTCATCGGTAACCACCTGTCCGAGCGCCTGCTGCGTGACGACCGCTACGAAATCTACGGCCTGGACATCGGCTCCGACGCCATCGAGCGCCTGCGCAGCCACCCGAACTTCCACTACGTGGAAGGCGACATCAGCATTCACTCCGAGTGGATCGAGTACCACATCAAGAAGTGCGACGTGGTCCTGCCACTGGTGGCCATCGCCACTCCGATCGAATACACCCGCAACCCGCTGCGCGTCTTTGAACTGGACTTCGAAGAGAACCTGAAACTGGTTCGCTACTGCGTGAAGTACAACAAGCGCGTGATCTTCCCGTCGACATCCGAAGTGTATGGCATGTGCCAGGACCAGTACTTCGACGAAGACACCTCCAACCTGGTGGTGGGCCCGGTCAATAAGCAACGCTGGATCTACTCGGTCTCCAAGCAGCTGCTGGACCGCGTGATCTGGGCCTACGGCGACAAAGGCCTGAAGTTCACCCTGTTCCGTCCATTCAACTGGATGGGCCCGCGCCTCGACCGCCTGGACTCGGCCCGCATCGGCAGCTCCCGCGCCATCACCCAGCTGATCCTGAACCTGGTGGAAGGCACGCCGATCCGTCTGTTCGACGGTGGCGAGCAGAAGCGTTGCTTCACTGACATCGCTGACGGTATCGAAGCCCTGGCCCGCATCATCGATAACGACAACGATAACTGCAACGGCCAGATCATCAACATCGGCAACCCGGAAAACGAAGCCAGCATCCGTCAGTTGGGCGAAGAACTGCTGCGTCAGTTCGAAGCTCACCCACTGCGCAGCAACTTCCCTCCGTTTGCCGGTTTCCGCGACGTAGAGAGCAAGGCGTTCTACGGCACCGGTTACCAGGACGTGGCTCACCGTAAGCCAAGCATCGAGAACGCCAAGCGCCTGCTGAACTGGGAGCCTACCGTCGAGATGAGCGAAACCATCGGCAACACTCTGGATTTCTTCCTGCGTGAAGCCATGCTCGAAATCGCGGACAAGCGCTGATGCAGGCAGGTCTACGCATCGACGTCGACACCTACCGAGGCACCCGTGAAGGGGTGCCACGGTTATTGGAGTCGCTGGATGAAGCCGGGGTCAAGGCGACCTTTTTCTTCAGCGTCGGGCCGGACAACATGGGGCGCCACTTGTGGCGCCTGATCCGCCCGCAATTCCTGTGGAAGATGCTGCGCTCCAACGCTGCCGGCTTGTACGGCTGGGACATTTTGCTGGCCGGCACCGCCTGGCCGGGCAAACCCATCGGTCGCGACCTGGGGCACTTGATGCGCCAGGCCAAGGCTGCCGGGCATGAAGTCGGGCTGCACGCCTGGGACCACCATGGTTGGCAAGCCAACACCGGGCGCTGGAGCGATGCACAGCTGATCGAGCAGATTCGCCGTGGCGTCGACACCTTGAACGACATCCTCGGTGAGCCCATCGACTGCTCAGCCGCCGCCGGTTGGCGTGCCGATGAGCGCGTGGTGCAAGCCAAGCAACAGTTCAACTTCCGCTACAACAGCGATTGCCGTGGTACCAGCCTGTTCCGGCCAACTTTGGCGGATGGCAGTGCCGGCACGCCCCAAATTCCGGTGGACATGCCGACCTTCGACGAAGTCGTGGGCCCGGTGGTGGCCGCCAAGGATTTCAATAGTTACATCCTCGACCGCTTCAAGCCGTCGAAGCTCAACGTCTATACGATCCACGCAGAAGTAGAAGGGATTCTGATGGCCAATGATTTTCGCCAGTTGCTCGCCCAGGCAGGGCAGCGCGGCATCGAGTTCAAACCGTTGGGCGACCTGTTGCCCGCCGACCTGACCACCCTGCCCCGGCAACAACTGGTGCGCGGCGTGCTGAGCGGCCGTGAAGGCTGGCTCGGAGTGCAAAAGGCATGATCCGGCGCTGGGCCCTGCCCCTGCTCCTGCTGGCTTTCGGGGTGTTCTACCTGATCCCGTTGACCACCCATGGACTGTGGATCCCCGACGAAACCCGTTATGCGCAGATCAGCCAGGAAATGCTGCTGACCGGCAAATGGGCCTCGCCGCACTTCATGGGGATTCGCTACTTCGAAAAACCGGCGGCCGGCTACTGGATGATCGCGCTGGGCCAGGCGATTTTCGGGCAGAACCTGTTCGGCGTGCGTTTCGCCTCGGCCTTGAGCACCGGCTTGAGCATCCTGCTGGTGTACGGCGTGGCCCGGCGGTTGTGGAACGACCCGGGCAAGAGCCTGGTCAGCGCCGTGCTGTACATGAGTTTCGTCAGCGTCGCCTTCCTGGCGGGCTACGCCAACCTCGACCCGCAGTTCACCTTCTGGGTCAACCTGACCGGCGCTGCCCTGTGGTTCTGCTTCGACAGCAGCACCCCCCGTGGCCGCTTGGGGTCGTGGGCCCTGCTCGGGTTCGCCTGCGGCATGGGCTTCATGACCAAGGGCTTCCTCGCCTGGCTGCTGCCAGTACTGATCGCCATGCCCTACATGATCTGGCAAAAACGCTTTCGTGAACTGCTCACCTATGGCCTGGTGGCCGTGGCAGTGGCGATTGTCGTAAGCCTGCCTTGGGCGCTGATGGTGCATGCCCAGGAGCCGGACTACTGGAACTTCTTCTTCTGGCACGAGCACATCCAGCGCTTTGCCGGCGAAGACGCCCAGCACTCCGAGCCCTTCTGGTACTACCTGCCGCTGATGGTGGCGTTCAGCCTGCCATGGATGGCGTTACTGCCTTCCACCGCCAAACAGGCCTGGCTGGAAAAGCGCAGCGGCAAAATCGCCTTCCTGCTGCTGTGGTTGCTGATGCCTTTGGCGTTCTTCAGCCTGGCCAAGGGCAAGCTGCCGTCCTACATCATGCCGTGCCTGCTGCCTCTCGCTTTGCTGATGGGGCACACCCTGGCCGACAAACTGGCCCAGGCCCGTGGCCGCGTACTGCGCATCAATGGCTGGCTGAACCTGGTTATTGGCGTGCTGGGGCTACTGGCCCTGACCTGGTTCCAATTGAAGAAGCCGGTGTATGAGCACGGCCAGGAAACCTTAAGCCTGGTGCTGGTGTTCGTCTTCCTGTTCGGCTGGATCATCGCCAACCTGCTGCAGGCCGCACGCCCATTGCAGATGTGGGCCGCACCGGTGATTGGCAGTTGGTTGCTGGTGGCGCTGGTGCCGGCCGCGTTGCCGCATTCGGTGGTTTATAACAAGACCCCGGACCAGTTCATCATTGATCACCTCCAGGAGTTGCAGCCGACCACCGCCCTGCTGAGCAACGACCTCGGTGCCGCATCGGCCTTGTCGTGGCGTCTGCAGCGGCCTGAAGTGATGCTTTACAACACCGTTGGCGAAGTGAAATACGGCATTGCCTTCCCGGACACCGCTTACCGCAAGATCGATGCCGCCAGCGTCCAGCAATGGATGAGCGATGCGCGCAAACAAGGTTCGGTGGGCGTGGTGATGCGGGTCAAGGGTGACGACGAGCGTCAGGAAGTGGACCTGCTGCCCAAAGACGGCAAGCGCTACGAGCAGGGCAATATCGTGATCCTGATCTTCCCGCAGAGTGCGCCATGACCACGTTGCTGCTGTTGTTGGGCGCTTGCCTGTTGACCTGCATGGGCCAGGTGTCCCAGAAGTTTGCAGTTGAAGGCTGGCGTGACCAGCCGGATGGCTGGGCCTTGAAGCTGCGTTCGCCGTGGCTGTGGTCGGCGCTGGTGTGCCTGGGTTTGGGTTTGCTGGTGTGGCTGCTGGTGCTGCAACGCCTGGAAGTCGGCATCGCCTACCCGATGCTCAGCCTCAACTTTGTATTGGTCACCCTGGTAGCGCGCTTTGTGTTCCACGAACACATCGATGGCCGCCACTGGTTCGGTGTGCTGCTGGTGATTGCCGGTGTAGTGCTGCTGGGACGCCAGGTATGAGTCGCGCTCGCGGTTTTGCCCTGGCCCTGGGCAGCGTTGCACTGGTCAGCGGTGCCCAGTTGGGCATGCGCTGGAGCATGACGCGCCTGCCGCTGCCCACTGAATGGCTGACAGCACTCAACACCGGCGCCATCGACCTCGGCGCACTGGGCGTGGTGATCCTGGCGATCATCGCCTATGCCCTGTCGATGCTCTGCTGGCTCGGCGCACTGAAAGATTTGCCGCTGGGGCGGGCCTACTCGCTGCTCAGCATCAGCTACGCGCTGGTGTACCTGCTGGCTGCCAGCCTGCCGGTCTTCAACGAACATTTTTCCGTTTCAAAAACTGCGGGTGTGGCCTTGGTCATTCTCGGAGTCCTGACTATCAACTCTCGTCGTGCTAGCACCACAAGTCCCAGGAATGCCCCATGAAAATCAGTGTATTTGGTAGCGGTTACGTCGGTCTGGTACAGGCCACCGTGTTGGCCGAAGTCGGCCACGATGTCATCTGCATGGACGTTGACGAGAAAAAGGTCAAGTTGCTGCAACAAGGCCACGTAAGCATCTTCGAGCCGGGCCTGGCGGCCATGGTCAAGGAAAACCTCGAAGGCGGTCGCCTGACGTTTACCTATGACGAAAAACTCGCCGTTGAACACGGTGAAGTGCTGTTTATCGCCGTGGGCACCCCTTCGGACGAAGACGGCTCGGCCGACTTGAAATACGTGCTGTCCGTAGGCGATGCCGTGGCGCGCCACCGCATCGACCCGGTGATCCTGGTGGAAAAATCCACCGTGCCCGTCGGCACCGGCGACACCTTGCGCGCGCACATGGAAAAAGCCCTGCACCTTGCCGGCCGTCATCTGGAATTCGATATCGTCTCCAACCCGGAATTCCTCAAGGAAGGCTCGGCCGTTGCCGACTGCCGCCGTCCGGACCGCATCGTCATCGGCTGCGAGCGTGAAGAAGTGCGCGACGTGATGCGCGAACTGTATGCACCGTTCAACCGCAACCACGACCGCATCATCTTCATGGACCTGCGCAGCGCCGAACTGACCAAGTACGCCGCCAACTGCATGCTGGCCACCAAGATCAGCTTTATCAACCAGATCGCCGAACTGGCCGAACACTTGGGCGCCGACATCGAAGCTGTGCGTCTGGGCATTGGTGCCGACTCGCGGATCGGCTACCACTTTATCTACCCGGGCTGCGGTTATGGCGGCTCGTGCTTCCCCAAGGACATGCGCGCCCTGATCCACAGCGCCAAGGCTGCCAACTGCTCCAGCGACCTGCTGGAAGCCGTGGAAGCCATCAACCAGCGCCAGAAGAGCAAGCTGTTCGAGCGTGCCAACGCGTTCTTCAAGGGCGACCTGCGGGGCAAAACGTTCGCCTTGTGGGGCCTGGCGTTCAAGCCCAACACCGACGACATGCGCGATGCCCCCAGCCGGGTACTGATGGAAGCCTTGTGGGCCGCCGGCGCCAATGTGCGCGCGTTTGACCCGGAAGCCATGCAGGAAACCCAACGCATCTACGGCGATGACCCGCGCCTGATGCTGATGGGCACCCCGGAATCCACCTTGAGCGGCTCCGACGCCCTGATCATTTGCACCGAATGGCAGCAGTTCAAGGCACCGGACTTCGACTTGATCCAGCAGCGCCTGAAAACCCCGGTGATCTTCGACGGTCGCAACCTGTACGACGGTGAACGCCTGGCGCGTAAAGGCATCCAGTACTTCCCGATGGGCCGCGGCGACTCCTGCAACTTGCCGATCCCCCAGCAAAACTGGGTGCCTCAGGCCGAGGAAGCCTAAGACGTGGACAAAGCCCATCCGCCCCTGCTCAGCCCGACGATCCGCCGACACTCTTGGGTGCTGGGGCTCCTGGCACTGGTCCTGTTTATCGCAGGCAACTGGAACCAGGCCATCATCGGTTTTGATTCGCGCTTCGTGCTGTTCGCCCAGGAGATGCTGCGCCATGGGCCGGGGTTCTTCCCGACGACGTATGGCCAGCCTTACGCCGATTACCTGGCCACTTCGACGCTGCTGACCTGGCTGCTGTCCTTGCCCCTGGGGCAGGTCACCAGCCTGACGGCCTGGTTGCCCACGGCCATCGCTTCAGCGCTGATCGTGGTGCTGGTGTACCGACTGACAGCACCCTACTCCCGGCGCTGGGCGCTCCTGAGCATCGCGGTGATGCTGCTCAGCAGTACCTTCATCAGCGAAACCCGCGCGGTGTCCCTCGACCAGATGCTGGCCGCCGTGGCCCTGGCGGTGTTTTACCTGGGTTATGCCCACGACCATTTCGGCGCCTGCCGGCGTCTGCATTGGCTGTTTCTGCTGCTGATCCTGGGGTTTGCGATCCGTGGGCCGATCGGCCTGGTGATTCCCACCGGCATGCTGTGCAGCTATTACCTGATCAATCGTCAGTGGCGGCAGTTGTTCAGTTTTGGCCTGTTGGCGCTGGCGTTGTTGGCGGCGTGTGTCGGCCTGTTGTTGTTGCTGGCCAAGCTCAGTGGCGGTGAAACCTTCATGCAGGACGTGATCCGCATGCAGTTCCTCGGCCGCATGGACGGTACCGAAGGCTCCGGTAGCGTGCTGTATTACTTCACCAGCTCGATGGGCAATTACGCACCTGCCTATCCACTGGCCATACTGGCGCTGATTGCGATTGTTGCCGGTGGCCGCGAAGACAAGGGCCCGGCGCTGAAACTGGTGCTGTACTGCCTGGCCGCCGGCTTGATCGTGATGATCGGCCTTTCGGTGCCCCAGGCGAAAAAAGCCCGCTATGTGCTGCCGATGTTGCCCATGGCAGCGATCATTGCCGCGTATCCATTCCAGGTATCCCGCGGAAAACTGTTCGCCGGGTTGCGCTGGCTGATGCTGGCGCTGTGGGCGGTCATTCCGGGTCTGCTGATCGCAGGGTTGTTCGTGGCGCGTCATCGCTTCCCTGAGCAGATGGGTAGTCTCAATCCGGTGTTCGGGCTGCTGATCGCGCTCCAGACTCTGGCGCTGGGACTGCTGTTCAACCGACGCCTTCGCTACCTGGGGCCGGCTTTCTCTGCCGTACTCGCGGTATGGCTCGCCTATATCGTGATGGTCGAACCCCTGGAGCGTCGTCTGTATGACACGCGCACCTTTACCCTCCAGGCCCACACGCTCATCCAGCAAGAACGAGCACCGCTGGTGCTGCACGCACTGGGCAAGGACGCGAAAGCCATCAAGTTCATGGTCAACCTCGATTGCGACCAGGTGCCGTTGTTTACCCAGTTGCCCGCCGAACTGGCGCCGATCCAGGCGCCTGCCTGGCTGATCATGAGCCAGGCGGACTACGAGGCCTTGAGCGATCCGCGTATCCGCTCACTGGAACCGGTGCTGACCGGCCAGTTCGACAAGAACCCCTATGTGCTGCTGCATTTGACCAAACCCGCGCAACCTTGATACTTGCTAACGGGATAAGCGGCACAGGCTGCTTATCCCGTGCCAGTACAATCCGTAGTTATAAATCCAAGTGCATGTAAGAAACTTCTTTACCCATAAAACTTCGAAACTTTTCGGTTTGTAACTATCGGGAAAAATCCTACGCATCTATCCGCATGCGCCGATGCACGCCCCCTTCCCGCTCCAAGTCACCAACTGTAGACTCGTCTGCAAAGTGAGTTATTTATTTAATACCTTCTAACTATTCTCAGAAGTGCCAAAGGTGCGGTGCAGGGCCGCCCTGTTACTGTCGTACGAAATTCGGCGACCGTAATAGCAAGCCATCTATCGTGAAGTACCCGATTAAAGAAACAGCCGCGATAACAATAAATACGTTTTAAACAGCACTTAGCGCTGCCGTTTATTTCATTTAGAGGAATGTTCTGTGTCCGACCATCGATTGCCCGCCCCCTCCCTCTCTGACACTGTTATGCCGTTATCTCGCGACACGGTAAATGTGAGTTACATCCTCCAACCAAAACTGGATAGGCTCATGGAACTGCGCGATGCACTGGTAGTACTCAAGGGGCCTCTGGCCAACGATCCCTCACTGCGGGAAAACGTACAGAACCTGCTGATCAATGAGGAAACCAATGATCGGGTACTGGGCAAGATCGGCAGCCCCCTGCCGCCCCCAATCCGCCTGATACCGGCTGGCTAAGACGCTTTACTGCAAAAATACTGCACTTGACCTGCATTAATATGCATTGGCGGCAACCTTGTCCGATTGGCACACTGCGCAGGTTCCTCCCCCAAATGCAGGAACTGTTTTGAAAGGCTTTTCCGGGAAACCAGACAAGCCTTTTTTTTGCCCGTTTTTTATGGATCGCCCGTCAATGCTCGCTCGCTGGTTACCCGCTGCCATCAATACCCGCCCCGCCGAATGGAGTCGTGCCGCCATCGGCATGGCGTTAGGCACCCTGTTCAGTGTCTGGGTGTGCGCCCAGGTGTTTGGTATGGAGGTCGCCTTGCACCTTATAGGTCCGCTGGGGGCCTCGGCGGTGCTGCTGTTTGCCGTGTCTTCCGGCGCGTTGGCCCAGCCCTGGTCGATCATTGGCAGCTACCTGTGTGCCGGGGTCGTTGCGCTGCTGGTGGCGCGGGTGCTGGGACGCACATTGGGCAGCGCATGCCTGGCCGCCGGGATGACCGTCATCCTGATCTGCTGGCTGCGCTGCCTGCACCCACCGGCGGGTGGGCTGGCGATGAGCCTGGTGCTGGCTGATCCCGCGTCCATTGCCATCGGCTGGCACGAACTGGGCGCAGTGATGCTGGGCGCCGCTGCCTTGCTGGCCTGCGCACTGGCCTATAACAACGCAACCCGCACGCGTTATCCCAAGGGAGCCAGCGAGCCCGCTGCGCCGAACTTCATGCCAACGGCCATCGAAAACCCAGGCATCAGCGCCGAAGACCTCAAGCAGGCCCTGGCCGAGCGCGAGCAGTTCCTGGACGTAACACCGCAGGAACTGGAAGAACTGATCCAGGCCAGCGAACGCTATGCCCGGCGACGGACGATCGGCGCGGTTTTCCAACGCTAGGGCCGGCATCCTCCCTAGGGCAAAAATGCAAAAACGACCTGCATGATTCCGACTTGTACTGGGCAAATTTGCACTGGTACGATCGCGAGATGGTTCGCTTACGAACATCTTGATAAAGAACAATAAAAGCAGGGAGTTAGAGATGACTGCTCAGGTTTCATCCGAAGCAAGCAGCGCCGGGGTCGTGCACGACGAGGTCCTGGCGCACGTACGCAACCACATAGGCCACCTGACCCTCAATCGCCCCGCCGGTCTTAACGCCATTACCCTGGACATGGTCCGCAGCCTCAGCCGGCATCTGCAGGCCTGGGCCAACGACCCCGAGGTGTACGCCGTGGTGTTGCGCGGTGCCGGTGAAAAAGCCTTCTGCGCCGGGGGCGACATTCGCTCGCTGTACGACAGCTTCAAGAACGGCAACACCCTGCACGAAGACTTCTTCGTCGAGGAATACGCCCTCGACCTCGCTATTCACCGCTACCGCAAGCCGGTCCTGGCGCTGATGGACGGCTTCGTCCTCGGCGGCGGTATGGGCCTGGTACAAGGCGCCGACCTGCGGGTGGTCACCGAACGCAGCCGCCTGGCAATGCCTGAAGTCGCCATCGGTTATTTCCCGGATGTGGGCGGCAGCTATTTCCTGCCGCGTATTCCCGGGGAACTGGGGGTCTACCTCGGGGTGACCGGCGTGCAGATTCGCGCCGCCGATGCCCTGTATTGCGGGCTGGCAGACTGGTACCTCGACAGCGCCAGGCTTGCCGACCTCGACCAGCGCCTGGACCGCCTGAAATGGCACGACTCACCGCTCAAGGACCTGCAAGGCCTGCTGGCCGGCCTGGCGGTGCAACAATTGCCCGACGCGCCACTGGCGGCGCTGCGCCCGGCCATCGACCACTTCTTTGCCTTGCCGGATGTGCCGAGCATCGTCGAGCAATTGCAGCAAGTCACCGTCGCCGACAGCCATGACTGGGCTCTGACCACCGCCAGCCTGATGCAAACCCGCTCGCCCCTGGCCATGGCTGTGACCCTGCAGATGCTGCGCCGCGGACGCCACCTGCCCCTGGAGCAGTGCTTTGCCCTGGAGTTGCACCTGGATCGCCAATGGTTCGCCCGTGGCGACTTGATCGAAGGCGTGCGCGCGCTGTTGATCGACAAGGACAAAACCCCTCGCTGGAACCCTCCCACCCTCCAGGCGTTGGAGGCTGATCATGTCGAGAGCTTCTTCCGCGACTTCGACAAGAACGGGAACTAAGCCATGCAAGATATTGAATTTACTGAAGAACAGGTAATGATCCGCGACATGGCCAGGGACTTTGCCCGTGGCGAAATCGCGCCCCACGCCCAAGCCTGGGAAAAGGCCGGCTGGATCGACGACGCCCTCGTCGCCAAGATGGGCGAGTTGGGCTTGCTGGGCATGGTCGTGCCCGAAGAATGGGGCGGCACCTACGTCGACTACGTGGCCTACGCTCTGGCGGTGGAAGAGATTTCCGCCGGCGACGGCGCCACCGGCGCGCTGATGAGTATCCATAATTCAGTCGGTTGCGGGCCAATTCTCAACTACGGCTCACAGGAACAAAAGGAAACCTGGCTGGCGGAACTGGCCAGCGGCCAGGCCATCGGGTGCTTCTGCCTGACCGAACCCCAGGCCGGTTCCGAAGCTCACAACCTGCGTACCCGCGCCGAACTGCGGGACGGTCAGTGGGTGATCAACGGCGCCAAGCAGTTTGTCAGCAACGGCAAGCGCGCCAAACTGGCGATTGTGTTTGCGGTGACCGACCCCGACCTGGGCAAGAAAGGCATCTCGGCATTCCTCGTACCGACCAGCACCCCAGGCTTCGTAGTGGACCGTACCGAACACAAAATGGGCATCCGTGCCTCGGACACCTGTGCCGTCACCCTCAACCAATGCACGGTGCCGGAAGCCAACCTGCTGGGCGAACGCGGCAAAGGCCTGGCTATCGCCCTGTCCAACCTCGAAGGTGGGCGCATCGGGATTGCCGCCCAGGCGCTGGGCATCGCCCGCGCCGCCTTTGAAGCAGCGCTGGCCTACGCCCGTGACCGGGTGCAGTTCGACAAGGCAATCATTGAACACCAGAGCGTGGCGAATATGCTGGCCGACATGCAAACCCGCCTGAATGCGGCGCGCTTGCTGATCCTGCACGCGGCCCGATTGCGCAGTGCGGGCAAGCCGTGCCTGTCGGAAGCGTCCCAGGCCAAACTGTTCGCATCGGAAATGGCCGAGAAGGTCTGCTCGTCGGCGATGCAGATCCATGGGGGTTATGGGTATCTGGAGGATTACCCGGTGGAGCGTTACTACCGGGATGCGCGGATTACCCAGATTTACGAGGGCACCAGCGAGATTCAGCGAATGGTGATTGCCAGAGAGTTGAAAAACTACCAGCTGTAACAGGTATTCCCAGAACCAATGTGGGAGCGGGCTTGCTCGCGAAGGCGGTGGATCAGTCGATACATCGGGTGA
The DNA here is from genome assembly GCF_019352905.1 of Pseudomonas sp. Xaverov 83. Taxonomy (NCBI): domain Bacteria; kingdom Pseudomonadati; phylum Pseudomonadota; class Gammaproteobacteria; order Pseudomonadales; family Pseudomonadaceae; genus Pseudomonas; species Pseudomonas sp. Xaverov 83. The sequence goes on along the minus strand of NZ_JAAAFU010000026.1, from coordinate 5,866 downwards.
CTGTAATACCGTCTTCGCGAGCAAGCCCGCTCCCACATTTTTGATCTTCAGCGTTTCAGGACGGTGTTTATTTGTCCTTGAACTCCGGCGCACGCTTGGCCACAAACGCCGCCATGCCTTCCTTCTGATCCAGTGTGGCAAACGCCGCATGGAACACCCGACGCTCAAAGCGCACACCTTCCGACAGACTCACTTCAAACGCGCGGTTGACGCTTTCCTTGACCATCATGCTGATGGGCACCGATTTGCTGGCAATCAGGGTCGCGACTTTCAATGCTTCGTCCAACAGCTCATCCGCCGGCACGATCCGCGCGACAATCCCGCAGCGCTCCGCTTCCACCGCATCGATAAAGCGTCCGGTCAGGCACATTTCCATGGCCTTGGCCTTGCCTACGGCGCGGGTCAGGCGCTGGGTGCCGCCCATGCCCGGCAGTACGCCGAGGTTGATTTCCGGCTGGCCAAACTTGGCGTTGTCACCGGCCAGGATGAAGTCGCACATCAAGGCCAGTTCACAACCGCCGCCCAGGGCGAAACCGTTGACTGCGGCGATGATCGGCTTGCGGCGGTTGGCCACGCGGTCGCTGTCGCTGAACAGGTCGTCGAGGTAGATCTGCGGGTAGGTCAGCTCGGCCATTTCCTTGATGTCGGCGCCGGCGGCAAAGGCCTTTTTCGAGCCGGTGAGCACGATACAGCCGATTTCCGGATTGGCCTCCAGGCTGTCCAACGCTTGGTTCAGCTCACTGACCAGCTGTGCGTTCAAAGCGTTCAGCGCTTGCGGGCGATTGAGAGTAATCAGCCCGACACGGCCCTGGACGTCCAGCAAAATGGTTTCGTAACTCATAGATACTCCTCAGAGATTGCGTGAAATGACCATGCGTTGAATATCGCTGGTGCCTTCGTAAATCTGGCAGACCCGCACATCGCGGTAGATCCGCTCCAGGGGAAAGTCGCTCAGGTAACCGTAACCGCCGAGGGTTTGCAAGGCTGCCGAACAGACCTTTTCGGCCATTTCCGAAGCAAACAGCTTGGCCATGGACGCCTCCACCAGCGCCGGCTTGCCGCTGTCACGCAGGGCGGCGGCGTAATGCACCATCTGCCGCGCCACGGCGATTTGCGTCGCCATGTCCGCCAGGCGGAAGGCCACGGCCTGGTGCTCGATGATCGCCTTGCCAAAGCTTTCCCGCTCGCGGGCGTAGTCCCGGGCCGCCTCAAACGCCGCCCGGGCCATGCCCACTGCTTGCGACGCAATGCCGACGCGCCCGCCTTCGAGGTTGGCCAGGGCGATCCGATAGCCTTCACCCTCCTCGCCCAAACGGTTGGCCACCGGCACCTTCAAGTCCTCAAACAGGATCTGGCAGGTATCGGAGGCGTGCTGGCCGAGCTTGTCCTCGACCCGCGCCACGCTGTAGCCCGGCGAGTCGGTAGGCACGATAAAGGCGCTGATACCGCGCTTGCCGGCAGCCGGATCAGTGACCGCAAACACAATCACGATCCCGGCGTTTTGCCCAGAGGTGATGAACTGCTTGCAGCCATTGAGCACGTAGTGATCGCCCTCCAGCCGGGCGCGGGTTTTCAGGCCGCTGGCGTCGGAACCCGCCTGGGGCTCGGTCAAGGCAAAAGCGCCGAGCATCGCGCCGCTGGCCAGGGGCTTGAGGAACTGTTCTCGCTGTGGGTCGTTGCCGAACTTGAGGATCGGCACACAGCCCACCGAGTTGTGCACGCTCATGATGGTCGAGCAGGCACCGTCGCCGGCGGCGATCTCTTCCAGGGCCATGGCGTAGGCCAGGTAGCCGGTGTCGCAACCACCCCATTGCTCCGGGACCAGCATGCCGAAAAAGCCCAGCTCGGCCATTTCGCCAATGGCTTCCTTGGGAAAGCGATGCTCGCGGTCCCATTCGGCGGCGAACGGTTTGAGCCGCTCCTGGGCGAACTGCCGGGCGGCTTCGCTGATTTGCAGTTGTTCGTCATTCGGGAGCATAGAAATTCCTTAGTACAGACATTCAACAGCCATGGCCGTGGCCTCACCGCCGCCGATGCAGATGGCCGCAACGCCGCGCTTGAGGCCTTTCTGGCGCAGGGCCGAGAGCAGGGTCACCAGGATCCGCGCGCCGGACGCGCCAATCGGATGGCCCAGGGCACAGGCGCCGCCGTGGATATTGACCTTGCTGTGGGGAATCTCCAGCTTGCTCATGGTCACCAGGCTGACCACGGCAAAGGCTTCGTTGATTTCAAACAGGTCGACTTCGTCGAGGTTCCAACCAGTCTTGCTCATCAGCTTCCGGATCGCCCCCACCGGCGCGACCGGGAACAGGCCAGGCTCATCGGCAAATGCCGCATGGCCATGGATAACCGCCAGCGGCTTGAGCCCGCGCTTCTGCGCTTCAGACTCGCGCATCAGCAACAACGCCGCTGCACCATCGGAAATCGAACTGGAGTTGGCCGCCGTCACCGTACCGCCTTCGCGGAAGGCTGGTTTCAAGGTGGCGATCTTGTCCAGCTTGGCTTTTGGCGGCTGTTCGTCGTGGGTGATGGTTTTCTGTTCCTTGCCCACGGTGACCTGCACCGGGACGATTTCGGCGATGAAGTTACCGTCGCTGATCGCCTGTTGCGCACGGGTCAGGGAAGCAATGGCAAACGCGTCCTGGGCCTCACGGGAAAAGCCGTTGTGCTCGGCGCAGTCTTCGGCAAAGGTGCCCATCAGGCGACCCTTGTCGTAGGCGTCTTCAAGCCCGTCGAGGAACATATGGTCGAGCACCCGGCCGTGGCCCATGCGGTAGCCGCTGCGGGCGCGGTCCAGCAGGTACGGCGCGTTGGACATGCTCTCCATGCCACCGGCGATGACCACTTCCACGCTGCCCGCCAGTAACGAGTCATGGGCCAGGATCGTGGCTTCCATACCCGAACCACACATCTTGTTGAGGGTAGTGCAGCGGGTCGATTTATCCAGACCTGCGCCTAGAGCAGCCTGACGTGCAGGTGCCTGGCCGAGGCCGGCGGGCAGCACGCAACCGAACAGCACTTCATCCACGGCATCGGTGGCAATACCGGCACGCTCGACCGCTGCACGAATCGCCGCAGCCCCCAGTTGCGGGGCGGTCAGGCCCTTGAGGTCGCCCTGGAACCCGCCCATTGGGGTGCGTACTGCGCTGACAATAACGATGGGATCAGTCATGAAAATCTCCTTATTTGGCCGCCATGCGCAAGGCACCGTCGAGACGGATCACCTCGCCGTTGAGCATGCTGTTTTCAATGATATGCCGCACCAGCGCGGCGTACTCGCCTGGCTTGCCCAGGCGTGGCGGGAATGGCACACCGGCGGCGAGGGACTCACGCACTTCCGGGGTCATGCCAGCCATCATCGGGGTTTCGAAAATGCCGGGGGCAATGGTCATCACCCGAATCCCGTAGCGCGCCAGCTCACGGGCGGCAGGCAGGGTCAGGCTGGCGATCGCACCCTTGGAGGCGGCATAGGCCGCCTGGCCGATCTGGCCGTCAAACGCCGCCACCGACGCCGTGTTGATAATCACACCGCGCTCGCCATCGGCATTCGCTTCGGTTTCGGCGATAGCCGCCGCGGCCAGGCGCAGCAGGTTAAAACTGCCGATCAGGTTGACGTTGATCACTTGGGCAAAGTTGGCCAGAACGTGAGGGCCATTTTTGCCAAGGATCTTCTCGCCGCGAACCACACCGGCGCAGTTGACCAACCCGTGCAGACCACCGAAGGCTGCCACCGTGGCCTGCACCGCAGCTTCAGCAGCGGCTTCCTGACTGATATCCGCGACCACGCTGCGGGCCTGCTCGCCGAGCTTTTGCGCCTGGGCCGCCACTGCGTCAGCGTTCAAATCCACCAGCATCACCTTGGCACCGGCCGCTACGAGCATCTCGGCCGTGGCCGCGCCGAGGCCTGAAGCGCCGCCGCTGACCAGAAAAACCTTGTTCTCAATCTGCATCACTGTTTCCTTGAAGAATGGGTCACGCCGTGGCCGCCTGGGCCTTGGCAATTTCCTGATTACGCAAAATGAAGCGTTGCAGCTTGCCGCTCGGGGTCTTGGGCAGCTCGCTGACAAATTCGATTTCCCGTGGGTACGAGTGCGCCGCCAGGCGCTTGCGCACGTGCTGGCGCAGCTCTTCGGCCAGGGCCGGCTCGGCGCGGTATTGCTCGCTGAGCACCACAAAGGCTTTGACGATCTCGGTGCGTTCCGGGCATGGCTTGCCCACCACCGCGGCCTCCACCACTGCCGGATGCTCGATCAATGCACTTTCCACATCGAACGGCCCTACTCGGTAGCCGGAGGTGGTGATCACATCGTCGCTGCGCCCGACAAAGCTGATGCTGCCGTCGGGGTTCAGCTCCACCGTATCGCCGCTGAGGTAGTACTTGCCGACGAAGGCTTTGGTCTTGACCCCGTGGTAGCCGGCGAACCAGCACATCGGCGATTGTTCGCGGTCGATGGCGAGGATGCCCGGCTGGCCGGCGGGCAGTTCCTGGTGGTTGTCGTCCAGTACCACGATGCGGTGGCCTGGCGAGGCAAAACCGGCGGAACCCACGTGCACCGGGTGTTCCAGGCCGTGGTGATTGCACAGCACCATGCCCAATTCAGTCTGGCCATAATGGTCGTGGATGGTCACGCCGAGGTTGTCGGCGAACCAGCGGATCACTTCCGGGTTCAAGGGCTCGCCGGCGCTGCTGACAATGCGTAGCTTGCCCTTGATCGACTTGGCGAACTGCTCGCCGCCGGCAATCAGCAGGCGATAGGCCGTGGGCGATCCGGTGAGGTTGGTGATCCCGTATTTGTTGATGACGCGGCAGGTGCTTTCGAGGGTGAACGGGCCGTCGTAGAAGGTGATCGGATGGCCCATGGACAAGGGGCCGGTCACGCCGAAATAGATGCCGTAGGCCCAACCCGGGTCGGCGACGTTCCAGAATGCGTCTTCGGGGCGCAGGTCGACGGCGTCGCGGGTGTAGCTCTGGAATGCCACGATTGCCTTGAGCGGTACTGCCAGGGATTTCGACGGGCCGGTGGTACCGGAGGTGAACATCAGCAGGAACGGGTCGTCGGCGCCCAGCAATACGGGTTCGCAGAGGCTGGAGTAGTTGGGCAGTTCGGCCCAGAAGCTGAAATCGCCGCGCACGATGCCTTCGCCGTTGGGGCCGGCGACGGTGACGATGGTTGGGCAGTCGGCCACTTCATTGAGTTTGGGACGGTTCACGGCGTCAGTGACCACCAATGCTGCGCCAGAGCTGTTCAGGCGGTGTTCGATGGCCTTGGGGCCGAAGGCGGTGAACAGCGGCTGATAGACCGCACCGATGCGCCAGGTGGCGAGTACTACTATCAGTAACTCGGCGGTGCGTGGCAGGAGGCCTGCTACCTTGTCGCCGCGCTTTACGCCCTGGGCCAGGAGGAAGTTGGCGAAGCGGGCGGCCTGGTCTTGTAATTGGGTGAAGGTGGACGTGGCGCTGCGGCCGTCCTTGCCCTCCCAGAACAGCGCGATGCGGCCGGGTAAGGCGTGGCGGTCGCAGCATTCGACGCAGGCGTTGAGGGCCTGCAGAGTGCCCGACAGGGCGGCGTCAACGGTGTGTTGGTAATTGAACTGGGTGGTGGTGGCCGAGTAATCACGCATCGCTTCAAATCCCTGTGTGTTTTTTATTTTCAGGATGGGTACGTAGACCGGTGAAATAGTCGCTCTAGAGCGGTGGGTGGGCAATGGTCAAAGCTTTCAACTTGGTTGACTGGTTTGGCCAATGGGGGGCTTTTTTTGGGTTGTGTGTGTATATCCGTTATTTAGGTAACGGCGGCCTATGGTTCCGCTCTTACAGCGGCTCACTTTTGAAGAGCGCAAAAGTAAGCAAAACGCTCTTGCCCCA
>NZ_JAAAFU010000025.1:142743-213904 GCF_019352905.1 Pseudomonas sp. Xaverov 83 | reverse complement strand
TGCCAGAGGTCTGGTATCGGATTTTCTAGGAAGCCCAGCGTGGGCTCAAATGCTTAAGTGAACAGCATTACGCACAAGGCGGGCCTTTAAAGGGAGATTCGCGGTATCAGTGAGTGATGGCGCGGTCGGCAGACAATTTGCCAGCCCCCTCCAACAACACCGCCAGCGTACCGCCCAGCAACGCCAGGGCGAACTCGTAACCGTTGTTGGCCATGAACAAACCGTTATGGATATGCACCGAGAAAATCGCCACCAGGGAGATGATCGACAAGCCCAGAGCCGCAGGACGCGCCAGCAAGCCAATGATCAGCGCCAGACCGGCGAAGAACTCAGTACCGCCGGACAGAACCGCCATCAGGGTACCTGGGGCCAGGCCAATACTTTCCATCCACTGGGCAGTGCCCGCCAGGCCACCACCGCCAAACCATCCAAAGAGTTTCTGCGAACCGTGGGCGGCGAAGATGATCCCGACAAAAATCCTCAGGATCGTCAGGCCATAGCCAGCGCGGGTGGAGAGGATGCGGGTGATCAATGGGCTCATGCTGATAATCCTTTTCGATGTAGGGGTTGGGTTGGCCGCTATATTAATCAGTTTAAGTAATGATAAAAGCCGATAAAACGGCTAATAACCATCGATTTAATAGATTATTTCCGTGACGCAACTCGCGGCGCTGCCGGCTCCAACGACTCCCGTTCCCGATCAAACGCCAGGTAATACTTGTTCACGCTATTAACATAGCTGACACCGCTCATTCCCACCTGCTCCATGGCAATGCGCTCAACCTGGAAAAACCATTGGTTTGGGTTAAGTCCCCGCCGCCGCGCTTCGGCACGCATTCCCTGGACCCGCTCCGGCCCCATGTTGTAGGCCGCCAGCACAAACGCCATGCGCTCGCGCTCGTTGAGCTTGGGGCTTGAGAAAAACTTGCGCCGGATCATCGCCAGGTACCGCGCGCCGGCCTGCACATTGCTGTCCAGGCTTTCGATGTTATTGACCCCAACCCGCTGGGCCGCCGACGGGGTGATCTGCATCAACCCGGTGGGGCCGCCGCTGCTCCGGGCGCCGGGATCGAGGGCCGATTCCTTGAACGCCAACGCGGCCAGGTTCAGCCAGTCCATGCCTTGTTCTCGGGCATGCTTTTGCAGCACGGGACGCAGTTTTTCCAGGCGCTGGCGGTCAGCACGGGCCAATGGATAACGCACCTGGTACAGGCGGCGATAGATGCGCTGGAACGCCACGTCCTGATCGGACGGCGTGTGGTAAGTCTTGAGGAAACGATCAATGCTGGCCCGCAGCATCGAAGCATCCTGGCGCACAAACCAATATTCTTCGCCCGGCTCACTGATGGCTACCTGCCGGTCAAACCGCAGCTTGGGCAGGATCTTCGCCCAGCGCTCGGCAATCGGTCGCTCGACAATGGTCAGGTGGAAAATCCCGGCCTGGACCATCTCCAGCACGTCTTCCACCGCCAGGCTGGGGTCGACCCACTCCACCTTCACCGGCGGCAACTTGTGCAGCGCCAGCTTCTGGTTGACCTGGTTGATCGCGTCCGACGCAGCGCTGCCGGTGGTCAAGGCCAGCGTGCGCCCGGACAATTGCTCGAGTTTGGTAAACCGCCGCTCACCCTTGAGCCCTACCAGCCACAGCGGCACGTCGCTGGCAATCGGGTCACTGGTGGCAATCTTGTGAGCGGCCTTCATATCCAGTAATTCGCCGGGGGCCACCAGGTCACCCTCACCGCGCGCCAACGCGCCGATCAATTGGTCCTTGGCCTTGGGAATAATCTTGAGGCTGATCTCCTCACCGTCACGGGCGTGGCCGTTGAGGTATTGCTCGAAAGCACGCAGGCGGTGGTATTCAACACCGATGGCCTGGCCCTGGACTTCGCCGGAACTGTTACGGCTCTGGTTGACCAGCACTCGCAAGGTGCGGCTGCTGCGGATCTGCGCGAGGTCACGGACCTTGCCGGGCTTGGTGACTTCCAGCGGCCCGTCCAGACGCGCAACCGCGGCCATGGGCAGCAGTAACGTCAGGCACAACATAAGCAACGCCGAGGGTCGGATCATCCGCTCTCCGGAAGAAAGAATACTGCCCATTGCTTCGCGAAAAACGAGGCGTTGGGGGACAGAAACAGAGCGCCATGAGCGCAGGCTTTGGGCGCAAGGGTGGCACGGCAGATGGCGACAAACCAAACACAGTGTTACTTGCGACTTTCAAAGACAGCTTTAACTCGTTGTAGTTCTTGGCTTTTCTTATAAATCTACAGCTCTGATATGCTTTCCGACCGCAGGCGGAGGTAGCACCATGCAACTCATTGATATCGGCGTCAACCTGACGAACCCAAGTTTCGACGAAAAGCACCAGGCCGTTCTCGACCGCGCCTACGCCGCCGGGGTGAGCCAATTGGTGCTCACCGGCACCAGTGTTGACGGCAGTGAACAGGCCCTGGAACTGTGCCAGCAGTTGGACGAAAGCGGCCAACGCCTGTTCGCCACCGCCGGTATCCACCCCCACTCCGCCAGTGACTGGAACGCCGAGAGCGCCAGGCGCCTGCGCGGTCTGCTCAAGGAAAGCCGGGTACGGGCGGTGGGTGAATGCGGGCTGGACTTCAACCGGGATTTCTCGCCGCGCCCTCAGCAGGAAAAAGTCCTTGAAGAACACCTGGCCCTGGCCGTGGAACTGAAACTCCCGGTTTTTCTTCATGAGCGTGACGCCAACCAGCGCCTGTTGGAAATCCTGCGGGACTACCGTGATCACCTGTCAGCCGCCGTGGTGCACTGCTTCACCGGCGAGCAGCGCGCGCTGTTCAGCTACCTCGACCTGGACCTGCACATCGGCATCACCGGCTGGATCTGCGACGAGCGCCGTGGGACGCACCTGCATCCGCTGGTCAGGGAAATTCCCCGTGGTCGTCTGATGCTGGAAAGCGACGCGCCCTACCTGCTGCCCCGCACCTTGCGGCCCAAGCCCAAAAACGGTCGCAACGAACCCGCCTATTTGCCGGAAGTCCTGCGGGAAGTCGCCCTGCACCGTGAAGAAACCGTGGAAGACCTGGCGCAACACAGCACAGCCTGCGCCCGCGCCTTTTTTGGATTGCCTGTGCCGGATTGACGCGGCGCATTGACCCATATCAAAACCTGCCGGGCCGATAGCGGCACAATAATGGCACCTTGCCAATGCTGTTTCCGCTATCAGAGAAAACCTTCCATGGGTGCCTGGCTTAGCAACATCTCACTGAAGTACAAGTTCTGGGCCGTGAACGCGGTCGCCTTCATCACCACCCTGTTGCTGGTGCTGTACGCCGTGCAGCTCGAACAACAGGCCCGCAGCCAAGCCTCCCAGGCTTCGGCGCAAGCCCAGGCGCGCTTGCTCAGTGCCTGGCCCGCCGGCCAACCGCTGCCCAAGGGCGAGCACTGGCTGACCTATGCCAAGGGCAAAGTCCCACAACTGGGCGACGAGGATCTGTCAGCCCTGGCCACCGCCAGTGGCTGGGTGGACTTCAATCACATGCCGTTGTTCGGCGAAAACCCGCTGATGGGCGCCGAAGTGATCAGCCGCGCCGACGGTCAGCAGGTCGCCGTGCTGGCCTACGGACCCAGCTTGAGCCAAGTCTTCGAAGACCGTTTCGCCAACTACGCCGTAGCGGTGATGATTCTGATGCTGGCCATGCTCGGCGCCTCACAGCTGCTGATCCGCTTTCTGCTCAGCCAGCTCAATACCTTGAAAGACGTGATGCTGCACGTCGAAAAAACCGGCGACCTCTCAGCCCGCGTGCCCTTGGCTTGTAAAGACGAGGTCGGGCAGATGGCCAGTGCCTTTAACGCGATGCAGGCGGGTTATCAGCGAGTGGTCAACACCGTCGCGCGGACCGCCAAGCAACTGGACGACGGCGCCGCACGCCTGGCCAGCAGCATGAACGAGGTGCAACACGGCATGCTCGGCCAGCAAAGCGAAACCGACCAGGCCGCGACTGCAATCAACGAGATGACCGCCACCGTCTACCACATCGCCCAGCACGCCGGCGCCACCCGCGACCTGTCCCAGACTGCCGACACCCTCGCCGGCAGCGGCCAGGAAGTGGTCAGCCGGGTACAGCGCTCGATTGCCGGGCTGTCCACGGGTGTGCAGCAGACCGCCGAAATGATCCAGAAACTGGCCGAGGACAGCCAGAAAATCAACAGCGTGGTCGGGGTGATTCACAGCATCGCCGAACAGACCAACCTGCTTGCCCTCAACGCCGCCATTGAAGCCGCCCGCGCCGGCGAAATGGGCCGGGGCTTTGCCGTGGTTGCCGACGAAGTACGCAACCTGGCCAAGCGGGTGCAAAGCTCCACCGATGAAATCACCCGCATGGTGTCCGCCCTGCAAGCCGGCACCCGGGACGCGGTGGATTTTATGCAGGAAAGCTCGTTCAAGGCCGACGACTGTGTGCAACAGGCGCAAGAGGCCGGGATTGCTCTCGCCGAAATCACCGGCGCCGTGGCGCAGATGCGTGAGAGCAATACGCAGATTGCCGTGGCGGCCGAACAGCAAAGCCATGTGGCCGAGGAAATGAATCGGGCGGTGGTGAGCATCCGTGACGTCACCGAGAACACCGTGCAACAAACCGTGGACTCGGCGACCACCAGCAATGAGCTGGCGACCCTGGCCGGAGAACTGAGCAAGGCCATCGGACAATTGAAGCTGTAAACACTGAAGGGATGGCTATGGCCTCCATAGCCATCCTTGATTCGCCGCCCCGCCCTGCCCGTCCTACACTCTGTTCAAGATGTTTCAACGGACAGAGGAATCACGATCATGGGCAAACGTCATCCAAATCTCCCCGCCTGGCAATGGCGTACTCACCCGCAGAATCATCAGCACGCGACCAATCAAGTGTTGCAGCTGCTGGCGCTGCCGCTGCTGGTGATCGGCTTTCTGCTGATGGTGTCCGGAGTGTTCAGCGAGAACCTGGCGAGCGTCGCTATCGGGGTTGTCAGCATTGTGGCCGCGCTGGCATTGCAGCATCACGGTCGCAGCCTGGAGGCACGCACCAGCGATGCCTCCGACGATCAACACCTGTTGGTCTGAGGGCTCAGGCGAACACCACCACCGACTGGCGACTGATAGCAATCAACTGGCCGTCGGGGCTCCACAGCTGCGCAGCCGCATGGCCGTAGCCGTCGCGGGCATGCTCGATGTGGACCCGGTATTGACACCAGTCCAGGGTGCTGAGGGTTTGCAACGGCTGGACGAATTCGATGGTCCAGGTCAGGGTGCTGCCCGGTGCTGGTTGGGTCAGGTGCGGTAATACCGAAGGTGGCCATGCGTCGACCAGCGCGAGGATATGCGCTTCGGTCAGGGGCTCTTCTTTCACGTCGCCACGCAAGCGCACCCAGCCGCCCATCTCACGGGATTTATTACCGGTAAATGGCAGCCCGCCGACGCTCCAACGCATCGCCAGGTGCCGCATGAATTCCGGTGTCACCCCTTTGACGTAGGGCAGCTCCTGGCACTCATCCCAGTGTTTGAAGGTGGGCGCGGGTTCAGCGGCGACGTCGATTTGCGACGGCCGCGACGCGCCAAAACTGGCCTGCACCAGGGTCATCGTTTCACCGTTCTGCACCACACGGCCCAGCAACTGGCTGACAGCCTTGCCTTCGCGCAGCACTTCGACTTCGTAGCGGGCAGGCACATCCGGCGCCACGGGGCCGACAAAGGTAATCGCCAGCGAACGCAACGGGCGATCCGCCGGGACCTGCGCACGCAGGGCCTCGTACTCCAACGCCACGACCAGGCCGCCGAACGTGGCACGGCCCTGGGCCCATTCGGCCGGGATCGAAACGTCCAGCGGGTGGTTGCGGACAGCGTCGAGCAAATCACTAAAGCGCATGGCGATCTCAACTTGAAGAAAGGATTGAGGGATCTTAACCACCCGGCCTGCGCCGCACAGCACCTATTCCAGCCAAAAGTCCGGACAGAAAGGCCGCAGGTTCAAGCGAAGCAGTCGGCGCTCAGTTTATCCAACACACGGTCCGCCTGCCCTTCAGCCTCGGCCATGGTGCGGTGCCAGCCGGATACGCACGGCTGCAAATCAGGTTCGTGCCCGGCTTGCGCCAGCCATTGCCAGCAGTCGTGCCAATCGCCGAGGGCGCCTTGGGCGGCCTTGAGACGGGACACCGCTTTGGGGGGCAGCTTATCCAGCTCGGGATAAGCCTCGGCCGCATAACGCACACGCTTGATCAACAGGCGCAGGCGATGGCGGTCATGGTTGGGATCGTGCAACGCTTCGCCGAGTTTTTTCCATTGCTTGGCCAGGCGTTTTTCAATGCGGGTGCGCAAACCCTTGAGCAATTTCTGCCGTTGGGATGCGCGGATAAAGCGGGGGAATGCTTCGAGGATCAACAGCAGTTGCGCCAGCTCCGGCCCTTGCGCCACCGAGCGGTAGGTGGCTGGCTGCTGCCGCATACGCCGCTCAGCTGCTTCGTGATGGCCATGCTGGTGGAGGTACGCCGCCAACACTTCACGGTCGCGAAACGGCGTGGTCAGTTGGCCCACGCCACTGGCGGCCTGTTCGAGCTGCTCGACACCGGGCAACCCGCGCAATGGCCGCAACAGGCTGCGCAAGCGCCGCACCGTGGTGCGCAGATCGTGCAGGGCCTCGTCGTCCGTGACGGCGGCGAGGCGCGCCTGGCAGCTCAGTAACCCTACTTCCAGGCCGATGACCTGAGCGACTAACTGATCGACCAACGCTGCCATGCCTGTTTCCCCTGTTGAAGATCGGGCGCCTGCTTGGGCAAACGCCACACAACACTATCGACTACCTTTCCTTGGCACCCTGATCAGGATCAACGTCCTGCGCGCGACTCACGAATATAGAAACGCGCTTTCTCGGCCTTTTCCGAGCAACCTTCAAAGGCTTCGAACTGCTGCTGGGTCTTGGCGCCAGTCAACAACGACAGAGCCTTGGAGTAACTCACAGTACCGGCAAAACCTTCGGCCTTGGCCAGGTCCAGTTCGTGCCACGCAGCGTCCAGTTGCGTGCCGCAGCTGTCGCGATAAGCAGTTTTCCCGGCACAACCGGCCAGGGCCAACACGATCACAGGTACACACATCCAGGCTTTCATCAAATGACACCTCAAGAAAAGAAAAAACAGTCACAGGTGTAGACGTTGCCTACACCGAAAAGTGCCTTATCCGACTGCCTGAATCCGCAGTGCCGATTGCCAGAGCATACCCGAGCCCAATGGCTCGCTCGCGAAAATATTCGGTTGTGACCGTGATGATTGAAGCCCGACCCTCGATGGGTGCATTGTGGGCACCTGTTTTGCGAAGGATCAGGTCATGAAGAAACGTGTTGCATTGGTGCTGGGCTCCGGTGGCGCTCGGGGCTACGCCCATATCGGCGTGATAGAGGAAATCGAAAAACGCGGCTATGACATCGCCTGCATCGCCGGCTGTTCCATGGGTGCGGTGGTGGGTGGGATCTATGCTGCGGGCAAGCTGGACGAGTACCGAAACTGGATCGAAAGCCTCGATTACCTGGACGTACTGCGACTGGTCGACGTGAGCTTTCGCCTGGGGGCGATTCGTGGCGAAAAGGTGTTCGGGCAGATCCGCAAGATCGTCGGCGAGATCAATATCGAAGACCTGCGCATCCCCTACACCGCCGTGGCCACCGACCTCACCAACCAGCAGGAAATCTGGTTCCAGGAAGGCTGCCTGCACCAGGCCATGCGCGCTTCGGCGGCAATTCCCAGCCTGTTCACCCCGGTGATGCAGGGCAACCGCATGCTGGTGGACGGCGGCCTGCTGAACCCGCTGCCGATCGTGCCGGTCGTGTCCAGCCATTGCGACCTGATCATTGCGGTCAACCTCAACTCTACCAACCAGAAGCAGTACAAGCTTCCAGTGATCCAGCGTCCGCCGGCGTTCAGGAGCCGCTTCGATAACCTGGTGCGTTCACTGGGTTCGCACTTGCCGTTTCGGCGCAAGCAGGCCGAGCAGTTGTTGATGCTGGAACAGGAAGCGCTGCTGGCCCAGGCCGCCGATATCAACCCGTGGCTGGACTCTGCCGAACCCGAGGCGCAACAACCGGCGGCGGCACCGGAAAAGGCCGGGGCGCCAAAGTCGGCGACCGGCTCGTTCATCATCGATAACGTGGGACCCGCGTCGCTGCTGGATTTGATCAACCAGAGCTTCGAGGTGATGCAGACGTCATTGGCGCAGTACAAGATCGCCGGGTACCCGCCGGATATTCTGATCAACGTGCCGAAGCGGGTGTGCCGGTTTTTCGAGTTTTACAAAGCGCCGGAGTTGATCGCGCTGGGGCGGGAGATCGCGAGCGATACGCTGGATCGGTATGAGAGTGAGCAACACTGAGTATTTATGAACCGAGCGTTTGTGGCGAGGGAGCTTGCTCCCGTTGGAGTGCGAAGCGCTCCCAGGATTTTGGGGCTGCTGCGCAGCCCAGCGGGAGCAAGCTCCCCTCGCCACAGGTTGAGCTAACGCTTCAGGCCTCGGTGTTCAACAACCGATAGCCCACCCCGGCCTCAGTCACGATAAACCGTGGCTGAGTCGGATCATCTGCCAGTTTCTGGCGCAGATGGCCCACCACAATCCGTAGGTAATGGCTGTCTTCGGTATGGGTCGGGCCCCAGATATCCTTGAGCAGTTGCTGCTGGGTAATCACCCGCCCGGGATGCCGCGCCAGTTGCGCCAGCACTGCATATTCCTTGCGGGTCAGCGCCACTTCGACACCGTCCAGCAGCACCCGCCGATAAGCCAGGTCTACCGTCAGCGGGCCAAACCGCAGTGCCGCTTCCTGGGCCTCCCCCGCCGGCGCCTGGCGCAACAATGCCCGTACCCGCGCAAGAAACTCCTGGATGCCAAACGGCTTGGTCACATAGTCATTGGCGCCGTTATCCAGCGCCTCGACCTTTTGCACTTCACTGGCTCGCACCGACAGCACCAGCACCGGCACCGTGGACCATTCACGAAACTCGCGCAGCACCTGCTGGCCGTCCATGTCCGGCAGGCCGAGGTCGAGCACCAGCAAGTCCGGTTTACTCAAGGCGGCCTGGGCCAGGCCTTCGTTGCCGGTGCCGGCCTCGATCACTTTGTAGCCCTGGGAGGCCAGGCTGATACGCAAGAACTTGCGGATCTGCGGTTCGTCGTCAATGACCAAAATCGTCGCAGTCTGGCTCATGGTGTCCAATCAAAATCCGTGAAAAAAAGAGGGTAGCTCAAGGTTCGCTTTCCAGGCCAGGCTGGGCCTGCAATGGCAGAAATAAAGTGATGCAGGTGCCGCGGCCTTCGATGCCGTCGGCCACGCTGATATGCCCGCCGTGCGCACCGACCATGCCCTGGCAGATCGCCAGGCCGAGACCGGTACCCTGCCCGCCCCGGTCGCCGCGGGCGGCGGTGTAGAACATGTCGAAAATCTTCGCGCGCTCCGCCTCGGGAATACCCGGACCTTCATCGGCAACGGCAAAGAACAATTGATTACCCTGCGCGCCAGCACTGAGTTGCAGGCGGCCTTGGGGCGGTGAGAAGCGTGCAGCGTTTTCCAGTACGTTGACCAGCGCCTGCTCGATCAAGGCCGCATGCACATACAACAACGGTAGTTCGGGCGGCACGTCGGTGGTCACTTGCAGCGGCGCCAGCACCGCACGCAAACGGCCCAGGGAGCTGCCGACGATGTCGCCGGGCGAGACCCAATCCCGCGCCAGCTTCAGGGCGCCGTGGCCCAGGCGGGTCATGTCCAGCAGGTTCTGGATGTAGCGATCCAGGCGCTCGGCTTCATCACGGGTACCTTCCAGCAATTCCCGGCGATCTTCCAGGGGAATCGCCTCGCCGAGGGCCAGCAGGCTGTCAATGCTGCCACGCATGGAGGTCAGCGGTGTGCGCAAATCGTGAGACACGGAAGCCAGCAAGGCGCTGCGCAATTGCTCGGTTTCGCCGTGCAGACGTGCCGCTTCCAGTTCCTGGCCGAGCTGCGCACGGGCCAGGGCCTGGGCCAATGGCTGGCTCAAGGCGGTGAGCAGACGACGGCGTTGGCCGCTCAATTCGAGCCCAGGTTTTGGGCTGACACCCAGCAGGCCCAACGGGCCTTCTTCACCGGACAACGGCCACCACCACCAGCGCCCGAACGGCAAGGTGCCGGTGCCCATGCCGGCCGGTTGATCGTGCTGCCAGGCCCAATCGGCGGCGGCGCGCTCGGCTTCGGTAAAGGTAATTGGGCCACCTGTCTCGACCTTCCAGTCGCCCTGACCATCACGGTTGAGCAGGCACAATTGCAGGTCACTCCAGCCTTCCAGATGATGCGCGGCGGCACTGATCACCGCCTGCCGATCGGTAGCGGCGGTGAGCTTGCGGGACAGGTCGAGCAGCTCGCTGGTTTCTTCCTGGGTGTCACGCAACGCCTGCAACTGCCGACGCTGGCGCGCGGCCAGGTTGCCGGTGAGCGCGGCCATCAGCAGGAAGAACAACAGCGTCAGCACGTCCTCTTCACGCTGGATCGCAAAGGAAAAACTAGGCGGGATAAACAGGAAGTCGTAGGTCAAAAACGAGAGTGCCGCCGTGGCCAGCGCCGGGCCCAGGCTGCTGCGCACCGCCACCAGCAATACCGCCGCGAGGAACACCAGCGAGATATTGGGCAACGGCAGAACGCTCGATACTCCCCACGCCACGGCAGCGGCGATGACCGTCGCGACCACGGCCAGGGCATAGTCAAACCACACCAGCCCACGCACATCCGGCAGGCGTGGCGGAGCCGGCACTTCGTCGCTGTCGAGGACGTTGATTTCCAGGCCCCGGGCATTGCGCAGCAAGCGTGAGGCCAAGCCACCCCCAAACACGGTGCGATGCCAACGCGGCCGGGATTGCCCCACCAGGATCAAGCTGGCACGACGCTCGGCGGCGTGCTGGATCAGTGTCTTCGCCACCTCCCCCGCCCGTAGCAACACCACTTCACCACCAAGACGCTCGGCCAGTTGCTGGGCGTTTTGCAGGCGCAGGCGCGATTGTTCATCCCGCACCCGGCCGTTATCCACATGCACCAGGCTCCACGGCAAATGCCGACGCTGGGCCACACGGCTGGCATGACGCACCAGGCGTTCGGCCTGGGCATCGCCGTCCACACCCACCAGCAACCGGCCACGCACAGCCGGTGCCGCCTGGCCCAACTGGCGATAACCCTGGGCCAGGTCATCGTCGACGTGGGCCGCAGCGGTTTGCATCGCCAGCTCGCGCAAGGCCATGAGGTTGGTCTGGGTGAAGAACGCATCGATGGCGGCACGGGCCTGTTCCGGCACGTAGACCTTGCCGTCACGCAGACGCTCCAGCAATTCGCGCGATGGCAGGTCGATCAGCAGCAGCTCATCGGCTTCCTGCAAGACCCAGTCAGGCAAGGTCTCGCGCACTTGCACGCCGGTGATGCCGCGCACCTGGTCGTTGAGGCTTTCCAGATGCTGGACGTTGACTGTGGTGAATACGTTGATGCCGGCAGAGAGCAATTCCTGAATGTCTTGCCAGCGCTTTTCGTGGCGGCTGCCGGGGGCGTTGCTGTGGGCCAGTTCGTCCACCAGCACCAGTTTGGGCTTGGCGGCGAGCAGGCCGTCGAGGTCCATTTCCTCCAGCATCACGCCGCGGTATTCGGAGCGCAGCAGCGGCTGTTGTGGCAGGCCGCTGAGCAAGGCTTCGGTCTCGGCGCGGCCGTGGGTTTCCACCACGCCGGCGATCAGCCGCACGCCCTGGCGCAGCTGGGTGTGAGCGGCCTGGAGCATGGCGTAGGTCTTGCCCACGCCGGGCGCGGCGCCGAGGAAGACTTTGAGCCGGCCACGGCCGTCCCGGGGTAGATCGGCTAACAGGGCATCGGCGCGGCCGGAGTCGCTCATGCGGGCGGTCTTCCTTCAGGTGTTGATGTGGAGATTGTGATGCCGTCATCGCGGGCAAGCCCGGCTCCCACATTGGAGTGCATTTCCCTGTGGGAGCCGGGCTTGCCCGCGATTGGCGGCGCCACGGCTTACAGTTTTTCCAGGGCCATATTCAGCGCCAGCACGTTCACCACCGGCGGCCCCACCAACGGGCTTTCGATGTGCTCGTCCATCAAACGCTCCAGGGTGGCCACCGGCAGATTACGTGCGGCGGCTACCCGGGCCAGTTGATAGGCAATCGCCTGCGGTGGCAAGTGTGGATCAAGACCGCTGCCGGAGGTAGTCAGCAATGCCATCGGCACTGGGCCCTGGTCTGGCACCAGCAGTTTCTTGGCATCGTCAAATACACGAGTGGCCAGCGCTGGGTTGCTTGGGCCGAGGTTGCTGGCGCTGCTGGAAACCGTAGCAAACGCACCGGCAGATGGCCGCGGGTGGAACCAGCCGTCACCGGTGAAATCCTGGGCGATCAGGCTCGAACCGCGAACCTTGCCGCTGGCATCGTGTACCAGGCTGCCGTTGGCTTGGTCGGGGAATGCGACTTGCGCCACGCCGGTAACAACCAGGGGATAAGCCACGCCGGTGATCAGGGTCATCAACACCAGCAGGCTCAGGGCCGGGCGGATTATGTTGGACATTTCAAATTCCTCAATTCAGTTATTGCAACCTGCAGGCACCGGTTTGCCGGTACCTGCGGGCATCGAGTCAAACCAGGTGCAGCGCGGTCAACAGCATGTCGATCGCCTTGATGCCCACGAACGGCACCACAATCCCGCCCAGGCCGTAGATCAGCAGGTTGCGACGCAGCAACGCCGCCGCACTCGCCGCCTGCACACGCACACCGCGCAGTGCCAGCGGGATCAGCACCACGATGATCAGGGCGTTGAACACGATGGCCGAAAGGATCGCGCTCTGCGGGCTTTGCAGGTGCATCACGTTGAGCACACCCAGTTGCGGGTAGATCGAGGCGAACAGCGCCGGCAGGATCGCGAAGTATTTGGCCACGTCGTTGGCGATAGAGAACGTCGTCAGCGCACCGCGGGTTACCAGCAATTCCTTGCCGATCTGCACCACGTCCAGCAGCTTGGTCGGGTCGCTGTCGAGGTCGACCATATTGGCCGCTTCACGGGCAGCTTGAGTGCCGTCGTTCATTGCCATGCCGACGTCCGCCTGGGCCAGCGCCGGGGCGTCGTTGGCGCCGTCACCGCACATCGCAACCAGGCGACCGTCATTCTGTTCGTGACGAATACGCGCCAGCTTTTTCTCTGGAGTCGCTTCGGCGAGTACGTCATCCACACCGGCTTCAGCGGCAATCGCAGCAGCGGTCAGCGGGTTGTCACCAGTCACCATCACGGTGCGGATCCCCAGCTTGCGCAACTCGGCGAAACGTTCACGAATGCCAGGCTTGACCACGTCCTTGAGGTGAATCGCGCCGAGCAATTTGCCGTCGGCACACACCAGCAAAGGCGTGCCGCCGCTCTGTGCGATCTTGTCGATTTCCCGGGACAGCGCCGGTTGCAGGTCGCGGCGTTGCAGGCCGATAAAGGCCAGCAGCGAATCCACGGCGCCTTTGCGGAACACACGGTCCTGGTAGTCGACGCCGGACAAGCGGGTTTCGGCGCTGAACGGTACCGAGGTCAACTCATCCGTCGACGGCTCGGCTTGCGGGTGCAGGCCGCGCAGGTATTCGACGATGGATTTACCCTCGGCCGTGTCGTCCGCCAGGGACGCCAGCAGCGCGCCTTCGGCCAGTTCCTTGCCGCTGACACCGGGCGCGGCGATCACGTTGGTGCAGCGACGGTTACCAAAGGTGATGGTGCCGGTCTTGTCCAGCAGCAGTACGTGCACGTCCCCCGCCGCTTCCACGGCGCGACCGGATTTGGCGATCACGTTGAGGCGCACCAGGCGGTCCATACCGGCAATACCGATGGCCGACAACAGGCCGCCGATGGTGGTCGGAATCAGCGTGACCAACAGCGCCACCAGGAACACCAGCGGCAGGTTGCCATTGGCGAAGTGGGCGAACGGCTGCAGGGTCACCACCACCAGCAGGAAGATCAGCGTCAGGCCGATCAGCAGGATATCCAACGCGATTTCGTTGGGGGTTTTCTGGCGTT
Organism: Pseudomonas sp. Xaverov 83; assembly: GCF_019352905.1. NCBI lineage: Bacteria > Pseudomonadati > Pseudomonadota > Gammaproteobacteria > Pseudomonadales > Pseudomonadaceae > Pseudomonas > Pseudomonas sp. Xaverov 83. The sequence continues at coordinate 199,874 of NZ_JAAAFU010000025.1, read as the reverse complement.
TGGCGCCTTCCACCAGGGCAATCATGCGGTCCAGGGTCGACTCACCCGGGTTGGCGGTGATGCGGATCATCAACCAGTCCGAGACCAGGCGGGTGTTGCCGGTGACGGCCGAGCGGTCGCCGCCGGATTCACGGATGACCGGGGCCGATTCACCGGTGATGGCCGCTTCGTTGACCGCGGCAATACCTTCGATGACTTCGCCGTCACCCGGGATCATTTCCCCGGCGACCACACGTACCACATCGCCTTTACGCAAGCTGGTGGCCGGCACGACTTTGAAGCTGCCGTCGGTTTCCTTGCGGCGGGCGCTGAGGCCCTCGCTGCCCGCCTTGAGGCTGTCGGCACGGGCTTTGCCGCGACCTTCAGCCAAGGCTTCGGCGAAGTTGGCGAACAGCACGGTGAACCACAGCCACACGGCGATTTGCACGGCGACGTAGGTCGGTACGGCAACATCCGGCACGAAGCACAGGATGGTGGTGAGGATAGCGGTCAGTTCGACCACCAGCATCACCGGCGAACGTTGCAGCTGGCGCGGGTCCAGCTTGACGAACGCCTGGACCAGCGCCGGGCGCCACAGGGCCGACATTGCGGTCTTGGCCGGCTCCTGGGTTTTCACCGGAGCCGCGTTTTTTGCAGGCAAGTTCATTTTCATATCCCCTAGGCTCTTCATTTAAAAAGCAGCCATGCTCAAATGTTCAGCGATAGGCCCAAGTGCCAGCGTCGGCAGGAAGGTCAGGCCGCCCACCAGCAAAATGGTCACGGTCAACAGGGTCACAAACAGCGGGCCGTGGGTCGGGAAGCTGTTCTGGCCAATCGGTGCGGTCTTCTTCATCGCCAGGCTGCCGGCCAGGGCCAGTACCGGGAGGATGTAACCGAAGCGACCCAGCAACATCGACAGGCTCAACATCAGGTTGTGGAACGTGGTGTTGGCACTGAAGCCGCCGAACGCCGAACCGTTGTTGGCACTGGCCGAGGTGTAGGCGTACAGCAACTGGCTGAAACCGTGGGGGCCAGGGTTACTGATGGCACCGGCCGGGCCTGGCAGACTGGCGGCGATGGCGCCCAGCACCAGGGTGCCGACCGGCATCACCAGCAAGGTCACGACCAGCAATTGCACTTCCTTGGCCTGGAGTTTCTTGCCGAGGTATTCCGGTGTACGGCCAATCATCAAGCCGGCGAGGAATACCGCGATCAACACGTTAAGCAACATGCCGTACATGCCGGCACCGACGCCGCCGAAGATCACCTCGCCGACCATCATGTTGACCAGCGAGACCATCCCGCTCAGGGGATTGAGGCTGTCTTGCATGCCGTTGACCGAACCGTTGGACGCGGCGGTGGTGGCCACCGACCACAACACGGTACCGGTGGTGCCGAAGCGCGCTTCTTTACCTTCCTGCGGCGCGGCCTGTTCAACCGCCGGGTTGTTCAGCGCCGGGTTGGGCTGGTACTCGGCCCACATCGCAGTCGCACCACCGATGATGAACAAGGCCAGCATGCAACCGAGGATCGCCCGGCTCTGACGCAGGTCTTTCACGTAGTGGCCAAAGGTGAACACCAGCGCGACCGGGATCAGGATGATTGCGCCCAGCTCAAACAGGTTGGCCCAGGCGGTCGGGTCTTCAAATGGATGCGCCGAGTTGACACCGAAGAAACCACCGCCGTTGGTGCCCAATTGCTTGATCGCAATCTGGCTGGCGGCCGGGCCCAGCGGGATCACCTGGTCAACGCCCTGCAGGGTCACAGCGTTCACGTAATGAGCGAAGGTTTGAGGCACACCCTGCCACACCAGGAACAACGCGAGCACCAGGCACAACGGCAACAGGCCGTAGAGGGTGGCGCGGGTCATGTCGACCCAGAAGTTGCCCAAGGTCTTGGTGGATTTGCGACCGATCCCACGGCACAACGCGACCAGGACGGCGAGACCGGTGGCCGCACTGACGAAGTTCTGTACGGTGAGGCCAGCCATCTGGCTGAGGTAGCTCAGGGACGCTTCACCACTGTAGTTCTGCCAGTTGGTGTTGGTCATGAAACTGATGGCGGTGTTGAACGCCAGGGTCCATTCCTGACCCGGCAATTTCTGCGGGTTCAGCGGCAGATAGTCCTGGAACAGCAGGATCGCGAACAGCAGCACGAAACCGGCCAGGTTGAACGCCAGCAACGCCAGCGCATATTTCTGCCAGCTCTGTTCCTGATCTGCATCGACACCCGAGAGGCGATAACAAACGCGCTCGACCGGACCGAACACCGGCGTGAGCCAGGTTCGCTGCCCTTCCATTACCTTGTAGTAGAACCGCCCCAGGGCCGGTGCCGGAATCAGCACCAAGGCAAAGAAGGCGATGATCAGCCAATAGTCATAACTGTGCATAGCCTGCTCCTAGTTCCGATCCGCGCGTAACAGCGCAACCAGCAGATAAATGAACAGCGCCACAGCCAACAGCAGTGACACCCCGTCCAGAACGCTCATGGAAGTTTCTCCGTCGTGCGGCGACTGCCGCGTGTAGGAGGATTGTCCGCAGGAGTGGCGTAAAGGAACGAGAGCGACGGTATGGGTGGGGCGTAAAGACGGCGTAAAGAGTGAGTTTATGCGGGGTTTACAGGGGGTATGCACTTCAAATGTGGGAGCCGGGCTTGCCCGCGATAGCGTCAGACCAGACACCAACGCCCTCATCTGGTGCAGCGCTTGAAATGATTCAAACGCCAAACCGTCCCCTCGGCGACAGTTCGGCGCCTTTACGACATGGCATTGATGAATGGCATGTCCGCTGCAATGCCCTGAAACATTCCAAACCGTTCAGGGAGCGCTACACGATGAACACACAACTCAAACCCACCTTGGGCACCCTGCATTTGTGGGGCATCGCCGTCGGACTGGTGATTTCCGGAGAGTACTTCGGCTGGAGCTACGGCTGGGGCGTGGCAGGGACACTGGGCTTCCTGGTGACCTCATTGATGGTCGCCGCCATGTACACCTGCTTTATATTCAGCTTCACCGAACTGACTACCGCGATTCCTCACGCCGGCGGCCCGTTTGCCTACAGCCGCCGGGCATTTGGCGAAAAAGGCGGATTGATTGCCGGGCTGGCAACGCTGATTGAATTCGTGTTCGCCCCGCCCGCTATCGCCTTGGCCATCGGCGCCTACCTGAATGTGCAGTTCCCGGCCCTCGACCCGAAACACGCGGCCGTCGGGGCCTACATTGTGTTCATGGGCTTGAACATTCTTGGCGTGAAGCTGGCGGCGACCTTTGAACTGGTCGTATGCGTGCTCGCCGTCGCCGAACTGCTGGTGTTCATGGGTGTGGTCGCTCCCGCTTTCAGCTTCAGCCACTTCGCCCTGAATGGCTGGGCCGGCTCCGACACCTTCGGCGCGCCGGCGATTGCCGGAATGTTTGCGGCGATTCCATTTGCCATCTGGTTCTTCCTCGCCATCGAAGGCGCCGCCATGGCCGCCGAAGAAGCGAAAGATCCCAAGCGCACCATTCCAAAGGCCTACATCAGCGGCATCCTCACCTTGGTAATCCTGGCGATGGGCGTGATGTTCTTTGCCGGCGGCGTCGGCGACTGGCGCACCCTGTCGAACATCAACGATCCGCTACCTCAAGCGATGAAAACCGTAGTCGGCGACAGCTCGGGCTGGCTGCACATGCTGGTATGGATCGGCCTGTTCGGCCTGGTGGCCAGCTTCCACGGAATCATCCTCGGTTACTCCCGCCAATTCTTCGCCCTGGCCCGCGCGGGCTACCTGCCCTCTTTCCTGGCCAAACTGTCGCGCTTTCAGACGCCGCACCGGGCAATCATCGCTGGCGGCATCGTTGGTATCGCCGCCATCTACAGCGACGGACTGATCAACCTGGGTGGCATGACCCTGACTGCAGCAATGATCACCATGGCCGTGTTCGGCGCCATCGTCATGTACATCATGAGCATGCTCAGCCTGTTCAAACTGCGCAAAACCGAGCCGCTGCTGGAACGCACCTTCCGCGCACCGGGTTATCCCATCGTGCCGGGGATCGCGCTGGTACTGGCCGTGGTGTGCCTGGTGGCGATGGCGTGGTTCAACACGCTGATCGGCCTGATCTTCCTGGGCTTCATGGTAGTGGGGTTCGTGTACTTCCAACTGACCGCGCAAGACCGCGCCGATGCGCCGGCAGATGCGATGTTGACCGGGCTTTAAGGTTACCGGGGCAGAACGGGCCTACAATGAACTACTAAGAAAGCCCGTAACTCAAAGCAGCTATTACCGTGGGGAAATCCCCACGGTTTGCTGCCTCAAGGAGAGCCCTATGCCGTGGTATGCCTGGTTGATATTAGTGGTCGCGATCGGTTCGATCGTCGGTGGTTTGCTGATGCTGCGAGACAGCGCCAACAAGGTTGAAATGACCGATGAACAACGCAAGCGCGTGGCAGAGCGAAATGCCCAAGCGGATGCCAAGGATGCGCAGGATCGCTAACCGCATTATTCCCAATCCGCCTTGGCAATGTGTAGACCGTGCTGCCCCTTGTAGGCAGCACGCTCAGGCTGGCTCGAGCCACTCAGCAATTCATCCTCCAAGCGATAGATCTCAACGCCTAACCGGGCGACATACCGTCAGAGGGTCTTGTGCGTCAGGCCCCCACATCGGCAGCGACAAATCCACACCGGGGCATGTCGACAGTGCGCACAGCAAATCAATCTCTGCAAAAAACTCCAGATAGTCGCCCTTCTGTGCCGGGCAAGCCTTCATGAAATACATGTCGTCGTGATTAAGGCCGGTGCACCAAAAAATATTCAGCACTTCATGCACGTCGAATTCGGTCAGGTCGTGAGGCAGCACGGCGCGGGTCAGGTTCGAGTGACAGTGATGATGAAAGTCTTCGCCGGTCAGCCTGCGGTTTACATAAGGATCGCAGCACGTGCCGAGTAAATCGTGCAGGCGCCCGCCGTGCTCATCGATGCCGTAGCCAGCCAGGCTGTCATCAGTAATAGGCACCAAAGGTCACAGGAATGGCAGGTTCGACCACAGCCGGTCCGCATGCTGACATCTGCGCCTTGCAGTTGCCGCGTGCGCGCCGCCCACAGGCGCTCACGCGGATCATCGGCGCTCCACACGTTGAAGTCGCCGACTTGTGGGCCAACAGGAGTTGTGACACGGAACACATGCCCAGCAGGCACTTTCCACGCCCTGCCTGTACTAATCGGCGCCTCGAACTGTTCGATCAACGTGCATTGATCAGCACGATCGCGAATGCGTTCGTAGAACGCCGTGTCGACTTGCAACGCCTTACCTTTGCTGACTTGGTAAGCGGGGGGGTAGTCTTTGTACATCAGCGAATCCTCCATCAAGGGTGATCAAACAAAGCCAGGGACAGGCGCTCAGAGTCGTGCAGATAGAGGCTCATCGCCTCCTGTGCCGCGCGCTTGTCAGCGTAGCCCAGCAACGCGTACATCTCGCGATCACGCTCCAACCACGGCGACTGGAAACGTTGCTCATCAGGCGCGCCGCAAAACACCAGGCGTAACTGAGCAATCACCTGGGCGAAAAACTCATCAAGTAACGGGCTGCGCAACAATCCAACAATATGCAGATGAAACACCAGACTGTGAGTTGCCACGGCGCGCCAGTCCTCACGCTCACGGGCCAGCGAGGTTGCCTCGATGGCGTTTTGCATGCATGCGGCTGATCGTTCTGTCAAATCGCCACTTTGAGCGATAGCCTGCAACTCCAGGGTGCGGCGTACGACGAACAAGTCACGGACGTCGTCGCGCTCAAGCCGACGAACCATCACGCCTTTGTTAACTACATAGCGGGAAAGCCCTTCCTGGCCCAAACGGTGCAACGCTTCGCGGATGGTATTTCGCGATGCGTTATAGGCCTTGACCAGATCCACCTCGACCAGCACCATGCCCGGTAACAGCCGCCCGCCAATGATGTCGGCACGTAGCTCCAAGGCAATGTGATCGGCTATAGACAACTGAGCGTCATTACTACCTCACGATTGTTGAACAATCACTGAACTGAATTTGATCACTTTTCATGCCAATGCTGTTGGTTGCCCTTGATGGGTAAAAGTGCTCGACTCCGTTAACATACGGGCTCGTCCACGAGGCAGCCCCATGCGTTACTCATCAGACCATAAAGCCCAAACGCACCAACGCATCATCAAAGAAGCGTCCATGCGCTTTCGTCGCGATGGTATCGGCGCCTCCGGCCTTCAGACACTAATGAAGGCACTGAACCTGACGCATGGCGGCTTTTATGCGCATTTCAAATCCAAGGATGAGTTGGTGGAAAAGGCTCTGCTGGCCGCCGCCGCCCAACTGGATGCACATTGCGAAATGTTGTTCAGGCAAGAGCAACCGCTGGGCGCATTTATAGACAGCTACTTGTCTGAATGGCACCTGACTTCGCCAGGCGTGGGCTGCCCGCTACCGACCATGTGTTCGGAACTGGGCCTGAGGGGACAGCAAAGTCCTACTACTGATGCAGTGCTTGGGACGCGGTTAACGCAGATCGAGACAGCCCTGGGAAGCGTGAATGCCGATGAGCAAAGCCTGGTAATCATGTCGACACTCGTGGGAGCACTGGTACTGGCAAGGAGTGTCCAAAGTACGGAGTTGGCGACACGTATCATCGATGTGGTGAGCACCCATTTGAAAGCGCAGGTTTCAGAAGATAAAAAGGCCGGTCAATGACCGGCCCTCTTGGCTATTCTCGCGTCATCAGTTGATGATCAACCTGTCGCGGTTTTTCTCCAGCAGCGCCTTGCCGATACCCTTCACCTCCAACAACTCATCCACCGCAGTGAAAGGGCCATTACTTTCACGGTAGGCGATGATCGCTTGGGCTTTGGCGGCACCAATACCGAACAAGTCTCGACGCAAGGTTTCGGCGTCGGCTGCGTTGAGATTGACCTTGGCGGATTGCTCGACCTTGGTCATTTGAGCCGCAATCGGGGCCGGGGCCTCAGTTTTGGCACTGGGTGCAGCGGTGGTAGCCAGCGAGATACAGGCAAGAACAGCAAAAGCAACGGATGAGAAACACGTTTTATGCATAGTGACGCTCCATAACATCAATGAAGGAAAAGCAGCTTTTCCAGAGCTGCTTCCCAAACTTAGATGATGTTGAGCGAGAGTCAAAAATGACTGAGTTACAGAGTGTAATTACCTTTATTCAGCAAATACACTCTGTCACTCATAGCCCATCTTTAAAGGATCAAATTTTTGACTATTAAACGCCCGGTGTAACTTGCTCATCACCAAGGGCGCGAGCGCACTCCTGGATAAAAACACTGAAGCGATAGAGGTTAAGTGACCGTAGTCAAACGTCACTAAACCCTGCTTAGGATCTGCGCCTAAATAGGTCAAGCATCCTGTATTGTCACAGAATACGTCACGAGCAGAAAGGTAATCAAACCCACTCTGTCCGTTACCATAAAGCTGTTTAAGAGACTCATCAGCTTCTCGAACCTCCGGCGCAAAATGAGCATTGATTCTGCGTGGGGGTTCCGGCCAATACTGACGAACGATGAGTTGGTAAAGCGGTCGCTCGTAGCGAGGTACAGGCCCCACGACAATTAAATTGGTAACACCATAGCTCTTTAGCTGTCTTGCCAACGCTTTTAAGTCATTTGACTGATCCAGCCCAGCGAACTGAGCGATGATCACGACCGCAGGCATTTTTTCCTTTATAACGTTTAAGGCAAGCGCATTGGACTTTTCACAATTTTTCGCCCTGGGATAATCAGGATTTGGCAAGTAAGCCATGCAGCCGGACGTCGCAACTTGCAAGATCGAAATGTCACTTGGAAGTTCTTCACGAAGCCCATGATAAAGTTGTTGAGCGTGAGAGTCGCCCCAAATCATGACGGACGTATCAGTCTGTGGTGTATAACACGCGTCCGCGATACGCTCTACAGGATCGTTGGTGGGATGACCTGCCCGATAGCTATCGAAGTTGAAGAAATCGCACTCCAGGCGGTATGTCTTTGCAAGGCCATGCTTGACCACGTAAGCCTGCTCAGGCCACGAATTCTCAAAGTACTGCGCAAAGGCTTCGCGTTCAGGCATTCGCTCAGGCAGGCCATTTTTTACAAAAACAGTAAACCCCGCCGCGCCCATGGCTATGCCGAGCAGTAACAGAATTGCGCTGCTTTTTCTTAAGGGCGGCCCTGATCGAAATGGCTTTTCTATGAATAGAAAGGTCGCGACCGCAAGAAGAATACTTAACAAAACCGCTGCCAGAACCCATCCAGCCGCGGGTGCATCCACATTAATGATTTTCAGAAAAGTAAGAATCGGCCAATGCCACAGGTAAAGGGGATAACTGATCAATCCCAACCAGACCATCGGTCGAAGCGAGAACAGGCTGCGATTCAACCACGCGTGCGGGCCTGCGAGGATAATGAGTGCTGCCCCCAAAACCGGCGCAACAGCGCTTGCACCCGGAAAAGGCAGACCTTTATGAATAGTGCAAAGCGCGCCGATCAGCAGTAAAAAACCAGAAACCGCCGTTGCACTACGAACCCATACTGCGAGACGCTCAGCCAAATGGCTTCTGAACCCACATGACGCCAAGGCCCTCGTCAGTGTGACTCGGTTATATAAGCTTTCATAAGCGAGCAACGTACCGATCAGCAGTTCCCATGCCCGCCCGAACGGTAAATAGAACGCCGCTGAGGGTTCGCTTTTGACATCGCTGACATTAAGACCAAAAGACAGTAATACGCAGACAATCAATACGTAAAGCGCGACGCGTCTGACCTTCCACACGCACAAGGCCAGCATAGGAAAAAACAAGTAAAACTGTTCTTCTATACCGAGCGACCACAAATGTAACAGCGGTTTTAACTCGGAAGCCGTGTCAAAATACCCTGACTCCTGGAACAGGATAATATTTTGAATGAACGCAATACCCGCCGCGATGTGTTTTCCGATAAACTTAAACTCCACAGCCATCAACAAGAACCAACCGGCGATAAAGCAGGCAAGCATCATGATGATCAGCGCCGGAAAAATCCGTCTGATTCGACGAACATAAAACTCAACAAAGCTAAAACATCCCTTATCCAGGCTTTTAAAGATGATACTGGAAATCAGGTAACCCGAAATAACAAAAAAAATATCCACGCCTATGAAGCCGCCTTTCAGCGCAACAGGGAACGCATGAAATATAACAACGGCCAGTACCGCAAGAGCGCGGAGCCCATCAATATCCGGACGATAATCAATGTGCCGATTGTGTTGATGTAAGGACCGCTCTTTCATAGGGGGGGGCGTCATCTTAATTTTGGTCTTTTTATCAAAATCCAACTAATATTCTCAATTCCATACTCAACCATTGCAAATGGTCCAAGCTGGACTCCAAGAATAGGCCTATATTACGTACCGACAAAGGATGACTCAATGAATATTACCGTCCGTTCTGCAATCTCTGGGCGCTCATCCGAATCGGCCCAGATATACACCTGTAACGTCCCTTTCGCACTCGACGCGACGAGCCATCGACACCCGACCGCACATGATGAAACGCCCTCACTCCCATCGCCCGCCCAACGGCTGCGAAAATGTCACGCAAGCAAAAAAAGCAGGAGACCAGGCAGTTAGCACTCAAGCGGCCGCTCATCCTGTACGCAATCAGCACAAACGATTCAATACCCCCTCACGGATTACGGCGCCAGCGCTTCATCTCGCCCGACTATTTAGATACTATGTTTTTCCGTCAGACGTCAGCTTAGCCGCACTCGTACTCCTGCGATAAAGACGCTCTTGCCACCTTATCTGCCAGCGGAAAACTTTATGATACATGCAACCGCAATTATTGATCCCGATGCAAAAATTGGCAGCAATGTAAAAATCGGCCCCTACAGTATCGTGCATAAAAACGTCACCATTGGCGACGACACAGAGATTGGTGCCTACTGCGAAATCGGTTTGCCAACGAAACTGGCAAATGGACGTCCATTGATGATTGGAAAGGCTTCCATCATTCGTTCTCACTGTGTGTTTTACGAAGGGTCTTCGTTTGGTGACAACCTCACGACAGGCCACAGAGTTACAATCAGAGAACTGACCACTGCCGGGGCGGGCTTCCAGATAGGGACACTTGGCGATATACAAGGTCATTGTGAAATTGGCGACTACGTAAAATGCCATAGCAATGTTCACATCGGACAGCATTCAACGATCGAAAACTACGTATGGATCTTCCCCTATGTTGTGTTAACCAACGACCCTCACCCGCCGAGCGAAATAATGTCTGGCGTTAAGATCGAAGAGTTTTCGGTCATAGCAACAATGTCAGTCATCCTGCCTGGCGTCACGGTCAAAAGAGGGGCATTAGTCGGTGCGCACAGCTCGGTGAGCCGAGATGTCACGCAAGATACGGTAGTCGCCGGGTCCCCTGCGAAGCTGATTTGCAGCACTAGCAAAATTAAGCTGAAAGATGGCTCAGGGAACAGCGCATACCCTTGGCGCAGGCACTTCCATCGCGGCTATCCAGAAGACGTCGTGGCCGAGTGGATTAAAGAGTTTTCTGAGCAGTAAACCTACTGATAGGGCGTGCGCCTCTGACTGAATCTCTGGCCTCCCGAACGCACGTTCTCCTGAAAATCACCCACCAGAATAACGGCCAGGGCGTATCTCGCCATCATTAAGCCACCACCTAAAAAGTGGCACCACAAGCGGCTGGGAAACCAGCCCGAGCGCCCTCAGCCAAACTGTAAAACTCTGATCCTGACACTGGCAGTATTCACCTGTAGAATCGCGTGAGCCAACGTCAACCCTGATTAAGCTTAAGGACCAGCTGAAGATGAAAATTTATGCAATCGTAGGGGCCGGCGGGTTTGGTAGAGAGGTCGCCCCCCTAGTCACTCAAATGACTGAAATCACCGCCTGCGATGATTTCAAAATTTTATTCGTGGATGACCATTCTCAAGACAAGGCTATTAACGGTTATGCCGTGGTTGATACCGACACCTTTCTGAAAATGGACGGCGATAAATTTTTCAACATTACAATCGCCAACAGCAAAACCAGACAATCCATCGCCGAGCGGCTCATAGAACTGGGTGTAAAGCCGTTTTCGATATCAGCGTCGAACACAATTAATCTGAGTCATAACAGTATCGGTGAGGGTGCTGTTTTTTGCCCTTTTACTACTATCACTTCCAATGCGACCATTGGTAAATTCTTTCACGCTAACCTCTACTCGTACATTGCGCATGACTGTGTGATCGGCGACTACGTGACGTTTGCCCCCAATGTGCAGTGCAATGGAAGCGTTGTGATAGAAAATCATGCTTATATCGGCACTGGCGCGATGATTCGACAGGGCACACCGGAAAGGCCGATCGTAATCGGTGAAGGTGCTATTGTCGGCATGGGTTCGGTCGTGACAAAAAGTGTCGCCCCGTACACCACCGTATTTGGAAATCCTGCAAAACCATTGCGGTCTGCCTAAGCGTTAAGGAATATAGTTGATATGAAAGAAGTCAAGGTTGCCGTTATCGGCTCAGGAACGATGGGAAAGGGGATCGTCCAAGTACTGGCGCAATCCGATGCAACTGCCTCTATCGTCTGGATTGGCCGTTCTCAATCAGGCAGTGAAGAAGCATTTGAAAACCTGAACGCTCTCTGGGAGCGTATGGTTAATAAAAAAAGATTAGCGGCAGAAGATGTTTTGAAGTTTTCTCAGAAAATTCGGACAGCTCACCACTATGAAGCACTCAAAAATTGCGACTTAATTATTGAGGCTGTTTCCGAGGACATGTCGATCAAACACGGTATATTCCGTGACATCGCACTGTATGCGGACACAACATCGCTAATAGCTTCAAATACCTCATCGCTATCGATTACTGAGTTAGCTAGCCTTACTAAAAACCCAGAAAATGTCATAGGCCTGCATTTCTTCAACCCTGCTCCGGTCATGAAGCTTGTTGAAGTTATCGTCGGACTCTCTACCTCTAAAGAAACCGAAACCTGGGCGTTCAATTTCGCTAAAAGCTTGGGGAAAGAGCCGGTGCTGGTTAACGAAGCTCCAGGATTCATCGTCAACAGAATGTTGATCCCGATGATCAATGAAGCCATCGGAATTCTCGCAGAGGGTGTCGCCAGCGCCGAAGAGATCGACAAGGCCATGAAACTTGGCGCGAATCACCCTATTGGACCTCTTGCCTTGGCAGACCTGATCGGAAATGACGTCAACCTTTCGATTATGGAGACCCTGCACAACGAGACAGGCGATCCAAAGTATAGGGCCCATCCTTTATTGAGGAAGATGGTCAGGGCAAACAAACTGGGGAGAAAGACCCACTCTGGGTTTTACGATTACTAAAAAAAACCGGACTATCGTAATAGTCCGGTTTTTTCTATCCTTGGGTTATGTAGTGATACTCTATAACATCAAGGCTCCAGGCGGCGCTGCTGATAAATCCAGTCAACAATTTCACCATCAGGTGTATAACCATTGACGGTGTCTCGCAGCAACTGCCGAACACGAGCGTAGTCATCCTGATCTACCGCCGAAATCAGCTCTGTCAGCTTGACCTTAAGAACATCCCACGCAATGTGATCTTCATTGGCGCTCATGATCATCGGGTGCTGTGTGGCCACGACGTTATTGCCTATCAGCAGCTCCTCGTACAGTTTTTCTCCTGGCCGCAGACCGGTGTACTCAATCGCGATATCGCCATGGGGATTCTTTTCAGTGCGCAAACTCAACCCGGATAAATGAATCATCTTCTCGGCCAGCTCGACGATTCTAACCGGCTCACCCATGTCCAACACAAACACATCCCCGCCCTGCCCCATCGACCCAGCTTGGATGACCAACTGGGCGGCTTCAGGAATAGTCATGAAGTAACGGGTGATTTTCGGATGAGTAACGGTGAGGGGGCCGCCCGATTTAATTTGCTTGTGAAAGAGTGGAATCACGGAGCCGGAAGACCCAAGGACATTGCCAAAACGAACCATGGTGAAGCGCGTTTTATTAACCCGCAGGATATTTGCCTTATCACCAAACAAGGTCGGCGCCAGTTCACGGCTAAGGGCTTGTAATGTCAACTCGGCCAATCGCTTGGTGCTGCCCATCACATTGGTCGGGCGAACAGCCTTGTCAGTGGAGATCAATACGAAGTTTGAGACACCCGCCTGCAGCGCTGCCTGGGCGGTATTCAATGTACCGATCACATTATTCATCACCCCTTCGGCAATGTTGTGTTCGACCATCGGTACATGTTTATAAGCTGCAGCATGATAAACCGTGTAGACATGCCAGGCTTTCATGATATCCAGCAACTTATCCTGATTACGAACAGAGCCCAATATCGGCAACAGGCGCACAGCAAGGGATTCACGGGCAATACGCTGCTCAAGCTCGGACAAGATACTGTAGAGGTTGAACTCACTGTGCTCAAACAGTAACAACGTGGTGGGGCGAAGCGCTAAAATCTGACGGCATAGTTCCGAACCGATGGACCCACCCGCCCCGGTCACCAGTACACACTGATCTTTGATGCAGCGCTCCAGCAACTCATCCTGCGCAGGCACAGCATCGCGCCCAAGCAAGTCGGCGATGTCTACTTCCTGGATATCATCAACTTTAACTCGCCCACTGGCCAAGTCCATAAACCCTGGCACACTTCGCACGTGCAGCGGAAAACACTCGAGAAACCCTAAAATTTCCCGGCGACGCGCTCGATTTGACGAAGGAATCGCCAAGAGAATTTCCTGCGCGCCGGTGGCATCAATCATCCGCTGAATATGTTTAGGCTTATAGACCTGCAGGCCGGAGATTACCCGATCAGAAATACTGCTGTCGTCGTCAATAAATGCGACAGGCCGCATGACACGCCCCATGCGCAACGCCGCTACCAACTGGTTACCCGCAGCACCTGCGCCGTATATGGCTACGCGTGGCAGGCCATCTTCACGGTTCGTAAACGGCACGTGCTGGGCCGCAGCAAACCAGTCGCCCAGGAAATACTGACGCATTGCCAGGCGCAAACCGCCCACCATGATCAGACTGAGCCACCAATAGTTGAAGATAATTGAACGCGGCACCACGCTCTGATGGTTGCTGTACCAATAAACAACAAAACCCAGAATCAATGATGAAAGGCTGACGGCCTTGACGATGGCGATAAGGGCATCATTGCCGAAGTAGCGCATTACCGCCCGATACATTCCAAAGCGAATGAACAACGGAATAGCAATGACGGGAGCACATATGAACAACCACAGATGAAGCTTGACCGGATTGGTCATCTCATCCATTCCCAGCCGAACGACAAACGCCAACCACAGCGCGGCCCAGACCAGAATAACATCTGTAGCCACCTGCAGAATGCGTTTCTGCCGACGTGGAAGACTCAACAAATACGTTCGTATGCTATCCATATATACCTTGAACACCTCTCCGGTACCAACCAAACCCTTCATTCATAAACACACGGTGCAACACCCATAAAAGCTATCCGAGCGAAGCCTCCATGACGACATCGATTATTACTTGGCACGTGAGGTCCATTTCGGCACGAGTCAAAGTAGGGTGTACTAGGAACATCATACTCGTCTCACCCAATTCCTTTGCACCTGCCAAACGCTGGGCAGGCCGCCACCCAGTATTATCGAATGCCTTTTCCAGGTAAACCTCGGAACAGGAGCCTGAAAAAGCAGGCACTCCACGGGCAGCAATTTCGCTCAATATGCGATCCCGAGACCAACCATCTTTCAACTGCTCCGGGCGTACAAACACGTAGCATTTATAAGCAGCGTGAACACTTTCCTCAGGAAACAGCGGAACCCTCAAAGCCGGAAGCTCACGGGCAGCGTCCCATATACGCGTGGCGTTCTGCTCGCGCTGTGCTTGCCATGCTTTCATTCTACGCAACTGAATTCTGCCGATGACAGCCTGGACCTCCAACATCCGCCAGTTGGTACCGAAACTTTCGTGCAGCCAACGAAAACCGGGGGCGTGTTGACGCTCATAGACAGCCTCCCAACTCTTGCCATGATCCTTATAGGCCCACATGTCAGCCCAGAGCGCACGGTCATTAGTGGTCACCATCCCGCCCTCGCCACCCGTGGTCATGATTTTATCCTGACAGAATGACCAGGCACCGATGTGTCCGATAGAACCGACCGGACGGCCTTTGTAGTAAGCACCATGCGCCTGTGCGCAATCCTCGATGACCATCAAATCATGCTGGGCAGCAAGCTCCATGATTGGATCCATATCGCACGGCCAGCCGGCGAGATGCACACAAATAACGGCACGGGTACGAGGCGTTAACACCGCTTCAATGGAATGCGCTGTAAAGTTTTGCGAGTCACGATCTACGTCAGCAAAAATCGGCGTGGCACCTGCATTAACAATGCTGGAAGCCGACGCCAAAAACGTTCGCGACGTTACGATAACCTCATCACCTTCACCAATGCCTAACGCGATGAGGGCCAGGTCCAGCGCAACTGTGCCGTTGGCAAGTGCAATCGCGTAATCGGTGCCAGACCAGGTGGCGAACTCACTCTCAAACTGGCGTGCTTCCTGCCCAGTCCAATAGTTGACCTTGTTCGATAAAATGACATCACGAACGGCATTGGCCTCTTCTTCGGTGAACGAGGGCCAGGGGGAAAATGATGTTCCCAACATGAATAACACCTTAAATTTTTATCAAGATTAAGTTAATAAACTCAAACACCTGGTCAGAACATCCCTTCCAACCAAGCTCCCCCGCTTATTTATTTGGACCCGGTAAACTTACTCATGGTCGCTTCGCCATCAGCACTGATCCCTTCCCTGACGATAACTTTCCTGATAGTCAGTATAATAATTTTAAGATCAAGCCATAACGACTTATTGTCGACATACCAGACGTCCAGCTTGAATTTCTCTTCCCAGCTTACCGAGTTTCTACCGTTGACTTGAGCCCAGCCCGTTACCCCCGGCCTCACGCAATGACGGCGGTACTGTTCGGCGCTGTAGAGCGGCAAATACTCCATCAGTAGAGGTCGAGGTCCGACCAAGCTCATGTCACCTTTCAAAACATTAATCAAGCCTGGTAACTCATCCAAGCTACTGGAGCGTAAGAAGCTACCGAAGGGAGTCATCCGTTGCGCGTCAGGCAAGGGATTGCCTTGCTGATCGATAGCGTCAAGCATGGTACGGAACTTCATCATTTTGAAAGGTTTGGTATTCAAGCCTGGCCTAATTTGGCTGAATAACACAGGTGAGCCGAGTTTACGCTTGACCAACCCTGCGACCACGATCATGACGGGGCCTAATAGGATGAGCCCACACAAGGAAGCAAAAATATCAAATGAACGTTTAAGCATTTTTAACTCAACACAAATTATTATCAGGCTTCAAAGCGATTTCAGCAAACACCGTTATATACCCATACCCTGCAACATGGCCGCGTTGACTTTATCAACGTCATACTTAAGCTCGGCCAACGCCCGGGATTTTTTGCCCATACTCGAGATAAGGTCCGGCGAGTGGACGAACGTCAACATCGCAGCGGTTAGTCCCTCTACATCCTTGACCGATATCAAAAGCCCATTTTCCCCATCAACCACCGTCTCGCGACAACCTGGAGCATCCGTAGTGATAACAGGTCTGCCCATTGCCATGGCCTCAAGAACCGTGCGAGGCGTTCCCTCTCGATAAGATGGCAAGACATAAACAGATGAGTCCGCTATCGCCGGTCTGACGTCTTTCAAGCGACCCAAGAACGCCAATGTACCATCACCGACCCAAGCATCCAGTTCTTCTTGCAGAATCGCATCAGGATTTTCGTCGATCCACCCTACGACCTTGAACGCGACATGCTCATACTCGGCCCTTACGGCCCTGGCTGCACCGACAAACTCGCGCACGCCTTTGTCGCCGAGGAGTCGGGCAATCAAAAGAAAGCTGATTTTCTCAGGTAGCGGGACAACATTAAAGTCGTCCAAATCAACCCCTGAACCGTTCACTACGGTAGAGGGCGTGTCAGCCCCGATCAAATTGAGTTGCTGAAACAACGCCTGGTCATCCGGGTTCTGAAAGAAAACCCGGGTCGCAGATCGCAAGGACAATGCGTACAAGCGCTGCACCAGGGCGCGAAGCAAACCACGGCGCTCGCCCTTCCCATCATTCGATCCCTGAAATGCATAACCCAGACCGGTGATCAGAGCAAAACGCCGGCGAATCCTCATCAATCGAGCAGCGAGCAAACCATAAATAACCGGCTTCACCGTATAGGCCAAGACCGCGTCGGGTTTCACGTGCGCCATGAGCTTGCAAAGCGACATGAGGGTGAATAAGTCGGCTAAGGGATTCATGCCGACTCTGCGCAGCGGAATGTCGTGCACGATCACGCCTTTCTCTTCCAGACGTCCCCTCACAGGACTATCCGAAGGGAGATCCGGCGCGGCGACATGCACCGTCAAGCCTTTAGCAAGCAACGCGTCCAGTAAAGGCCCGCGAAAGTTGATCAGCGAATCTGGATAGCTGGCGATTAATAGAAAATTCATTTTTTATTGCTCTGCCAACCAAGCTTGAAACATAAGAATATCCCACAGGTGATGCTGCCAATTTCTGCGTCCGCTCAAGTGTTCCGCCCACTTTTTCCGGATGGGTTCAGGATGAAAGTACCCCTCTCGACGCAGGCGCCCTTCATCGAGAAGGTTCTCTGCCCATTCTCTCAAAGGCCCTCTGAGCCAAGTGTCCAGCGGAATACCGAAGCCCTGCTTGGGACGCTCGATGAGCTCTTTAGGAACATACCGATATAGCACTTCACGCAGTAACCATTTGCCCTGATTATTCCGAATTTTAAGGTCCAGGGGCATGCGCCAAGCTAGCTCAATAACGCGATGATCAAGCATTGGCACACGCGACTCCAGACTGACAGCCATTGAAGCGCGATCTACTTTGACCAAAATATCGTCGGTCATATAAGTCTGCGTATCCATAGCCATCATCCAGTGCTCAAAGCTATCAGCCACAGGCCAAGCCGCCTGGTCGGTGAATAGCGTTGACGGCTCGTGCGCGCCGATTACAACACTGGCAGGATCCTCCCAATGGCTGTTCAGCTGACGATAGAAGTCCTCACCACTAGCAATACCCAACACCGACGCCAGTTTATGAGCTTTATCACCGGGCGTCGCAAGGTGCAAGCGTTTGGGGAGTAAAGGCTTACTCAACTGAAACAACTGGTCCCACGCACTCGGCGATAAAGCACGCAGCATTTTTGCAGTCGCGCTACGCGCAAAACCTGGCAAGCGGTGCATTTTCTGCCAGACCTGCCGGGCAGTGAGATACCGGTTATAGCCTCCGAATAGCTCATCACCGCCATCACCGCTAAGCGCGACAGTAACCTCTTGCCTGGCCATGTGACTGACCAGAAACGTTGGAATCTGTGAACTATCGCTAAATGGCTCGCAGTACATGGATGCGAGCTTTGGGATAACCGCCAGGGCATCCTCGGGGCGCACGTAGAGTTCCGTATGCTGCGTTCCCAAATGCTTCGCCACAGCCTTCGCATGTACCGCTTCGTCATAGCCACTTTCGTCAAAGCCTATGGTGAAGGTGCGAACTGGCTGATTGCTTTGGGCCTGCATCAACGCAACGACTGCGCTGCTGTCAACACCACCACTCAAAAACGCACCGAGTGGGACGTCGGCCAACATCTGTTGCCCGATACTCAGTCGCAGCTGGTTCTCCAGCGCATCGGTCGCGTCTTTAGGCGATCCTGTAAAAGGATTTTCCAGCCCAGCACTAACGGCATCATTGACTGACCAATAGGCCTGAGATTCAGAACACTTTGCAGCGGCAATATTACCCAGCGTTAAAGAAACGTAGTGCCCAGGCCGGAGCTTGGAAATGCCCTTATAAATGCTGTAAGGCGCAGGAATACAATTGTGGCGCAACATCAGCGCGAGCGAATTACGGTCGACGTCGGCTTTGAATCCCGGATACGCCTTCACCGCACTCAATTCAGAACCAAATAGTAAGACATCATCCTGCCATCCCCAATAAAGAGGTTTCTCGCCCACCCGATCACGCGCGAGCGTCAGTACCTGCTCTTGCCTATCCCAAAGCGCAAACGCGAACATGCCGACCAGCGACTTCAGCGCCTTCTCGATGCCCCAATGAACAAGGCACGCCAACAAAACTTCGGTATCGGAATGGCCCACCCACGGAAGCGCATAGCTTTCTGCCCTAAGTTTATTACGCAGTTCCAGATGATTATAAATCTCACCGTTGAACGCCAAGACATAGCGCTGGTCGTAAGAATGCATCGGCTGGTGGCCCGCACTGGTAAGGTCAACAATCGCCAGTCGCCTGTGGCCCAATGCAAGTCCAAGGTCATCAATCCAGATGCCCGAATCGTCGGGCCCGCGATACGCTATGGCATCGTTCATTTTGGAGATGACTTGGTAGAGCTCAGGGCGCTTGGACGGATCGAAAAGACCGCTTAATCCACACATTTTATTAAATCCTGAATTTAAGGCCGCGAAGGTAACGTGGTTGAAGCCTTGAAAATTAAAACTGAGACGACAAGACAGTCGGCACTTTACCTGAAAGATAATTACACTAACCTGCCCGACCGCCCGCGACGAAGAGTATGTCCCTGATTCGCGGCGCCTGAACTTGCACCGAAAAGATGTTCTCTACCGCAAACAACCCTTTGCTGCCATAAAACAAGCGTAAATCCTGGTCGCTCAATAGCGTATCGAGGCAGCGATGCCAATCCGACATGTCTGCGGCTAACATTCCACACTCGTTGCCTTCGACAATATCAACATTCACGCCCACAGGTGATGCAATAACCGGCACCCCGCATGCCATGTACTGAATGAGCTTATACCCACACTTGCCCTTTTCCCAACGCCCATCAATCAACGGCATGATGCCGATATCAAGTGCTTGAACAAATCCGGTTTCAGCGTCTTCGCTCCACTTATGCACCTCGACATCGATACCTTGAAGTTCGTCGATAACGCCCTCACTAGCCCCCATCAACACAATGCGAGCGCCATAAGTCTCACAGGCGGCTCTGAGAGCATCTCGAATTTGGACAACATACTTTTCAGTTGAGGGTGAGCCAATCCAGCCAATGACCAATTTCTCATTAGGTGCTGGTAAGGTTCTCCCGTAGCGAGCATGTTCGACCACCGTCGGTATCACCTCAACATGAGGTGCACCCGCTTTTATGGCACGATCAGCGAGGTAGGCGTTGCCTGCAATGACACATTCGGCGTTACGCATTACTGTGTCAATCTTGGAGCCCAAAAGAGTTCGAACTACGGCACTTGAAGAAAGATCATACGTGTGAAAAACCGCATCATCGTAATCAACGATATATGGAATACCAACCAACTTTAACAGCCTTTCAGCGACGGCCGGACAAAACGGAAATATTTCCTTTTCGATCCACACCACATCATAGCGCCCAGCTTTAAACAGCACCAAAAGACGCAAAAGATATTGCTTCAATGTTAAAAGTACCGATCTGCCGCCGCCCCGATAAAGGTCCTCAAGGTACTTATCATCAAACAGTGTCTCACTGTCCACTTGCAACCCTTCAGCTTCCAAAAAAGGCAGGAACTGAAGCAATCGAAGGCGCGTACTGGCTCCCATACGAGAATACTTTGGAAGTAATAAAATTTTCATTTCGTTCTCAACAACTCAACTAATTTGATAGTGTATCCATCGCGCAGCCAACGGACCTGACAAGACACTGATAGCATTCATCAATCACGGGGATATGTGCCGCCTGTTCGGATGTAGGAAACGCCCGGCAAACAGAGGGAACAGTATGAGCATTAAATATAGATAAGTGGTCAATGAGAACTGCCACGCGTAAAACATCATGATCAGTGCATACATGAAGCAACTGAGAAGGGCCAAGTAATAGCCTTTTCTTTTTGCTGCAAACACCCTGAGTAAAGCAAAAAATGCACCGAGAATTGCTGTACATATTATGACCGCTGGCAACCCGCCAAACAAATAAGGAGAGGCTGCGTAGGTCAGAACGTTGAAGTCTTTATCCGTAAGACCTAGGTCGAGAGGAGGACAGGAGTATAAGCCCAGCGACAGCAAATCAATGAACTTACCAAATACCAGGTCAGCGCAGCCTAAATAATCTTTACCCTCAGTCCATTGTGAAAAAGCCGTCACAGCATACCCCAAGTACAGCAGAATAAAGTCATAGCCTTTATCACCGCCGGTTTTTCCGGTGCCGACAGCCACGATGATAAACAAAGCAATCAGAATCGCTAGCGAAAGCAGCAGCCCCTTCAGCCTAACCCAGCCCTCGTTTATAGCGGTGTAACCCACAGCGACAAATATAAACATCATACTTGTCCTCTCCGCCATACTGAACGCAGACGTCAAATAGATAAGTGCTGCCACCAGGCAAGGAAACGCTCGTTTTTTTTGTGCATAGTAAAGCGCCAAACCGAGCGCGAACAAAGCAAAATGCTGAGCGCCATACGAGGGCTGGTGCTCCCACGTATTTGCGATCCTCAACGCCAACAAAACACTTCCGTAGCTTCCTTGGATTCCGAACACATAAATTTTATACAGGGACAATACCAAGCCTAAAAATGCAAAAAACCAATAAAGCTGAATAACAATACGATAGGCCGAGACCACGTCAGCTTTTAGATAAGGTATGCCTGCCAAATCCAGCGCTACATAGACGACCATATAAACTATTACAAAAGACAGAACACCCAACAAGTAAACACTATGCCCCCATTCCCATGGCTGCTCTAGAGCCAGCAAGTTGGCGCAAAACATCAACAGGGTAATAAACAGCAATACGAAGACCGGTGATACTAAAGCCTTCTTAAAAAATATTCTCAATTAAACCACCGTTCAACCACTACTAGAGAAAACAAGGTATAAGCGAGCTCATTACCATGCTCTAAGTTCAATTGGACTTGCCCACCACTTTCCTGCCCACCACCCCTATTATCGCTGGCACAGCTACCACTATCTCCCTGAACTTCGAAGCCCTTAGCATGCTGAGTGTCGTGGCTATGTCACCGTTCTTGAGAGCGGATATCACATAAGAAGCCAAGGCACGCGCTATCGCTTTGCGTTGAATAGGAGCCGGCGCAAGTGTCTCTATCAACTCTCGCACCATAAGGTACTGTCTTTTGATATTTCTATAACTGTTTGATTCGTGCTGCCGGTAACCAACAACACTCAACTCAGGCGCGTAGAGAAAATCCACATCACGAACAGGAAAGCGCGTGAACAACTTTATAAATGTAGGATAATCATCCAGCATCAGTTTTGGGTCCCAGCCACTGATCGCCAGCAATGCATCAGTCCTAAAAACTGTGGATTGCAACAATAGGGGGGAAGGATAATTCAAAAACATACTGCGCCCCATGGCATCCGGACTTAGGCTAAAAAATTCGTCCTGAGCAGCCCCGTATACCGGCGTTCTTTTTTCTGAAGCTCGATCAAAAAAAGCGTAACCACCACCGATACAAAATTTTGCATCGGGGCTTGCTAGCAGCCTCTCGACACATTGTTTAATCCCCGCCGCCTCTGGAATATCGTCAGAGGCCACCAGGTAAATAAACTCACTATCCGCTTTACTTAAACCCAGGTTCAGTGAGGATACAAGACCGCTATTTGGCTTGGAAATAAACTCGACGGAATTGTCAGACAAGTTTGAAATAAAAGCCCCGATCGCATCAGCAGACCCGTCTGTAGAGCCATCGTCAATAACCAAGATTTTTCGTCCAGGCAAATCAACTCCTCGCGCGGCCTCAATACAACCAAACACATAATTAATATGATTATACGACGGTATCACAAGCGTAATCATACTCTGCTCATTTTCAAATGATTAATTAACTTTTTTCAATGCGTGCGACATGCAAACACCCATCACAACCCAATATGCCGCATAATTTATTGCATAGGCGATGGTCACTCCCTGCAATCCAAAACTTTTAGTAAACAGCCAGGACAAGATTACAAAAGAAGCAGAAAAAAGAATTTCCGTTACCATGAAAAGCTTGAACATCGCTTTCCCAAGCATCAGATAAGCCATTATCCAGCTACCGATCTTTAAGGTGTCGCCCAGCATTTGCCAGGCAAACAGATCAGTCATCGGTAAGAACTCAGGTGTAAAAAGCAACTTTACGATCATTTCGCGAAAAAAATAGATTATTAGCGCACCCGCCGCGGTCAGAGGCAAGATAACTTTATAACCACTTGCAATTTCCGCCCTGATATCTTCCGCTTTTTTCAATTCGGAAAATCTGGGTAAATAATAGACACTCAAAGTTGTGGTAATAAGCATCAGGTAAGCGCCGCTTAACCTCGTCAATGCCTCCCAATAACCTGCTGCCTCCCACCCGAAACTTTGCCCCAAGTGATTTCGCACCAGAATCTGACTAACAGGTACACACGCCACAGAGGTGAGCGACATCGCTGTATATTTAGCCAAATTCCGAGCAACACCCGGGTCAATTCGCCCAAAAAAATACCGAATCTTGAACCACGGCGCTGAATAGCAAAGAAACAATGTGACAAAAAAACTTAACGATTGATAAACCGCCAATGCTACTAATGCACCGTAGAGCCCCCACATAATCGCCATATAGGTGGTAACGACTAGTGCAAAGAGACTCCCTGCAATATTTGATATGACGTAGCGGGGAATTTCTTTCTTACCGTTCAGCACTGCCAGCAGTAAAGTATTCAGAATAAACAAAACTAACGTTGCTGAAAACCAAACAAATACACCGCCAAACGCTCGATCATTTAAAAAAAGCAGAGACAGTTTTTCATTAAAAATGGTAACAAGCACGCCCGTCACCAGCGCACCAATCACCGATATGCTGCCTGCTGTGCGCCATACCGTTCGCTGCCGCTCTTCATCCTCATGATACTCGGCAGTGTATTTAGTGACGCCAGCATTAATGGCGCCACTTGCAAACGTAGTAATCATCTGTACTGCGTTTTGAAACTGGCCGAGCGCGGCATAGCCCGCAGGTCCGACGTAGACCGCAAGGATTTTGTTTATACATAACAGCGTGACCATGCGCACGACGACTGCTACACCATTCAACAAACTGGTTTTAAGAAACGTCATTCTACCGCGGCGCCGTTAAAACTATTACAGGCTTCGATAACAATGGAAACGTCATCCATATTCATCGTCGGCCCAATCGGAAGGCTAATAACCTCGGCGTGCATGCGCTCGGTAATATCAAAACTCAGCTCATCCCACTCGGCATAAGCCTTCTGTTTGTGCGGAGGAATAGGATAATGAATCAGCGTCTCCACACCATTCGCACGCAAATGGTCTTGAAAGGCAGTTCGGTGCTGACACCGAATAACGAACAGGTGCCAAACGTGTTCCGAGAAGCCGTTAGCATCAACAGACTGATCAAGTGGCAACTTCAACGCTTGGTTTTTAATGCCCGCCATGTAGGCAGCCGCAATACTCCGACGCGCGCTCATGTCCTTTTCCAACTGTCTCAGCTTTACTCGCAACATCGCCGCCTGCAGCTCATCCAGACGACTGTTCACGCCTTTATAGATGTTGTTGTATTTTGATTTCGACCCATAATTACCTAAGGCTCGAATAGTTTCAGCAAGTTCATC
This sequence comes from Pseudomonas sp. Xaverov 83, assembly GCF_019352905.1. Classification (NCBI taxonomy): domain Bacteria; kingdom Pseudomonadati; phylum Pseudomonadota; class Gammaproteobacteria; order Pseudomonadales; family Pseudomonadaceae; genus Pseudomonas; species Pseudomonas sp. Xaverov 83. The sequence continues at coordinate 175,270 of NZ_JAAAFU010000025.1, read as the reverse complement.
ATCATCCGTAGTTACGGCGCCGGCATCTCCCAACGCCCCCAGGTTTTTACCCGGATAGAAACTGAATGCTGAAGCGCTGCCCCAGCTACCTGTCTTTTTACCCTTTACGCTTGCACCGTGTGCTTGAGCCGAGTCCTCGAGCACTAGCAGACTATATTTTTGCGCAAACTCATTAATCGCAGGCATATCGCAGATTTGCCCATAAAGGTGTACGGGCAATATTAGCTTGGTGCGATCGGTCAGAGCGCCTTCTAATCTCGCTGGAGACAAGTTGTAGGTATCGTTATCAGGCTCAACCAACACCGGAACCAAACCGTTCTCGGTGATCGCCAGAATGCTTGCAATGTAGGTGTTGGCCGGTACGATGACTTCGTCTCCCTCCTTTAATCGCCCCAGTACTTTCCACGCTCGTATGGTTAATGTCAGGGCGTCCAAGCCATTCGCTACACCTATACAATGTTTTACATCACAGTACGCTGCAAACTCAGCTTCGAACGCCGCTACTTCTCGGCCTGATATATACCAACCAGAATCAATAACCCGAGTACATGCTTCAATCAATTCAGAGCGCATCGCGGCATTGATGCTTTTCAAATCAAGAAAATTTACCATCTTTATATAACCTGATTAATTTCTAAGGCGGTGAATAAGGCAGGCGCACTATCGCTGACATTATACAACACACTTTTTGGCTTTATAATAACGCAGCACATCACCCAATCAACACCGCGCAACAATACACGCGCGTGAACGATAGCAAAGTGTCGCAAGTCTATGAAGAAATTGATATTCTAGCCTGGCGTGCGATGGCTAAAAACTCTTCATAGTTTCGAATATAATCTGCTTCATCATAATGTGCACTTGCCAGGACAAGCAGTACACACTGCTCACTGAAGTCATGCATTTCACGCCACATGCCACCTTCAATCAAAATCCCTTTGGTTGGACAATCCAGCCAAACATCCTCTCGCTTAATGCCATCATCCAATACCATGCGGCACTTGCCGACCAAGCATATAGCGACCTGTTTCAAGCTACGATGGGCATGGTATCCGCGACTAACGCCTTCAGCCGTCCGATAAATATAGTAAACACGCTTTATCTCAAACGGAACGACCGCACCCTGTTCGATCGAAACCAGACTGCCTCGCTCATCACCTAACGTCTGGAAATCTATCCATTTAATAAGACTCATCATACCCTCTCGAAACTATTAGCAGGCTGTACATACCCCTTGGCGTCACTTTAAAAAAGTGACATACCATGGCATCGCCTTTGCTACACCATCCTCTATCAGATAGGCCGGTGAATAACCAAGACTGGCTTTTATTTTCCCAATGTCCGCTTGAGAATGCCTCACGTCGCCCGCACGAAAATCCCGATATACCGGATCCTTGCGATAATCAATGCCGTTAGCCGCCAGCTCTTTTTTCAGAGCATAAAACAGCGTATTGAGTGTTGTGCGACCACTGACAGCAACATTATAAACCTGGTTACGAACTGCTGGGTCTACAGCAGTTGCAGCCAATAAGTTAGCTTGGACAGTATTTTCTATAAAGCAAAAATCGCGACTCGTTTCACCATCGCCATTTATAAATATAGTTTCGTCTTTAATCATGGACGCTGCCCATTTCGGGATAACAGCCGCATACGCCCCATCAGGATCTTGCCGCTTGCCGAACACGTTAAAGTAACGGAGGCCAATCGTATTGAAGTTATAGCAGCGCGCGAACACGTCTGCATACAGTTCGTTGACATATTTTGTCACCGCGTAAGGAGACAGTGGGCTACCGATCACATCTTCAACTTTCGGCAACCCTGGGTGATCACCATAAGTGGAACTGCTAGCGGCATAGGTAAAACTTTTTACCTTAGCATCCCGCGCAGCAACCAGCATATTCAGAAAGCCGTCTATATTAGTTTGGCTTGTCGTGATCGGATCATTTAGGGAGCGAGGCACGGAACCAAGAGCAGCCTGGTGCAGCACATAATCTACGCCGGCACAAACTTCATGGCAGGCATCCAGGTTTCGGATATCGCCGTTAACAAATTTAAACCTGAGCCACTGCTCAGCATCAACGCTGTGTTGTACTTCATCGAGATTACGCTGGTGCCCTGTAACAAAACTATCAAGGCCAACCACGTGTTGATCCAACTTCAACAGTGTCTCGAGCAAATTCGAACCAATAAACCCCGCAACCCCAGTAATAAGCCAAACTTTTGGCTCATTGGGGAGACTTTTTAAAAGCTTTTCGTAACGCGTCATAGTGTCCACTTCGTAGAGAAAGAGAGTCTAAAATCGCCCACTGCTACGCGGGTATCTCAAATACAATCACAAACGAATATCAGATTGACCACGTTCCAAAAGATATTTCAGGTCATACAGTACGTGTTTGCTCTTACCGAGGGCGCGAATTTTTGCAGCCCCCATCGATCGAAATTCATTATGAGCCACCGCAAGTACCACGGCGTCATAGGTATTTTCAACCGGGGCGTCGATAGGCTTGATGCCGTATTCGTGCTCTGCCTCAGCTCCGCTTACCCAAGGATCGTACACATCAACAGCGATATTGTATTCTGCCAGCTCGCGCACAATATCGACGATTCTGGTATTACGCAGATCGGGGCAGTTTTCCTTGAAGGCCAACCCCATAATCAGCACCCGGGCACCGTCGACATGAATGCGCTGCTTGAGCATCGCTTTCACCAACTGCGAAACGACATAGGCGCCCATGCTGTCATTCAAACGACGCCCCGCTAGTATAATTTCGGGATGATAACCAATGGACTGAGCTTTATGGGTAAGGTAATAAGGGTCGACGCCAATACAATGCCCCCCTACCAACCCAGGACGGAAAGGCAGGAAGTTCCACTTGGTACCGGCAGCTTCAAGCACAGCTTCCGTATCAATACCCATCTTATTGAAAATAATAGCCAGCTCGTTAATCAGCGCAATATTTAAATCACGCTGTGTATTTTCAATAACCTTAGCGGCCTCTGCTACGCGAATGCTACTGGCTTTATGTGTGCCAGCAACAATAATTTCGCCGTATAGCGAATCCACAAGATCAGCCACTTCAGGGGTAGAACCCGCGGTCACCTTTTTAATCGTAGTAACACGGTGCTCCTTGTCACCCGGATTAATTCGCTCTGGACTGTAACCCGCAAAAAAATCAACATTAAACTTGAGCCCCGAGAAATTCTCCAGTACGGGCACACAGTCTTCTTCAGTGGCACCTGGGTATACGGTAGACTCGTAAATTACGATATTGCCTTTCTTCAATACCTTGCCGATACTTTCCGATGCCTTGATCAACGGAGTCAGGTCGGGCTGATTGTATTCGTCGATTGGCGTGGGAACAGTCACTACGAAAACGTTGCACGCTTCCAACTCATTTAAAGCCGAGCTAAATTCGAGAAACTTTGCAGAAAGCAGTTCATCGTCACTCACTTCCAACGTCGAATCATGCCCTTCCCTAAGCGCTTCGATGCGAGACTTGTTGATGTCAAACCCAACAACAGAGCGGTGCTTTCCGAACTCTACAGCCAACGGCAGGCCAACATACCCTAGACCAACAATAGCAAGTTTAATATCTTCTAATAACAACATGTATTTGTTCCATAAGAAAAGCGCGATTCCATTGCAGCTTCGCACTGGTAAATTTAAATCGAAAGGTCGATTACACTCGTGTTGGCTAGGGAACGCGCCTCGCGAAAATTGTCACTGGGCAGAGCTGCCGTAATTTTTAACCTTCCCTGAATTCTGCCGCAGATTCTTAGTGCACTGGAGAGCGAGGAAAATAAAATAATCCCACGCTACCGCCCCGAGGTTTTTAGTCATCCCCCTGAAGACTCGTCGCTGCTATCACGCCATTCACGCCTCGCTACCAGCCCCACCCAGGCTGCTCAAAGGGACAACAATCTGTCGCTGGCGGCTTAAAATGTTGATCAACAAAATAGCCCTTTCCTCACCGTCCATCGCCATGAAGATGGACTCAAGACCGGAAAAATCGCCGTCGAGGATAACGACCTTATCGCCTGCATGATGCGTAGGAACAACACCCAAATCCGCCCGTTCCTGCAACGCATGAACGAGGCCTGAGGCCACTCCCAGCGGGGAGCCGCCAAAAGCAACCATCCGACTGACCCCCTTTGTCGACCGCAGCGGGGCCCAATTGGCGCCTTCCGGAAGATGTACAAACAAATACCCGGGAAACAGTGACTCCGTAATGAAGTGTTGCCGTCCTCGGCTGACCCTTTCACGCCTGAAGACTGGGCGAGAGCATACATACCCTTGCCGCTCAAGATTCTCCTGAGCACGCCCGTCTTGCTTAGGCTTGCATTGCACCAGATACCAATCGTAACGCAACGCGGTGTTGGGTTGCAGGACGACTGAGTGCCTATCTACACCCATAGTTTTTTCACGAGTATCGTTTTCCTTGGCATGCCATTACATTTGGGTCGACAGGTGTATTTGTCAGGCTACATTGACTCCTGACACCGAGCACGCCCTAAAAACACAACTTACTCCCACACCTGCCAAAACGCCCTACTGCCGAAGATCATAAATTCGCATGCAGATAATACTACCCTGAACACCCAATTCAACCTGCGCATGCTTTGACACTCGGCAAACGCTCCCGGCTCGAGAGGTCCAGTCTGACCAGGTTGCATCAGCTCATCAAACGTCGCAGATGGAAGGCTCTCTGAAATCCTTGCAAAAAGCAGTGAATAGACATTTCCGAGTTTACCCACGACCTTCATTCACATCCCAAGACGCGCCGGAAACTCAAGCTATTCGGCCGCGCACCAAAACCAAGCCCCCCCCCTGACCCGCCCGCGATCTGAGATATTTAAACCTAATTTGGTTCCATGTGCCTGATGAGCGACATCAATATTGATATCAATACGACATCTCCACAAAGATCTGCGCGGTATAAAGTGATTCAACCTGAGCCTCGACACCGTCACCCGAAGAGAAACGCAGGCCTCAATCAACAACTCGCCGACTAGCGCTTTGCGCCTAGGAGCGCACGCTCGGCATTATCATGGTCCAAGGTGCCTTCCACGACGGGAAAGCTGAACGCAATTGATCGCTCATCTTGAGAACTCCTCGACTGTAAGAAATGGCGGCAAACGGCAATGACGATTCCCAAGAATACTCCGAGGAAGGCCCCCAGGACGACAATGAGAAGCTTATTAGGCTTAATGGGACCCACGGGTTCTACTGCCTGCTTATCGATAGCAACCAGCTGTAACTTGCCCATGCCCATATTCAAATTACGCAATCGAGCAATCTCTGTGCGCATAGGCTCTACGCCTTCAAGAAACAGATCCTCGTTCTTCCTCTGATTCAGAACTTCGACCTGCCTATTCGACTGGAGCAATTGAAGCTCCTTGGCGATCTGCGCAATACGCTGCTCTGTAAAATCATCCGACTTGCGCTGCGATAACGCCGCTCTCTCAGCCTCTAATGCTTCAACACCCATAAAATACAAAGGGACTTGCTGATTGCTGATCTCAGTGCGCATTACGCTGACCGCACCACCCCGCTCACCCTCTCCCAGCGATGACGGGGTAGAAGGTTTTCTAATGCCTAAAGTCTTTGCAATGCCTATTGCCTCGCTGAGCTGCGCCATGCGATCCGCACGCTGCGTTTTCAACTGCATCCTGAGAGCCTTAAGCTCGTCCTGTAGTTGCGCACGCCTCAGCGAATCAGCCTCTGTCAAAAGGGCGATCTTTGCTTCTTTATCAGTGTTGTAACCTGAACGGGCTGCATCCAACTTGCCTTTAATCTCTTCCAGCCGGTTTTTTACAATTACATCAAGGTCTGCGGCAATCTGATTCCGCTCCCTGATGATGGCGTAATCTACAAGGCCGTTGAGAATAGCAACGCCATCAACCCCTTTCGGATAGTCCATCTCAAGCTGAATATAAGCATTCAACGAGTCCGCTTTTTTGGAATCACTCGATACAAGCTTGATTGAGTTACGATTGAACGCTTCAAAAGACTGTTCCAGTGTGCGTCCAGGCTGTTCAAATGACTTAAATAGCTTCTGATTTTCGCGAAAAAAACCAAGACGGGTTTCAAACGATTCCAGAGAAGCACCCACCTTCGTCAGCGCCTCGTCTGGCGGGAGCCGGTAAATCTCCGAGCGATTCAGAGCATCGAGCTCATTGATTGCGGAAGGACGTAAAACACTTGTCACCCGGTACTCAGGTGTGGCCATAAACGCGTATACGGCAGACAACAAGCTTGCGAATATAGCAACAGATAAGATCAGTTTTCTCTCTTTCCAAATCGCTTGGGAAAGTTCGACAACATCAAATTCCCTCGACGGGGGAACGGGAGGGACGCGGAAGCTACTACTCACAACAAAAACCTGCCTTCAAAAAAGAGAAACTGCGGGCTCGTTATGCGGACAAATTCTATTTTCTTATCGTTATAGCCACTGAACCCGGACACTAGCTCCAGTGCAGGGTCCAGGCAAAGAAATTGCCCGGTATCGAGAATATGATGCATATCGCCATCTGTCGTCCATATTACAAGATATCGATACGCTTTTGACACATTCCTTAACAGTCAGTCATCCAACAAAGTGACACAGCCGATAATCTGCGACTATCGGCGCCTGGAGACCCAACCTAGCAGCGGCCCAAAGGCCAGACCGCCGATCAACGACAGTACAACAAATCCTGCTACCGGCATCTCGATTGAGGACCACCCCAGGAACGACAAAGCAACCTTCTGCTGGTTTTCCAGCACGAACGCCACCACTCCCAATGTGACTACCAGCAAAATCAACATCAGAGCAATACGCTTAACCCCACGCATAACCTTCTCCTACCCCAAAAACACTCAGACGCCTTCTTCCTCATCTTCGTTCACCCGGTCACGCAATTCCTTGCCCGGCTTGAAGTGAGGCACGAACTTGCCGTCGAGGCTAACGGATTGGCCAGTCTTAGGATTACGCCCCACACGCGGCGCCCGATAATGCAGCGAAAAGCTACCAAACCCACGAATCTCAATCCGATCGCCGGTGGCCAGGCACTGTGACATCTGTTCAAGCATGGTCTTGATGGCCAGCTCCACATCTTTGGATGAGAGCAGCCCTTGATGGGTGACAATTCGTTCGATCAACTCCGACTTCGTCATATTTTTCCCTTCTTTTTCAAGCAGCTAGGAAAAGCGCTTCGAAGGTTTTAGCATGACCGGAGGAATTTGAACAGCCCATGTATTGACTTATATTCAAAGACTTGGGGTGTAACTCGAAGAGAGTTGGCATTACGCACTACGACAGCCAGCTCTCGCTCAGCCTCGCTGGAGCCACTTCAGCGCATTCACTGTCAGATACAGCCTACGAGGTCGAATACACTGCCAGCGCGACGACAGCGCTCCAGCCGCAGAACGCAAAGGCGACGTTGCACACAACACCAAATCCCAGGCACAAAAAAGGGCGACCGAAGTCGCCCTTTTTCTATGGTCTGACAGAACTTAGTTCTGTTTTTCCATTTGTGCACGCAGCAGGTCGCCCAGAGTGGTAGGACCAGCAGAAGGCTCAGAGGTAGCTGGCTTGTCGCGCAGGCTCTGGATAGCTTCTTTCTCTTCAGCATCGTCTTTCGACTTGATGGAGAGCTGGATTACGCGGCTCTTGCGGTCAACGCTGATGATCTTGGCTTCTACTTCTTCGCCTTCTTTCAGAACGTTGCGCGCGTCTTCAACGCGGTCACGGCTGATTTCGGAGGCTTTCAGAGTCGCTTCGATATCGTCGGCCAGAGTGATGATGGCGCCTTTAGCGTCAACTTCCTTCACGATGCCTTTAACGATTGCGCCTTTGTCGTTCTCTTGAACGTACTCGGAGAACGGATCGCTTTCCAGTTGCTTGATACCCAGGGAGATGCGCTCGCGCTCTGGGTCAACCGACAGGATAACGGTGTCCAGCTCGTCGCCCTTCTTGAAACGACGAACAGCTTCTTCGCCAACTTCGTTCCAGGAGATGTCGGACAGGTGAACCAGGCCGTCGATGCCGCCGTCCAGACCAATGAAGATACCGAAATCGGTGATCGACTTGATGGTGCCGGAGATTTTATCGCCCTTGTTGAACTGGCCAGAGAAATCTTCCCATGGGTTAGATTTGCACTGCTTGATGCCGAGGGAGATACGACGACGCTCTTCGTCGATGTCCAGAACCATAACTTCCACTTCGTCGCCGACTTGTACGACTTTCGAAGGGTGGATGTTCTTGTTGGTCCAGTCCATTTCGGAAACGTGTACCAGACCTTCCACGCCTTCTTCCAGCTCTGCGAAGCAGCCGTAGTCGGTCAGGTTGGTAACACGCGCGGTGACGCGAGTGCTTTCTGGGTAACGAGCCTTGATAGCGACCCATGGATCTTCGCCCAGCTGCTTCAAGCCCAGGGAGACACGGTTGCGCTCACGATCGTACTTCAGAACCTTGACATCGATCTCGTCGCCAACGTTGACGATTTCCGATGGATGCTTGATGCGCTTCCAAGCCATGTCGGTAATGTGCAGCAGGCCATCGACGCCACCCAGATCGACGAATGCGCCGTAATCGGTGAGGTTCTTGACAATACCTTTGACTTGTTGGCCTTCCTGCAGGGATTCCAGCAGAGCTTCACGCTCGGCGGAGTTCTCTGCTTCCAGGACGCTGCGACGGGAAACGACAACGTTGTTGCGCTTCTGGTCGAGCTTGATGACCTTGAATTCGAGTTCTTTGCCTTCCAGGTGCGTGGTGTCGCGCACAGGACGAACGTCGACCAAAGAACCTGGCAGGAACGCACGGATGCCGTTAACGTCGACAGTGAAGCCGCCTTTAACCTTACCGTTGATAACGCCCTTGACCACTTCTTCAGCTGCGAAGGCTGCTTCGAGAACAATCCAGCATTCAGCGCGCTTGGCTTTTTCACGGGACAGCTTGGTTTCACCGAAACCGTCTTCAACCGAGTCCAGAGCAACGTGAACTTCGTCACCGACATTGATAGTCAGGTCACCAGCATCGTTGTAGAACTGTTCCAGCGGGATCAGAGCTTCAGACTTCAGACCAGCGTGAACGGTTACCCAGCGAGCTTGGTAATCGATATCAACGATAACACCGGTGATGATGGAGCCTGCCTGAAGGTTCAGGGTTTTTAGGCTTTCTTCAAAGAGTTCCGCAAAGCTTTCGCTCATTTTAATTCCTGTTGATAAGGGCGAAGAATACGCCCATCTCCACACCCCAGACGGTGTGGGTCAGTTTCAATTAAAAGAAGCACCACAGGACTATGACTGGTCCCCTGCGGCCTTCTTGGTCACCCGGCGATATCGCGAATGGCGATTTCACTCAAGATGCGTTCCAGCACCTGCTCGATGGACAACTCCGTGGAATCCAGCTGTATGGCGTCAGCCGCCGGCTTGAGCGGGGCTACCGCACGCTGGGTATCACGCTCATCGCGTGCACGGATCTCATCTAGCAGACTCGACAGACTAACACCATCGACTTTGCCCTTCAACTGCAAGTAACGGCGGCGGGCCCGCTCCTCGGCACTGGCAGTCAGGAAAATCTTCAGCGGCGCCTCAGGAAACACCACCGTGCCCATGTCGCGGCCATCGGCCACCAGACCCGGCGGCTCCTGAAAAGCCCGCTGGCGCTGCAGCAGAGCGTCGCGCACCGCCGGCAATGCAGCGACCTGGGAAGCCCAGGAACCGACCTGTTCGTTACGCAGGTCATCGGTCACATCGTCCCCTTCCAGGATGATGCGCTGAGGATGACCTTCCGTCGCCCCGACGAACTGCACATCAAGATGCGCAGCCAGCAGCTTCAGCGATTCTTCGTTGGTCAGGTCGACGCCATGGTTGCGTGCAGCAAACGCCAGCAAGCGGTACAGCGCCCCGGAGTCCAGCAGGCACCAGCCCAGGCGCTTGGCCAGGATGCCGGCGATCGTGCCTTTGCCCGAGCCACTTGGCCCGTCGATGGTAATCACCGGTGCTTTGATATTCACAATTGAGCCTCTTGGGCAACACGGATGCCGACTTGGGCACACAATGTAAGAAAATTCGGAAAAGACGTAGCCACGTTGGCACAGTCATGGATACGAATCGGCGCAGCCGCTCGCAGGGAGGCCACGCTGAAGGCCATGGCAATCCGGTGATCACCATGGGCATGCACTTCGCCGCCGCCTATCACGCCACCGTCGATGATAATCCCATCAGGTGTCGGTTCACACTTCACGCCCAGGGCGAGCAGACCGTCGGCCATGACCTGGATCCGATCGGACTCCTTGACCCGCAACTCCTGCGCCCCGCGCAATACCGTTCGGCCTTCGGCGCATGCCGCAGCCACGAACAGCACCGGAAATTCATCGATCGCCAGCGGAACCAACGCCTCGGGAATCTCGATCCCCTTCAACGGCGCCGCACGAACACGCAAATCAGCAACCGGCTCGCCACCTACTTCCCGCTGGTTTTCCAGGGTGATATCCGCGCCCATCAGCCGCAGGATATCGATCACCCCGGTACGGGTCGGATTGATGCCCACATGCTCAAGCAATAGCTCGGAGCCTTCGGCAATCGACGCCGCCACCAGGAAAAACGCCGAGGAGGAAATATCCCCCGGCACTTCGATATGCGTTGCGGTCAGCGTGTGACCAGACTCGACCGAAGCCGTAGCACCCGCCACCTCCACCGGATAACCAAACCCACGCAACATCCGCTCGGTATGGTCACGGGTCGGCGCCGGCTCGGTAATCGAGGTTTTACCCTCCGCATACAACCCAGCCAGCAACAGGCAGGATTTAACCTGAGCACTGGCCATTGGCAATGCGTAGGTCAGCCCCTTAAGTGCCTGGCCACCGCGAATCGTCAGCGGTGGGCGCCCTTCCGGTCCGGTCTCGATCACCGCGCCCATTTCGCGCAATGGCTTGGCCACGCGATTCATCGGACGCTTGGACAGCGAGGCATCACCCGTCAACACACTGTCAAAGCTCTGAGCCGCCAGCAAACCGGACAACAGCCGCATGGAGGTGCCGGAGTTACCGAGATAGATCGGACCTGGCGCCGACTTCAAGCCATGCAGGCCAACCCCGTGAATGGTGACGCGCCCATGGTGCGGGCCTTCAATCACTACACCCATGTCGCGAAACGCCTGCAAGGTCGCCAGGGCATCTTCACCCTCCAAGAAACCCTCTACCTCGGTGACACCGTTCGCCAGGGAGCCGAGCATGATCGAGCGATGGGAGATCGACTTATCCCCAGGCACCCGAATCTGCCCGCTCAAGCGGCCACCGGGGTTGGCGAGAAACACCAGGTCATCCGCACTTGCAGCCGCATCCATGTAAGCCCGACGCGCCAGAATCTTGCTGAAATGCTCCCGCGCCACCCGCGCACGGGTGAACACGCCCAACAACTGATGCCCGTCGCCCGCATCCACCGCGTCGCGCAAGGCGTCGAGGTCGCTGCGGAATGTATCCAGCGTGCGCAACACTGCATCGCGGTTGGCGAGGAAGATGTCGTGCCACATCACCGGGTCACTGCCGGCGATCCGGGTAAAGTCGCGGAAACCACCGGCGGCGTAACGGAAAATCTCGAGGTTCTCGTTGCGCTTGGCCAGCGAATCCACCAGGCCAAACGCCAGTAAATGCGGCAGGTGACTGGTCGCCGCCAACACTTCATCGTGGCGCTCGACCTGCATATGCTCGACATCCGCCCCCAGCTCGCGCCAGAGCCGATCAACCACGGCCAATGCCGCAGGATCGGTTTCATCCAGCGGCGTAAGAATCACTTTATGACGACGGAACAGCTGCGCATTGGACGCCTCAACGCCGCTCTGCTCGGACCCGGCGATCGGATGCCCAGGCACAAACCGCGCAGGCATGCCACCAAAGGCCAACCGCGCCGCACGCACCACATTGCCCTTGGCACTGCCGACGTCGGTCAGGATCGCCTGACCCAGATCCATGCCGGCCAACAGCGCCAGCAACTTCTCCATGGCCAGGATCGGCACCGCCAACTGAATGACATCCGCACCCTGACAGGCTACCGCGAGGTCCGCTTCACAGCGGTCCACCACGCCCAACTCCACCGCCAACTTGCGCGATTGCGGGTCCAGGTCCACACCGACCACTTCGCCACACAGGCCGCTTTCCCGCAGGCCCTTGGCGAAGGAGCCGCCGATCAATCCCAGACCGACCACCACCAGACGACCGATCATAGGCACAGCAGGTTGCAATGCAGTGACATCAACCACGAGCCAGAACCTTGGCCAGCGCCTCGAGGAAGCGGCTGTTTTCGGCAGGCAGACCGATGGTGATGCGCAGGTGGTTCGGCATGCCGTAATTGGCCACCGGACGCACGATCACGCCCTCACGCAACAGACCCTGAAACACAGGCGCCGCCACTTGACCCAGGTCGACACAAATGAAGTTGCCCTTGGAAGGAATCCAACCCAGGCCCAACTCACGGAAGCCTTCCTGCAACTGCAGCATGCCGCTTTCGTTGAGGCGACGACCTTCTTCCAGGTACTCAGCGTCCTGCACCGCAGCGCAAGCCGCTGCCAGCGCGAGGCTGTTGACGTTGAATGGCTGGCGAACGCGGTTCAGCACATCGGCCACCACCGGGGTGGACAGGCCATAGCCGACCCGCAGCGAAGCCAGGCCGTAGGCCTTGGAGAACGTACGCGAGACCAGCAGGTTTGGATAAGCCGCGAGGAAGTCCAGGCCGTCCGGCAGGTCGCTGCCTTCGGCGTACTCGATGTAAGCCTCGTCCAGCACCACCAGCACGTGCTCCGGCACGTCTTGCAAGAAGTTGTCCAGCACCTCGGCGCTGAACCAGGTACCGGTCGGGTTGTTCGGGTTGGCGATAAACACGACGCGGGTCTGCTCATCGATGGCCGCCAGCATGCCCTGCAGGTCATGACCCCAGTCTTTCGCAGGAATCACGCGCGCCTCGGCACCAACGGCCTGAGTGACGATCGGATAGACCGCAAATGCATGCTCGCTGAACACAGCGTTCAGGCCCGGCGCCAGATAGGCACGGCCGACCAGCTCCAGAATGTCGTTGGAGCCGTTACCCAAGGTCACCTGATTCAGCTCAACGCGGCATTTTTCCGCCAACAAGGACTTGAGCTCAAAACCGTTCCCGTCCGGATACCGAGTCAGCTCAGCCAGCGCGTCACGAATCGCAGCCAATACCTTGGGGCTTGGGCCCATCGGGTTTTCGTTACTGGCCAGCTTTACGATCTTCGACGGATCCAGATTCAACTCACGCGCCAACTCGTCCACAGGCTTGCCCGGAACGTAAGGCGACAGTTGTTGCACGCCCGGCTGCGCCAGGGCGAGGAAGTTGCCACTCATGTTAAAGCCTCACAAAACCGCTTTCGGGTAAGAGCCCAGCACCTTGAGTGCCACGGCTTCCTGACTGATTTTCTCGAGCACACCCTTGACCAGTGGGTCGCGGTGATGGCCGACGAAGTCGATAAAGAACACATAAGTCCATTTACCGCTGCGCGAAGGACGCGTCTCGATTCGCGTCAGGTCAATCCCGTTGTCGTGGAACGGCACCAGCAGCTCATGCAGCGCGCCAGGCTTGTTGCTCATGGAAACGATGATCGACGTCTTGTCGTCGCCGGTCGGCGGCACTTCCTGGCTGCCGATCATCAGGAAGCGCGTGGAGTTATCCGGGCGGTCCTCGATTTTCTCAGCCAGGCGCGTCAGGCCATACAGGCCAGCGGCCATGTCGCCCGCAATTGCCGCCGAATTCCACTCACCCTTGACCCGCTTCGCCGCTTCGGCGTTGCTGGACACCGCCACGCGCTCCACATTCGGGTAGTGCGCGTCCAGCCACTTGCGGCACTGGGCCAGGGACTGGGCGTGGGAATAGATGCGGCTGATGCTGTCGGTCTTGGTGCTTTCGCCCACCAACAGGTGGTGGTGGATACGCAGCTCAACTTCGCCGCAGATCACCATGTCGTGCTCAAGGAAACTGTCGAGGGTGTGGTTGACGGCACCTTCGGTGGAGTTTTCCACCGGCACCACGCCAAAATTCACCGCCCCGGCGGCCACTTCACGGAACACTTCGTCAATCGCAGCCATCGGCTTGCTGATCACCGCGTGGCCAAAGTGCTTCATGGCCGCGGCCTGGGTGAAGGTGCCTTCAGGGCCCAGGTAAGCCACTTTCAGCGGCTGTTCCAGCGCCAGGCACGAAGACATGATTTCACGGAACAACCGCGCCATCTCTTCGTTGCCCAACGGGCCCTTGTTGCGTTCCATCACGCGCTTGAGCACCTGGGCTTCACGCTCCGGCCGGTAGAACACCGGCACTTCGCCTTCAGCCAGGGACGCCATTTTCACCCGTGCAACTTCCTGGGCGCACCGTGCGCGCTCACTGATCAGCTCCAGGACTTTCTCGTCCAGGCTATCAATGCGTACGCGCAGGGCCTTGAGTTCTTGCTCAGACATTAGCCGTGTTCCTTTTCGAACTCTGCCATGTAAGCCACCAGCGCCTTGACGGCGTGGATATCGACAGCGTTATAGATGGAGGCGCGCATGCCACCTACCGAACGGTGGCCCTTGAGGTTCAACAGGCCGCGCTCGTCGGCGCCGGCCAGGAATGGCTTGTCCAGGCGGTCGTCAGCCAGACGGAATGGCACGTTCATCCACGAGCGATCGGTCAGGTTGATCGGGTTGCTGTACAGGCCACTACTGTCGATGAAGTCGTACAAGGTACGTTTCTTCTCTTCGTTGAGCTTGCCCATGGCAGCCACACCGCCCTGCTCTTTCAGCCATTCGAACACCAGGCCCGACAGGTACCAGGCGAAGGCCGGCGGGGTGTTGTACATCGAGCCGTTATCGGCCGCGACCTTGTAGTTGAGCATGGTCGGGCACAGCGAGCGCGCACGCCCCAGCAGGTCTTCACGGATGATGTTGACCAGGATGCCGCTCGGGCCGATGTTCTTCTGCGCACCGGCGTAGATCATGCCGTACTTGGACACATCGATAGGCCGCGAGAGGATGTCCGACGACATGTCGCATACCAGCGGAACATCGCCCACTTCCGGCACCCAGTCGAATTCCAGGCCGCCGATGGTTTCGTTCGCTACGTAGTGGACGTACGCCGCGTCTTTCGAGAGCTTCCACTCGTTCTGACCGGGGATCGCGAAGTAGTCGTAAGGTTTGGCAGTGCCCGCCACATTGACGTGACCGTAACGGGACGCCTCTTCAATAGCCTTCTGCCCCCAGATACCGGTATCGATATAGTCGGCAGTGCCACTTTCCGGCAGCAGGTTCAGCGGGATCTGAGCAAACTGCTGGCTCGCGCCACCCTGCAGGAACAACACTTTGTAGTCAGACGGGATGTCCAGCAAGTCGCGCATATCCTGCTCGGCCTTGGTGGCAATGGACACGAACTCATCGCTGCGATGGCTCATTTCCATCACGGAGAGGCCTTTTCCATGCCAGTCGAGGAGTTCACCCTGCGCGCGCTGCAGGACTGCTTCAGGAAGCGCCGCGGGACCGGCACAGAAGTTATAGGCTCTCTTGCTCACATCCAATCTCACTCTGATCTGGTGGGGTGGTGCAATAATTCGGGGTTTCAACATTTTCAAAAGGGACAAACAACAAGGGGGCGAATCTTCATCCGCCCCCTGTGTGTCCGCTTATTCCTGCGGTTCTTCTTCGTCTGCGGCAGCGTCGAGTGTTGGCTCGTCGACGCCGTCATCGGCATCGCCGATCACTTGCCCCTCGAGTGCAATCCCCTCTTCACCTTCCAGCTCTTCGCCTTCCACTTCCGATGGCTCCTGGACACGCTCGAGGCCGACCAGTTTTTCGTCCTTGGCCAGCTTGATCAAGGTCACGCCCTGGGTGTTACGCCCCAGGCTCGACACTTCATCAACCCGGGTACGCACCAGGGTGCCCTGGTCGGAAATCAGCATGATTTCCTCGCCGTCGAGCACCTGGACCGCGCCGACCAGACGGCCATTGCGGTCGTTGCTGACCATGGCGATAACGCCCTGGCCACCACGTTTGTACTCCGGGAACTCGCTGATAGCGGTGCGCTTGCCATAACCGCGCTCGGAAGCAGTGAGGATCTCGCTGCCTTCTTCCGGGATCAGCATCGAAATCAGCTTCTGCCCTTCCGGCAGACGCATGCCGCGCACACCGCGGGCGGTACGGCCCATGGCGCGAACGTCGGATTCCTTGAAACGCGTGACCTTGCCGCCATCGGAGAACAGCATGACTTCACGCTCGCCATCGGTGATGGCCGCGCTGATCAATACGTCGCCTTCGTCCAGTTCGAGGGCGATCAGGCCCACGCTGCGTTGACGGCTGAAGGATTCCAGCGGGGTCTTCTTCACGGTGCCTTTCGCAGTGGCCATGAAGATGAAGTGACCTTCGGTGTACTCGTCCACCGGCAGCATGGTGGTGATGTATTCATCACTGTCCAGCGGCAGCAGGTTGACCAACGGACGACCACGGGCGGCGCGGGACGCTTCCGGGATTTCGTAGGTTTTCAGCCAGTACACCTTGCCCTTGCTGGAGAACAGCAGCAGCGTGGTGTGGCTGTTGGCGACCAGCAGGTGAGCGATGTAGTCCTCATCCTTGACGCCGGTAGCCGATTTGCCTTTACCGCCACGGCGCTGGGCCTGGTACGCAGCCAACGGCTGGGTCTTGGCATAGCCACCGTGGGAGATGGTCACGACGCGATCTTCTTCCGGGATCATGTCACCCAGGGTCAGGTCGAGACGGGCATCGAGAATCTCGGTGCGGCGCACGTCGCCGTATTCGGCGCGAATCACTTCCAGTTCTTCGCGGATCACTTCCATCAGGCGCACGGCGCTGTTGAGGATGCGGATCAGCTCGCCGATCTGGTTGAGAATCTCCTGGTACTCGGCCAGCAGCTTCTCGTGTTCCAGGCCGGTCAGACGGTGCAGACGCAGTTCCAGAATGGCCTGGGCCTGTTCCGGCGACAGGAAATATTTGCCGTCGCGCAGGCCGTATTGTGGGTCCAGGGTCTCCGGACGGCACGAATCGGCACCGGCACGTTCAACCATCGCCACTACGGCGCTGGATTCCCAAGGCATCTTGATCAGGGCTTCTTTAGCTTCCGACGGGGTCGGCGAGGCCTTGATCAGGGCGATGACCGGGTCGATGTTCGACAACGCAACCGCCTGGCCTTCCAGGATGTGGCCGCGTTCACGGGCCTTGCGCAGTTCGAACACGGTACGGCGGGTCACCACTTCGCGGCGGTGACGCACGAAGGCTTCCAGCAGATCCTTGAGGTTCAGGATGCGCGGGCGGCCGTCGATCAGCGCTACCACGTTGATACCGAATACGCTTTGCAGCTGGGTTTGGGCGTAGAGGTTGTTGAGGATCACCTCAGGCACTTCGCCACGACGCAGCTCGATCACCACGCGCATACCGTCTTTGTCAGACTCGTCGCGCAGTTCGGTGATGCCTTCCAGTTTCTTCTCTTTAACCAGCTCGGCGATCTTCTCGATCAGACGCGCCTTGTTCAGCTGGTAAGGCAGTTCGGTGATGACGATCTGCTGACGGCCACCGACCTTGTCGATGTCTTCGATGATCGAGCGGGCGCGCATGTAAATGCGGCCACGACCGGTACGGTAAGCTTCGATGATGCCGGCACGACCGTTGATGATCGCGGCAGTCGGGAAGTCCGGGCCGGGGATGTATTGCATCAGCTCATCGACGGTCAGCTCAGGGTTGTCGATGAGGGCCAGGCAACCGTCGATCACTTCACCGAGGTTGTGTGGCGGGATGTTGGTGGCCATGCCCACGGCGATACCGCTGGAGCCGTTGACCAACAGGTTGGGAATACGGGTCGGCATGACCGCCGGGATCATTTCGGTGCCGTCGTAGTTCGGCACCCAGTCCACGGTTTCCTTGTGCAGGTCAGCCAGCAGCTCGTGCGCCAGCTTGGTCATGCGCACTTCGGTGTATCGCATGGCCGCAGCGTTGTCGCCGTCGACCGAACCGAAGTTACCCTGGCCGTCTACCAGCAGGTAGCGCAGGGAAAACGGCTGGGCCATCCGAACGATGGTGTCGTACACCGCAGTGTCGCCGTGAGGGTGATACTTACCGATCACGTCACCGACAACACGGGCAGATTTCTTGTACGGCTTGTTCCAGTCGTTACCCAGCTCGCTCATCGCGAACAGCACACGCCTGTGCACGGGCTTCAAGCCATCGCGCGCATCAGGCAGTGCCCGACCGACAATTACGCTCATCGCGTAGTCGAGGTAGGACTGTTTCAGCTCGTCTTCGATATTGACCGGGAGGATTTCTTTGGCCAGTTCGCCCATGAGAAGCCTGATTCCTTTTTCGGGTGAAACCTCGTCACATCCTATGGGACGAACGAAGCTCGCCGCTGCCGGCATGATGCCTGGCAACGACTTACGACAAATCAACGAGTTATGACACGGATCTGCGCATTAAAGGTTACCCCTTGGGGTGACCCTGGAAACCGCCGGATGTTATCACAATCGCCGCCACGCACCTATCCCCCTGATGCGCATGGAGCATAGTAAGTTGACGGATGACAGGCTTGACGGCGACGAGAGGGGCTTAGAACTGAATCCAGGACGTTTTTTGGAGGCGAATTGCCTTAATGCAGGCGTTTACGACACATCAATTGCGCCATCTTCGCCGTGTCCGGGCGTTCGACGATGCCTTTTTCAGTGACGATCACATCAATCAGGTCCGCTGGCGTCACGTCAAATACCGGATTGAAGGCGTCTACATCGGCGGCTACACGGGTGCCGCCGACTTCCAGCAGCTCCCGGGCGTCGCGCTCTTCAAGCGGCACGTCATCACCACTGGCCGCCATCAGGTCGATGGTGGAGCTGGCTGCCACCACCATGAAGCGCACGCCGTGGTGCATGGCGCACACCGCCAACTGATACGTGCCGATCTTGCTGACCACGTCACCATTGGCCGCAATGCAGTCGGCACCGACGATCACCCAGGTCACGCCCTTGGTCTTGAGAATATGCGCGCCGGCCGAATCGGCATTCACGGTGACGGGGATGCCCTCATTGGCCAACTCCCAGGCCGTCAGCCGCGAGCCTTGCAGCCAGGGCCGGGTTTCGTTGGCATAGACTCGCTCCACCATGCCTTCCAGGAACGCCCCGCGAATCACGCCGAGGGCCGTACCCACGCCGCCCGTAGCCAGCGCGCCCGCATTGCCATGGGTAAGAATCGCCTGGACGTTGCCCTGGTGCTTGCGGATCAGTTCCACACCCAGTTGCGCCATGGTCAGGTTGGCTTCGCGGTCGCTTTGGTGAATTGCTACCGCCTCGGCTTCGAGTACCGCCAGCGGGTCGGCGTGTTTCTTGAGCCGATCGAGGCAATCGCGCATACGCTTCATCGCCCAGAAAAGATTCGACGCCGTCGGACGGGAATCCGCCAGCAGCGCGTAGTCCTCTTCCCAGGCGGCCTGCCAGTCATCGCCCTCAGCGATGTGAGCACGGGCGGCCAGCACCAGACCATACGCCGCACTGATGCCAATGGCCGGTGCACCGCGCACCACCATCAAGCGAATGGCCTCGGCCACTTGCGCCGCACTGGTACAGGCGACCCAGGTTTGCGCAGATGGCAAAACACGCTGATCGAGCAGGTACAGTGCGCCATCACGCCAGTCGATGGCCTTCACTTTCTCCGCAGCCAACAGTCGATCGCGCATCCCTCACCCCGCACTCATGAACAAAAGCCGCCGATTATAGCGATCCGCCAGCCAGGACGCTCGGGTATACTTCGCCGTTCTTTATAGATGCCTGGGAAACTGCCCTCGATGACACCGACTGCCGCCCCGCTCGACTTATTGCTGCTGCCCACCTGGCTGGTACCTGTCGAGCCTGCCGGCGTAGTGCTCAAGGAGCACGGCCTGGGCATTCGTGACGGACGCATTGCGTTTATCGGCCCACGCGCTGCGGCCTTGAAGCTCGCAGCGACCGAAGTGCGCGAACTGCCGGGCATGCTGCTCAGCCCCGGCCTGATCAACGCCCACGGCCACGCGGCCATGACGCTGTTTCGCGGCCTGGCCGACGACCTGCCGCTGATGACCTGGCTGGAAAACCACATCTGGCCCGCCGAGGCCAAGTGGGTCGACGAAGCCTTCGTGCGCGACGGCACTGACCTGGCGATCGCCGAGCAGATCAAAGGCGGTATCACGTGTTTCTCGGACATGTACTTCTTCCCGAAAGTCGCCAGTGAACGCGTGCACAACGCAGGCATCCGTGCGCAAATCGCCATCCCGATCCTGGATTTCCCGATTCCCGGTGCCGCTGACGCCGACGAGGCGATTCGCCAGGGCGTCGAGCTGTTCGGCGACCTCAAGCATCACCCACGGATCAAAATCACCTTCGGCCCCCACGCGCCGTACACCGTCTGCGATGAAAACCTGGAAAAAATCCGCATGATCGCCGAGGAGCTGGACGCCTCGATCCACATGCACGTGCATGAAACCGCCTTCGAAGTGCAGCAGTCCGTTGAACAGCACGGTGAACGCCCGCTGGCGCGGCTTGGCCGCCTGGGCTTGCTGGGGCCGCGCTTCCAGGCCGTTCACATGACCCAAATCAGCGATGACGACCTGGCTTTGCTGGTAGAAAGTAACACCAGCGTGATCCACTGCCCGGAATCCAACCTGAAACTGGCCAGCGGCTTCTGCCCGGTGGAACGCCTGTGGCAAGCCGGCGTCAATGTGGCAGTAGGCACCGACGGCGCCGCCAGTAACAATGACCTCGACCTGCTGGGCGAAACCCGCACCGCCGCGTTGCTGGCCAAGGCCGTCGCCGGCTCGGCCACCGCCCTGGATGCCCACCGCGCCTTGCGCATGGCCACCCTCAACGGCGCCCGGGCCATGGGCCTGGAAAGTGAAATCGGCTCGCTGGAAGTCGGCAAGGCCGCGGATATCGTGGCCTTCGACCTGTCGGGCCTGGCGCAACAACCGATCTACGATCCGGTCTCACAGCTTATATATGCCACCGGACGCGATTGTGTGAAACACCTTTGGGTCGGCGGCAAGCAATTGCTCGACGACCGGCAACTGACCCGCCTGGATGAACAACAGGTGTGCGCCACGGCCATCGCCTGGGGCCAGCGCATCAGCGGACACAGCGAATAACGCCAACCCTGGCAGCGCATGCCAGGGCCGGCAAAACGTTTTATCAGATTTAGAGGATTCCCCATGAGCAACGTCGACCACGCTGAAATCGCCAAATTCGAAGCCCTCGCCCATCGCTGGTGGGACCGCGAAAGCGAGTTCAAACCCCTGCACGACATCAACCCGCTGCGGGTCAACTGGATTGACGAACGCGTCAACCTGGCCGGCAAGAAGGTACTGGATGTGGGTTGCGGCGGCGGGATTCTCAGCGAATCCATGGCCCAGCGCGGCGCCACCGTGATGGGTATCGACATGGGCGAAGCGCCATTGGCCGTGGCCCAGTTGCATCAGCTGGAATCTGGCGTGAGCGTCGAATACCGGCAGATCACCGCCGAAGAGCTGGCCGAAGAGATGCCCGGGCAGTTCGATGTAGTCACCTGCCTGGAAATGCTCGAGCACGTACCGGACCCATCCTCGGTGATCCGTGCCTGCTTCCGCATGGTCAAGCCCGGCGGCCAGGTGTTCTTCTCCACCATCAACCGCAATCCGAAGGCCTATCTGTTCGCGATCATCGGTGCCGAATACATCATGAAGCTGCTGCCTCGTGGCACCCATGACTTCAAGAAATTCATCCGCCCTTCCGAGCTGGGTGCCTGGAGCCGCCAGGCCGGGCTGACCGTCAAGGACATCATCGGCCTGACCTACAACCCGCTGACCAAGCACTACAAGCTGGCCAGCGACGTTGACGTCAACTACATGATCCAGACCCTGCGCGAGGAGTAAGCCTGTGAAGTTGCGAGCGGTTCTTTTCGACATGGACGGTACCCTGCTGGACACCGCGCCGGACTTTATCGCCATCTGCCAGGCCATGCGGGCTGACCGCGGCCTGGCGCCGATGAACGACCAGCACATCCGCGATGAAATCTCCGGCGGCGCCCGGGCGATGGTCGCCGTGACCTTTTCCATGGACCCCGAATCCCCAGGCTTTGAAGAGCTGCGCCAAGAATTCCTGGAGCGTTACCTCAAGGGCTGCGCGATTCACAGCAAGCTGTTCGAAGGCATGGAAGAGCTGCTGGTGGATATCGAGAAATCCAAGCTGATCTGGGGCGTGGTCACCAACAAGCCACTGCGCTTTGCCGAACCGATCATGCAGCAACTGGGCCTGGCGGAGCGCTCGGCGCTGCTGATCTGCCCGGACCATGTAAAGAACAGCAAGCCGGACCCGGAGCCGTTGATCCTGGCGTGCAAGATGCTCAACCTGGACCCGGCCAGCGTGCTGTTTGTAGGTGATGACCTGCGGGACATCGAATCGGGCCGCGACGCCGGCACCCGCACCGCGGCGGTCACCTACGGCTATATCCACCCGGACGACAACCCGCGCAACTGGGGCGCCGACGTGGTGGTGGATCACCCGCTGGAATTGCGCAAAGTGCTGGATAGCGCGCTGTGCAGCTGCTGATCGGGACTGCCTGAGGTTGATGCAACGTTGTGGCGAGGGAGCTTGCTCCCGTTGGGTTGCGAAGCAGCCCCGCTTTTCGCGACTGCTGCGCAGTCGAACGGGAGCAAGCTCCCTCGCCACAGAAGCCTTAGCCAGCCTTAGCCGCAATCAATCACATGGATTTTCTGTGAACTTTGTCGAGGTTGTTTATGTTTGATTACTCCGCACGTCCAGAACTGCTCAAGGGCCGGGTCATCCTGGTCACCGGCGCCGGTCGCGGAATCGGTGCCGCAGCGGCAAAAACCTATGCGGCCCACGGCGCCACCGTGCTGTTGCTGGGCAAGACCGAAGCCAACCTGGCCCAGGTGTATGACGAAATCGAAGCCGCTGGCCAGCCACAGCCGGTGGTGATCCCGTTCAACCTGGAGACCGCCCTGCCCCATCAATACGATGAGCTGGCAGCGATGATCGAAAAGGAATTCGGCCACCTCGACGGCCTGCTGCACAACGCTTCGATCATCGGCCCGCGCACGCCCATCGAGCAGTTGTCCGGTGAGAATTTCATGCGGGTGATGCACGTGAACGTCAACGCGATGTTCATGCTGACCAGCACGCTATTGCCGCTGCTCAAGCTGTCCCAGGATGCATCGGTAGTGTTCACTTCCAGCAGCGTGGGCCGCAAGGGCCGGGCTTATTGGGGGGCGTACGGGGTGTCGAAGTTTGCCACCGAAGGCCTGATGCAAACCCTGGCGGACGAGCTGGACAACGTTGCACCGGTACGTGCCAACAGCATCAACCCGGGCGCCACCCGCACCAGCATGCGGGCCCAGGCGTATCCAGGGGAAAACCCGACCGATAACCCGACACCGGAAGAAATCATGCCGGTGTACCTGTACCTGATGGGGCCGGACAGTACGGGCATCAATGGGCAGGCGTTTGACGCGCAATAACAGCTGACACGGTCTGTGTGGGAGCTGGCTTGCCTGCGATAGCATCACCGCGGTGTAACTGAAACACCGAGGTGCCAGCATCGCAGGCAAGCCAGCTCCCACATTGGTTCGTGGTGCGGCTAAAAACTTAGTTCTTCACCACTTCCTCAAGGGTGAAGCGCCCCAACGGGTTTTGCAGGAAGTTGCTCACGTTCTTGCGTGAGATGTTGATGTACGGGCTGTAGTACAGGTCGATCCAGTTCACATCCTGTTTCGCCATTTTCTGCAGGTCGACGTACATCTGCTCGCGCTTGACCGGATCCGCCTCGATCCGTGCGGCCGCCACCAGGTCCTTGACCTTGTCGTTCTTGTAGCGAGTCATGTAGTTCTGGTTGGTGTCGTGGCCAAGTACGAAGGTGGTCTTCTGGTCCGGGTCGAGGATGTCGTTGGTCCAGTACATCACCGAAATATCGTATTCGCCGTCCACCAGCATCTGCCAGCTTTGGGTCGGATCGACCTTTTGCAGGTTGGCCGTCACGCCGACCTTGGCCAACTGATCCTTGATCATCACCGCAATCTGCTCGTCGGCTTCGTTGCCGGCGTTGACCACGTAGTTCAACTTCAAGTCCTGGGCACCGGCCGCAGCCAGCAGTTTCTTGGCTTCGGTCGGGTCATACGGGCGTTGCAGGTTGTTGGCGTAGTGGTACAGCGAGCCTTTTGGGATGTAGGAATAGGCCACGGTGCCTTGGCCGAAGGTGGCGGTTTTAACCAGCGATTGTTTATCGATGGCCATGTCCAGCGCCTGACGCACTTCCGGCTTGGCCAGCAGGCCGTGGGCATGGTTGATCAACAGGTGATCTTCACGGGTCGACGGGTCGGAGTGGACCACCACGTTCTTGTCTTTTTTCAGCTCTTCAACCCGGGAAAACGGGACGAAGATCGCCGTGTCCAGTTCGTTGTTCTGCACCATGCGCATGCGCGTGTTGTCGTCGGTGACCGATACCCACTCCACGCCATCCAGGCTCACATTACTGGCCTGCCAGAAGTTCGGGTTCTTCTTCAGGATCACCCGATCGCCCTTGCGCCACTCGTCCACGGTAAATGCGCCTGAGGTCACCGGGTTTTCCGAGTAGGCGTCTTCGCCCATCTTGGTCATGGCTTTTTCCGACAGGATCGACACCGTCGGCGAAGCCAGTTGCGAGAGGAAGGCGACCGCCGGGGTTTTCAAGGTCACGACCAGCGTCTGCGGGTCAGCAGCCTTGGCGGTGTTGATCAGGCTGAACGGGTCGCTCCACAGCGAGGCCTTGTTGTCGCGGATACGCAACAGGCTGAACGCGGCGTCGTCAGCGGTGATCGGCGAGCCATCCGAGAACTTCGCGGCCCGCAGTTTGAAGGTGTACGTCAGGCCGTCCTTGGAAATGTCCCAGCTTTCGGCCAGCCCCGGTTCCATCTTGGTGCCCAGGTTGTCCACGCGCACCAGGGTGTCGTAGACGTTGGCGAACACCCAGGTGTCGCGGTTCTGCGCGCTTTTGATCGGGTCAAAGGTGGTGCTGTCTTCGCGGCAACCGATGGTGAGTACACCGGCCGCGTGGGCGATACCGGCGGTCAGCGACCACGCGGTGAGTGTGGCGGCGGCGAGCAACTTCAAGTGACGGGATTGCATGTCATAACTCCTTGTCTATAACGGCGGTTGTTCATGATCGGCAGGAAGGGTTCAAAGCAAAGGTTCTTCAAGCACGCAACTGTACCGATGCGTTTGCACGACGTGAGTCGGCGGCAATACCTCGGCACACACGGCTCGCGCATGCCGGCAACGCGGGTGAAAGGCGCAACCATTGGGCAGCTTCAGTGGGCTCGGCGGCTCGCCCGGCAACGGTTCGCTGGGCAGTGGGCGGTACGGATCAATCTCCGGGATCGCCTGGATCAACGCTGCGGTGTAGGGATGGCGCGGCGTGGTGAATACCGCCTCCACCGGACCTTCCTCGACGATTTTCCCCAGGTACATCACCGCCACCCGGTCGCACAGGCGGCGGACGATGGCCAGGTCGTGGGCGATAAACAG
Organism: Pseudomonas sp. Xaverov 83; assembly: GCF_019352905.1. NCBI lineage: Bacteria > Pseudomonadati > Pseudomonadota > Gammaproteobacteria > Pseudomonadales > Pseudomonadaceae > Pseudomonas > Pseudomonas sp. Xaverov 83. The sequence continues at coordinate 149,732 of NZ_JAAAFU010000025.1, read as the reverse complement.
GATCGCCAGGTTCATGCGCTGTTGCAGTTCCAGCAGCAGGTTGATGATCTGGCCCTGGATCGACACATCCAGGGCAGCCACGCATTCGTCGGCGATGATCAGCCGTGGCTCCACCGCCAGCGCCCGGGCGATGCCGACGCGCTGGCACTGGCCGCCGCTGAGAGAGCCGGGCTTGCGGCTGGCGAGTTCGGGGCGCAGGCCTACGAGGTCGAGTAATTCGTCGACCCGGCGTGGAATGTTTTCTGACGCCACCTTGCGCTGCACCCGCAGGACTTCGGCGATGGTTTCGCCGACCGTCAGACGCGGGTTCAGGGCCGCATAGGGATCCTGGAAGATCATCGCCGTCTCGTGCCGCAAACGCGCGATGTCGACAGGCCCGGCGTGGGCCATGTCGATGCCATCAAACACCACCTGCCCGGCGCTGATGGGATTCAGGTGCAGGATCGCCCGCCCGAGAGTGCTTTTCCCGCTGCCGGACTCGCCCACCAACCCGAGGGTTTCGCCGGCCGCCAGGGTCAACGACACCCCATTGACCGCCCTCACCCACTGTTTATTCAGGCCAAACAGGCCACTGCCAGCGGCGGCAAAACGCACTTCAAGGTCATTCACCTGTAACAACGTCATGGGCGAACTCCCAGGGGATAGTGGCAGGCAACCCGTGCGCCTTCCGGCAACAGCTCGGTGCACAAGCTGCCGACTTGCGGGCAACGCGGGTTGAACCGACAGCCCTTGGGCAAGGCATCGAGCAGCGGCGGCTGCCCGGCGATGGTGCGCAACAAGGCGTGCCCACTGCTGGTGGCGGGCTGGCACTCGATCAGGCCGGCGGTGTACGGGTGTTGCGGATGTGCCAGCAGTTCGTATTTGCTGCCGTGCTCACACAAGCGGCCGGCGTACATCACGGCGATGGAGTCACAGGTTTGCGCCACCACGCCCAGGTCGTGAGTGATCATGATGATCGACAGGCCGCGCTGGTCCCGCAGGTCCAACAACAAGCGCAGGATCTGGGCCTGCACAGTCACGTCGAGGGCGGTGGTCGGCTCATCGGCGATCAGCACTTTTGGATTACAGCCCAAGGCCACGGCGATCATCGCCCGCTGGCGCATGCCGCCGGAAAACTCGTGAGGATAGTTGTCGATTCGCACCTGGGGATCGGGAATACCAACCTGGCGCAGCACCTCGATGGCCTGCAAGCGCGCGTCTTTTTTCGATGCGCCCTGATGCAGGCGGATGCCTTCGGCGATCTGCTCGCCAATGCGCATCAGCGGGTCGAGGTGGCTGCTGGGGTTCTGGAAAATCATCCCCAGTTGCCCGCCGCGCACCGCACGCATCCCGGCATCATCCAGCGTGAGCAACTCCTGGCCGGCCAAACGTACCGAACCGCCCTGCACCCGCAGGCTCGGAGACGGCAGCAAACGCATCAGCCCGCGACAAGCCATGGTTTTGCCCGAACCGCTTTCGCCCACCAGACCGAGGATTTCACCTTCGGCCAAGTCGAAGGACACCCGGTCCACCAGGGTCACATCGCGCCCGGTGTTGTTGGCGATCACACTCAGGTCCTGCACTTGCAGAAGACTCATGAGCGATCCCCCAGCACTTGCGCCACACCATCGGCCAACAGGCTGAAACCCATGGCCAATGTCACGATGGCCAGTCCCGGGAAGGTGCAAATCCACCAGGCGGTGGTGATAAACGCCTGGCCTTCAGCAACCATGGTGCCCCACTCGGCGGTCGGCGGCTGTACGCCCAGGCCGAGGTAGCTGACGGCTGCACCGTTGAGCAGCACCAGCACCGCGTCAGACATCGAGAACACAATCGAGCCGAACATCGCGTTAGGCAACAAATGCCGAAACAGAATGCGCCCATGGCCAAAGCCCAGGCTTTTGGCGGCCAGGGCGAAGTCGCTTTCCTTGAGCACCAGGATCTGCGAGCGGATCAGCCGCGCGTAGGACACCCAGCCCACCAGCGCCATGGCGATATAGAAGCTTTTCAAGCCCGGGCCGAGAATGGCCATGATCGCCAGCATCAGCACCAGGAACGGAAAGGCGAGGATCACGTCGATCACCCGCATGCAGAAGCTGTCGAAACGCCCGCCGATATAACCGGACACCGCGCCAACAAAGGTGCCGATCAGGAACGGGAAGATCACCCCAACCACCGCCAGTTGCAGGTCGATGCGCGCGCCCCAGATCACCCTCGAAAGAATGTCTCGACCGTAGTTGTCCGTGCCAAATGGATGGGCGAGGCTGGGGCCCAGCAAACTGATGTCGGTGTTTTGCGCAATTGGATCGAACGGGGCGATCCACGGGGCGAACACGGCCAGCGCCAACCATGTCACGAGGATCAACAGACCCCAGGCCGCCGTCAGCCGGCCATTGCGGAAACCAAAGCGCAGGCGCAAGCGCCACGGGGCAATCAAGGGGCGACTGCTCATTGCATCTTCACTCGCGGGTCCAGCGCGACCGTCACCACATCGGCAACAAAGTTGACCAGCACGGTGGCACAGGCCAGCACCATCGCCACGCCCTGCACCACCATGTAGTCGCGGGTGAAAATCCCGCGCACCAGCAACTGGCCGATGCCGGGAATCGCGAACAGGCTTTCGATCACCACCGTGCCGCTGATCAGCCAGCCAATGTTCACCGCCAGCAGGTTGACCGCCGGCACCAGGGAGTTGGGCAGCACATGGCGACGAAACACCGCCGCCTCCGACAAGCCGCGGGCCCGGGCGGCGGTGACGTGATCGGCCTGCAATTCCATCAACATGCTCGCCCGCAGGTTGCGCACCAGCACCGCCGATAGCGCCAGGGCGATGGTCAGGCACGGCAGAACCATGTGGTGTGCCTTGTCCAGCCAGGTGCGCCCATACCCGGAGACCGGGAACAGGCCCCATTGCACGCTGAGCAACAGAATCAGCATCAGGCCCAGCCAGAACGCCGGCATGCCCAGGCCGACCGTGGTAAACAGCCGGATCAGGTTATCCGCCCATCCGCCTTTATTACGCGCGGCCACGGTGGCCAGCGGCACAGCGATCAACAGCGCCAGCAGCACGCTGCCGAGCACCAGGAATAGGGTCGGCTCGATGCGGGTGACGATCAGTTTCAGTGCGTCGACCTTGTACAGCAGGGACTGGCCGAGGTCGCCCTTGAGCAGGTTTTTCAGGAAGTAGAAATATTGCAGCCACAGTGGCTGGTCGAGACCGTACTGGGCGCGGATCTTCAGCAAGGCGTCCGGGGTGCTGCGCGAACCCAGCAGCGCCCGCGCCGGGTCGCCGGGAATCGAGCGCACCAATACAAAGGTGATCAGGCTGATGCCAAACAGCACCGGCAGCAATTGCAGCGGCCGGGACAGCACAAAACGGTAACGCGCCAGGTTCATCCGTCAGCCTCGGTGACGAGCAAGGAAGTCCAGCAGCACCGGGAAGTAAGCCTGGGGCTCTTCGTAAAACGGCATATGGCTGCTGTTGGGGAACACGTGCAATTCAGCGTGCCTGGCCGCACTTTTCATACGCATGGCGCAGGCCGGGGTCAGTTCGTCGTGCTGGCCGGTGGTGATCAGTATCGGCATTTTGAATTCGGCCATCTCGGGGATGCGGTTCCAGTCCTTGAGGTTACCGATGTAGAGGAATTCGTTGGGGCCCTGCATGGTTTCGTAGGGCCCCATGTTCCAGTCGCCGAGGGAGCGCTGGACCGGCGCCGGCCACTCGTCCAGGCGGCAGACATGGCGGTAGTTGAGCAAGGTGATGGCGGCCTGGTACTGCGGATGGTCGAGGGTGCCCATGGCTTCGTGGCGTTGCATCATCGCCACGGTCTCGCTACCGAGGGCGCCGCGCAGGCGCTCCAGCTCCAGTGACAGGTGCGGAATGTCGCCGACGGTGTTTTCCAGGATCAGGCTTTTCAGCTCGTCGGGGTAGTGAATGGCGTATTCGATGCCCAGCCATCCGCCCCAGGAATGTCCCAGCAGGTGCACGCGCCCCAGGCCCAAGGCCTGGCGCACCGTCTCGACTTCTTCGACATAACGGCTGATTTCCCACAGCGAAACATCGGTCGGTCTGGCTGATGCGCCGGTGCCAAGCTGGTCGAATGCAACCACTCGCAGGCCGTTGTCCTTGAGCCAGCCATGGGCGTCGCGCAAGTAGTCGCAAGGCAGCCCCGGGCCGCCATTGAGGCACAGCAACACTTCATCGCCTTCGCCAAAGCTGTAGGCCACGAGGTTATGGCCATCGACTTGCACGTTGTACCGCTGGTCGGGGGCAATTTCACGCCACATGCATACATTCCTTGTTGTGTGCCGGCCCTGGGGATAGTGGCCGTTTAAAGGCCAACACTACCGAGGATGCCGCGCGTCCATAACCTGGTAATTCTTATAGGTTTGGTCTGGCAGTCCTTCGCCGGGGCGTGGCATTCTACTTGCAGCAAGACGAGATTCAAACGAATTCGGGAGCAGAACGGATGCTGGCCAGGTTAACTGCCTTTAATGACCGTCTCATCCCCGGCAGGAGCCTGGATGAACAGATGGACAACACCCTCGTATTGGCCCAGGACCTGGGTTTTGATGCGCTGGTCTACGACTACACCCCCGTGCCCATTGACCATAATGGTGCACTGATCACCCCGTCTGTGCTGCAACTGCGCAATACGCCGCCAGACTGGTACAGCTTGTGGTGCAGCTCCGGTTTTTATCAGATCGACCCGGTGCAACACCTCGCGCTGTCGACGGTTTCACCCTTTGTCTGGTCCTACGAGGCCAAGGCCGACACTGCACTGCAAAAGATCATCGACCCCTGCCACGCCCCCGTTTCCAGCTACCTGCACGACCGGCAGATGACCTGCGGCGTCAGCGTGCCGATCCATTTGCCCCGGGGCGGCTTCGCCTCACTGACCGGCCTGCGCACCGGCAAGGCCAGCACGGTGCTGGAGGATGCTCGCCAGACCCTGTCGGATTTCAACCTGATTACCCACGCCTTGCAGGAAGCGGCCTACCCGCTGTTCAGCAAGGAACTGCGCTCCTACCCGCATATCCGCCTGACCAAGCGTGAGCGCGAATGCCTGAAATGGGCCGCCGACGGCCTGACCGCCGCCGAAATCGCCACGCAATTGAGCCGCTCCCTGGCCGTTGTCACCCTGCACCTGGCGTCGGCCATGCATAAGCTGGGGGCCAAGAACCGGGTACAAGCGGTCGTGCGCGCCACCCATTACCGGTTGCTGGAAGACTGATCCGAAGGCAAAACCTAGCTGTTTTGCTAGTTACTTAAACTTTCTGTGCCGACTATCGTGTGCCTGATCACTTTTCCTCAGGGCAGGGCACGAAATGGAATTCATCGACACCATTCGCGAAGGCTATGCGGCTTTTCGCGACTACCAGACCTGGTATCGGGTCACCGGCAATCTGAACAGCGGCCTCACGCCACTGGTCATCCTCCATGGCGGCCCGGGCTGCACCCATGATTACGTCGACGCCTACAAGGACGTGGCTGCCAGCGGCCACGCGGTCATTCACTACGACCAACTGGGCAACGGCCGTTCCACGCACTTGCCCGATAAAGACCCTTCATTCTGGACCGTCGGCCTGTTCCTGGAAGAACTGGACAACCTGCTGGACCACCTGCAGATCAGCAACAACTACGCAATCCTGGGGCAATCCTGGGGCGGCATGCTTGGCAGCGAACACGCCATCCTGCAACCCAAGGGCCTGCGTGCGTTTATCCCGGCCAACTCGCCGACCTGCATGCGGACCTGGGTCGCCGAGGCCAACCGCCTGCGCAAGCTGCTGCCAGAAGGCGTGCACGAGACCCTGCTCAAGCACGAACAGGCCGGCACCTACCAAGACCCTGAATACCTGGCCGCCTCGCGGATTTTCTATGACCAGCACGTATGCCGGGTCAATCCATGGCCGGAAGAAGTCGCCCGCACCTTCGCCCAGGTGGATTCGGACCCGACGGTGTACCACGCCATGAGCGGCCCGACGGAATTCCATGTGATTGGCAGCTTGAAAGACTGGAACGTGATCGGCCGGCTGTCGAAGGTCAATGTGCCGACCCTGGTGATTTCCGGTCGCCATGACGAGGCCACGCCGCTGGTGGTCAAGCCGTTCCTGGATGAGATTGCCGACGTGCGCTGGGCGCTGTTCGAAGACTCCAGCCACATGCCCCATGTTGAAGAGCGGCAGGCGTGCATGGGGACGGTGGTGCAGTTTTTGGATGAGGCTTGCTCGGTGCCCCACAGAACGCTCAAGACTGGCTGAGATCAAAATGTGGGAGCGGGCTTGCTCGCGAAGGCGGTGGATCAGTCAGCATATTTAGCGACTGACACACCGCCTTCGCGAGCAAGCCCGCTCCCACATTGGACTCTTTGTGGCTGTTACACCTCGCTGGTCTGCGCTCTGCCCTGCACCACCGCTTTCTTCGGCACTTCTGCCAGCAACGGAATCTCCTTGCCCTCGGCATCAAACAACTTGCCGCCGCTGAAGTAATCCCCGTCCCGCAACGCCGCCACATCCTGGAAGCACAGGCTGCGCTCAGTCCCCGCAACAAACACCGACTGCTGGTCCGAGTTGCCGGTGGTGAAGTGGTTGAACGCCAGGTTCAACAGGATCGCCATGATCGCCGACGAACTGATCCCTGAATGGAAAATGGTCGCGAACCAGCTCGGGAAGTGGTCATAGAAACTCGGTGCCGCAATCGGGATCATGCCAAAACCGATGGAAGTGGCGACGATGATCAGGTTCATGTTGTTGCGGTAATCAACCTTGGACAAGGTCCGGATACCACTGGCAGCCACGGTGCCGAACAGCACGATCCCGGCCCCGCCCAGCACTGAAGTCGGCACTGCCGCAATCACCCGCCCCATGAACGGCAGCAGCCCGAGGATCACCAGGAATATCCCGCCGGTGGCAACTACGTAGCGGCTCTTGACCCCGGTAACGGCCACTAGCCCGACGTTCTGGGCAAAGGCACTTTGGGTAAACGAGCCGAAGATCGGCGCAAACATGCT